>NZ_JABDWM010000050.1:2500-5000 GCF_019685295.1 Rhizobium sp. NLR22b
CTGCGCTCCGGACGGGCCGGCCAACGATGGCCGACGGCCTCTGGCCTGTATTTGGTGGGTCATTGCTGGCGGTTAAGAGATATCCTTTGAAGAAAATAAAAGTTTGCATCGGCTTTGAGCCTGATGCCTGTTCTGCATACATTGTGAAGAGAAGATTGATCTGGAGGCTTCCAGGTGTTGTGGGTTTTGGCCCATGGCGTCCGAGCCCAGTTCTTGTGAACCCATGGATGGCCTAGCCGGCCGGATGTGGTGGAGGGACTGGAGGGTGGAAGGAAGCTTGTCGCTCTGGATCGTTTGTTGTTCGCTGCCTTCGGGCATCGTCTGATGAACGGTCGGATTACCGTTGCCTGACCGCGCGGTATCGGATCCAATCTCGAGAAGCTGGTCTTAAGACCTGACACAAGCGAGCTGCTCGGCGTAGCTCCAATAAAGTGATCAGGTCGAACACGTCGATGGCATTGTTAGAAAGCGTGATTGTAAAAGGTAATCACGCATGTTTGGCCCGGCTGGCGGCAATCGCAAGGTTGTCCGGATAGTCGGATTTGGCACCCCCACTCTTTTGTCTCAAACTGGGGCGAAAGCCGAGTGGATAAGGTTTGCCAAATCAAACAAAGACGATGAGCATTGGCAATGAGAACGATTAAGTGTCGTAAGGGCATTTGGTGGATGCCTTGGCATGCACAGGCGATGAAGGACGTGATACGCTGCGAAAAGCCGTGGGGAGCTGCGAATGAGCTTTGATCCATGGATCTCCGAATGGGGCAACCCACCTTAAATGCTTGGAAAATCTGATGCGCCTTTGGCGCAGGCAGTAGGAACGAGGCAATAGGCAGTGGTGAGAACTACTGGCTACTGCCTATTGGCTATTGCCTGATGCGTCGAAGGCGCCTCAGGTTTCCAAGCATTGTGATAAGGTATCTGCACCTGAATACATAGGGTGTAAGAAGCGAACGCAGGGAACTGAAACATCTAAGTACCTGCAGGAAAGGACATCAACCGAGACTCCGCAAGTAGTGGCGAGCGAACGCGGACCAGGCCAGTGGCAATTGTGATTAAAGTGGAACGCTCTGGAAAGTGCGGCCGTAGTGGGTGACAGCCCCGTACGCGTAGATATCATGATTGTCCTAGAGTAGGGCGGGACACGAGAAATCCTGTCTGAACATGGGGAGACCACTCTCCAAGCCTAAGTACTCGTGCATGACCGATAGCGAACAAGTACCGTGAGGGAAAGGTGAAAAGCACCCCGACAAGGGGAGTGAAATAGAACCTGAAACCGGATGCCTACAAACAGTCGGAGCCCGCAAGGGTGACGGCGTACCTTTTGTATAATGGGTCAACGACTTAGTGTAACAAGCAAGCTTAAGCCGGTAGGTGTAGGCGCAGCGAAAGCGAGTCTGAACAGGGCGATATAGTTTGTTGCATTAGACCCGAAACCGAGTGATCTAGCCATGAGCAGGTTGAAGGTTGGGTAACACCAACTGGAGGACCGAACCCGCATCTGTTGCAATAGATTGGGATGACTTGTGGCTAGGGGTGAAAGGCCAATCAAACTCGGAAATAGCTGGTTCTCCGCGAAATCTATTTAGGTAGAGCGTCGAGCGAATACCCCCGGGGGTAGAGCACTGGATGGGCTATGGGGACTCACCGTCTTACTGATCCTAACCAAACTCCGAATACCGGGGAGTACTACTCGGCAGACACACGGCGGGTGCTAACGTCCGTCGTGAAAAGGGCAACAACCCTAACCTCCAGCTAAGGTCCCCAAGTCATGGCTAAGTGGGAAAGGATGTGAGGATCCCAAAACAACCAGGATGTTGGCTTAGAAGCAGCCATCATTTAAAGAAAGCGTAACAGCTCACTGGTCTAAATAAGGGTCTTTGCGCCGAAAATGTAACGGGGCTGAAGCCATGCACCGAAGCTGAGGATGTGTAGCAATACACGTGGTAGCGGAGCGTTCCGTAAGCTGATGAAGGGAGACCCGTGAGGGCTCCTGGAGGTATCGGAAGTGCGAATGTTGACATGAGTAACGATAAAGAGGGTGAGAGACCCTCTCGCCGAAAGACCAAGGGTTCCTGCTTAAAGTTAATCTGAGCAGGGTTAGCCGGCCCCTAAGACGAGGCGGACACGCGTAGTCGATGGGAACCACGTTAATATTCGTGGGCCTGGTGGTAGTGACGGATTGCACAAGTTGTTCATTCTAATTGGATTGGATGGGCAGCGGAGCGGTTCCAGGAAATAGCTCCACCGTATAGACCGTACCCGAAACCGACACAGGTGGTCAGGTAGAGTATACCAAGGCGCTTGAGAGAACTATGTTGAAGGAACTCGGCAAATTGCACGCGTAACTTCGGAAGAAGCGTGACCCCATATGAGGCAACTCTTGTGGGGTGGCACAGACCAGGGGGTAGCGACTGTTTATCAAAAACACAGGGCTCTGCGAAGTCGCAAGACGACGTATAGGGTCTGACGCCTGCCCGGTGCTGGAAGGTTAAGAGGAGAG
>NZ_JABDWM010000051.1:0-6098 GCF_019685295.1 Rhizobium sp. NLR22b
GGTCTTCGACGTCGCCGCCGACGGTTTGTACCTTCGCGAGATCGCTGCTGGTACCAGTATTGCCGCACTAGAGGCCGTCACCGGCACGGCCTTCCATGTTCCAAATCAAGATTTGCCGAGGTTTTAAATGGACAGGACGACTATCCTCCATGCCGTCGATTCGGTCTTCGAGAGTGAACTGGAATTTTTAGCCGAACTGGTGCGCCAAACTTCGACCCGAGGCCAAGAACAATCGGCACAGGATATTGTTGCCACAGATTTGTCTGATCGCGGCTTTGACGTCGATCGCTGGGAAATCGACGTGAATGACATATCAAACCTGCCCGGCTTCTCACCAGTCATAGGCAATTACGAGGATGCTGTGAACGTGGTGGGTAGCCTGCGTAGCCGAACCCGTAGCGGACGCAGCCTGATCCTCAACGGCCATATCGACGTCGTGCCCACCGGGCCACTAGATATGTGGAACCGCCCGCCCTTCGATCCTTACATCGATGGCGACTGGATGTACGGCCGCGGCGCGGGTGACATGAAAGCCGGATTGGCCTCGAATCTCTTTGCAATCGAGGCGTTGAAGCATCTCGGCCTGCGCCCTGCCGCCGACGTGTTCTTTCAGTCCGTTGTCGAGGAAGAATGTACTGGAAACGGTGCGCTCGCCTGCCTGCAGCGTGGCTATCGCGCCGATGCGGCGTTTCTCCCCGAGCCGTTTGCCGAAAAGCTCGTGTCCTCACAAGTTGGTGTTATCTGGTTTCAAGTGCACTTGAGGGGTTTGCCGACCCATGTCGCTTATGCCGGTTCTGGCGCAAACGCTATCGAAGCGGCTATCCCGTTGTTTGAGGCGCTGCACCGGCTGGAGCGGCAGATGAATGCAATGGAATGCCGCCATCACGACTATGTCGGCCACAGCCATGCTCTCAACCTCAACATCGGCAAGATCGAGGGCGGCGACTGGGCCAGCTCCGTCCCTGCGTGGTGTGTTTTCGATGCGCGCATAGGGGTATTTCCAGGACATGCCGTTGAAGATGTGCGCCTAATGATCGAAGAGACCATTTCCGATGCGGCTCGAAACCATCCCTTGTTGGCAAGAAACCGACCGGAAATTGTTTATAGCGGCTTTGCGGCCGAAGGTTATTCTTTCAGGGACGACAAGAGTGAGGTAGCGCACGCAGCGCTGGCAACATTGGACCGTGCTCACGGCCTTGTCTCCGGCACGCCGTTGGAGTGCGAGGCCATTACCGCGACGACGGATGCCCGCTTCTTCGGTCTCTACGCAAACACGCCCGCGCTGGTCTATGGACCGCGCGCCGAAGCGATCCATGGCTTCAACGAGCGTGTTGATCTGGCCTCGGTCCGCCGCGTGACCCAAGTGACCGCCTTATTCATTGCCGACTGGTGCGGCCTGGAGAAAGTGTAACCATGCGAGACGCCGTCATCGTTTCCACCGCCCGTACCCCGATCGGCAAGGCTTATCGCGGCGCTTTCAACGCGACGCAAGGGCCGGTCCTGGCAGCCCATGCCGTCCGCGCTGCCTTGGCGCGGGCCGGGCTGGAAGGCGGAGAAGTGCAGGATTTCACGCTCGGGTGTGCATTGACCCAGGGCACCAGCGGCATCAATGCTGCGCGGCACGCCATCTTTGCCGCAGGTCTTCCTGACGATGTGCCCGCCGCTACAATCGACCGGCAATGCGCATCCGGCCTATCCGCCATCGCGACGGCAGCAAACCAAATCCGGTCCGGCGACAGTGAGGTGGTCTTGGCCGGCGGTGTGGACAGCGTATCGCTGGTGCAGAACTCGAATTGGAACGCCACCAATTATCGTATTCCGACAGTTCGGGACGGATACTATATGCCAATGCTCGCAACGGCGGACCTTGTTGCGCGCAAGTATCACGTCAGCCGAGCGGACCAAGATGAATATGCGCTAGTCAGCCAGAAGCGTACCGCCGCCGCGCAGGAAGCGGGACGATTCGCCGATGAGGTGATTCCAGTTGAAGCTAAGCAGCTTCTGAAAAACCGGGAGACGGGCGAGGAAAGTATCGCATCCGTGCACGTAAAGCGCGATGAATGCAACCGAGCGGGCACAACTCTAGAAGGCTTGGCCGCGCTCCCAGCCACTATCGGCGAGGGCTCGACGGTCACTGCTGGCAACTCCTCTCAACTCTCAGACGGCGCCTCCGCCTGCGTCCTGATGTCGGCCTCCCAAGCGGCCTCGCGAAACATCACCCCGCTTGGTGTCTTCCGCGGCATGCTGACTGTTGGCTGCGCTCCTGAGGAAATGGGAATTGGGCCCGCATTAGCCATTCCGATCCTGCTCAACCGACACGGGCTTTCGGTCGACGACATAGATCTGTTTGAGATCAACGAGGCTTTTGCCGCGCAGCTAGTTTATTGCCGAGACCGGCTGGGACTTGATCCGGCTAAGCTGAATGTTAATGGCGGCGCCATCTCGATCGGTCATCCTTATGGGATGAGCGGAGCGCGCCTTGTTGGCCATGCGCTGCTGGAAGGGCGTAGGCGCGGAGCGCGGTATGCCGTCGTTAGCATGTGCATTGGTTGGGGTATGGGAGCCGCGGCGCTGCTTGAGGTCATTTCCTGACCGCTAAACTGGCGTCGACAATCAGCCGTCGGTGCAGAAAGGGTAGTTTATGTCGACTGTAGTGTCTTTTCGCGTAGCCGAACGTGGGGACAGCCAGGAGATTATGCGGGCACTACGTTTGCTCGCTGAATCACTTGGCGTTCCCGAGCACTTGAAATGCACCAAAGAAGATATCGAAACCGCTGGGTTCGGTCCCCGGCGCGAGTTTACAGTGATGCTCGCCGAGGTCGACGACACGATTGCTGGGATGTCTCTCTATTTTCCGATCTTTTCTACCTGGATGGGAAAGGCGGGGCTGTATATCCAAGACCTGTTTGTTCACGAGGAATTCCGCGATGATCGGGTCGGTGAAAAACTGCTGCGCCACGTCGGCCGGACCGCGTACCATGATGGTTACCGTTATCTTCGCCTGACAGTTGATAATGGCAACGAGGCGGGTGCTCGTTTCTATCTTCGGCATGGATTTGAGGCGCTGAACAATGAGACCAGCTACGGTCTTTACGGCACGGCATTTGAGGAGTTTGCCGCAGTGGAAACTAAACGCCGCTCTTGCGGCCAAACCAACCCTTGATCGTGTGTCATGCGCTCGCAATTCTTCCGTCCGGACGCGCTGTGTTTTAAGCCCTTAGTAGATCCAGAAGTGCAATTGCATGATCCTGTCCAGCCATAGTGAGACCAACGTGTGATGCTTCAAAGCCCCGGCCACCAGAATTCTTCCCTCGACGCCGCCTTGCTCGAAGCACGGGAGCGCTACACTGCAAAGCGCCCGAAGAGTGCGGCGCTGCATCGCGCGGCGGTAGAGGTTCTCCCTGGTGGCAACACCCGGACCGTGCTTGCCTACGCGCCTTTTCCAACCGCCATGGCGCGGGGCGAGGGCTGCCGTCTTCGGGACGTCGATGACAACATCTACCTGGACTTGTGTGGAGAATACACCGCTGGCCTTTTTGGCCACAGCGACAGCCGCATCCGTGCGGCTCTACACGGCGCTTTGGCGCGGGGACTGAGCCTAGCCGCTGTGGGGGAGGCCGAGCAGCGCTTTGCAAGAATTCTCTGCAGCCGCTTTCCGTCCATTGACATGATCCGCTTCACCAACAGTGGCACCGAGGCCAACCTGATCGCGCTCAGCGTCGCGCAGGTAGTGACAGGGCGCAGCCGCATCATTGCGTTTCGCGGCGGCTATCACGGCAGCCTCCTGTACTACCCCGCCACCGGTTTCAATCCAATCAATGCGACGTTCCCGGTGACACTATGTAACTACAACGACATCGACGGCACCGTGGGCGCCATCCGCTCGGCAGCGGGGGAGCTTGCAGCTGTCATAGTGGAGCCAATGCTTGGTAGCGGGGGCTGCATCGCAGCCGATCCTTTCTTTCTGGCTGCCATCGCCGAGGCTGCACGCGGTGTCGGTGCGATCCTGATTTTTGACGAGGTAATGACCTCGCGCATGTCGGCAGGCGGTCTGCAGCAGCGTCTCGGTATCTTGCCTGACATGACCACGCTAGGAAAATATATCGGCGGCGGCATGAGCTTCGGTGCGTTCGGTGGAAGGCACGACATCATGGACATCTTCGTCTCCAGTGTGCCCCATGCCGGCACATTCAACAACAACGTCATGTCCATGGCTGCAGGGATCGCCGCAATGGAAGAAGTGTTTACGGCCACAGCGGCCGCCGAGCTGTTTGCGCTAGGGGAGGGCCTACGCGAGCAACTCAACGCGATGTCTGACAGGGCCGGCGTACCGCTGCAGTTTAGTGGCCTCGGCTCGCTCGCCACGGTCCACTTTCGTCGCAACAAGATCGATCGCCCCTACGCCATCACCTCGAAGGAGGAGGCTCTCAAAGAGCTGTTCTTCTTCGACATGCTCGACTCGGGGGTCTACATCGCGCGCCGCGGCATGATGGCGCTGAGTTTGCCGACGACGGAACAGGACCTTGCACAGTTCACAACTGCCGTCGGCGATTTCCTCGACGCACGGGCGCCGTTACTGCGGTAGTCCGTCAAAGAGCTTTTGACCAATCTGGATCTGTTCTCCCGCCGTGTGGTTGGCTGATCGATGAATGCAAGTATGACTCCCATCTAGTAGCCGACGCGCTGATCATGGCCGTCCGGCACAGGAGGAGCTGGATCCGCTGCTGTACCATTCGGACCAGGGTAACCCAATACACTTGCTAGCACTCCCAGCGCCTCTGGCGATCAACTCATCACCTGCTCGATGCGCCGGTCTGGAAATGCCTGGGACAATGCCGCTTTGGAAAGCTTTTCCAACAACCTTGCTCGTTCGGCCGCCGGTGGCGTGATCCGCGCTGGATTTGACCCTATGGTGGCGGATGTCTGCTTGGCAAGGTTGGCCCCGTAGTCGCTCGTGAGGTATCGCGCTTCGCCCGCCTCGGACACGGACCTGTAGGCGTGGAGGTAGACTTCCTCGTATTTGATCGAACGCCAGAACCGCTCGAGGGCTCGACGGCTCGACGGCTCGACGGCTCGACGGCTCGACGGCTCGACGGCTCGACGGCTCGACGAAGACATTGTCCAGGCACGCACCGTTGCCGTCAATCCAAATTGGAATTCAACCGCCTCTATGCAAAAAGCGGCTTCCATCGTGATCGACAGTCGCCATGACAGAAGCCTCCGGCTTGGTAAAATGCCGTTTGTGTAGTCCCGGAAGCATCATTTCCCGCTGTCACAAAAATTGTCGAATGCTATACCATGGAGTTGGTAGCTCGTCTCATCGTTCGCCGGCTCGAATCCATGCCGGATGTAGAAGCGCTCACCTCCCAAGTTGCCATGATTAACGGTCAGGCGAAGATAACGGTAGCCACTACTACCCGCGATCCGGGCGACGTGTCGCAACAGCTTTTCACCAACCCTGGCGCTGCGGAATTCCTTGTGAACGAACAGATCTTGAATATATAGGCCCGGCTTGCCCATCCAAGTAGAAAACACCGGGAAGTAGAGGCAGATGGCTGCGATCTTGCCCTCGAGCTCGGCCAGCATCACGGTGAACTCGCATCGAGGACCGAAGCCGGCGATTTCGATATCGTCCCGAGTGCATTTGAAGCACCCGATAACGCCGAGGGATTCGGCCAGCAGCCGAAGCATCAACAGGATCTCATCGAGATCCTCAAACTCGGCTACCCGAAATGACAATCCTGATGTCATGAATGATCCTTTCTATCCAATGGCAAGGAGCGCGTTTGTGAGATGTGGATGTAGGACGCAGCGCCGCAGCTCTCATACTCAAGCCAATGCACATGCTAACCTGCAAATCGCGCACCTCGTCGGCGCCATTCCAGCAGCCCGGGCGCAAACAGTTCTGTCAGAAATTCCAACTCGTGATCGACGCATGCATCAACAGCACGAAGTATTGAAGTCCTTTCCACTTAGAACCTCGGCAAATGCTGATCCGGGATTTGGAAAGGGCGCCGGCGGCTGCACGAAGCTCGGCAAAGGCGATACCTTCGGCCATTTCGCGCGGATCCAGGCATTCGACGCTGACGTCGAAGACT
>NZ_JABDWM010000052.1:0-6085 GCF_019685295.1 Rhizobium sp. NLR22b
CCATCAGGGCCAGCGACCATGGTCTCGGTCGCAGACAAAGGCCGAATACATGAACGCACCCGAGTGATGACTAAACTTGCAGAAAGCCTCTTGCGCCCGCGGGGCCGTCTATACATGAAACTCTCGATGTAGCTGTTGTCGGTCGGCTTGCCAGGCCGGGAGAAGTCGAGCACCACGCCCTTATGGTAGGCCCACAAGTCGAGGTCGCGCGGAGTTCTGCGGCATGGATCTTGCGACAATCCAGTCAGGAATGTTTCGAGGCCAGACCAATATGGAAATGCACGGCTGAGGCGGACCTTATGGATGGCAGCTCAAGTCGCGATATTGCAGCGCGCCAACAGCTCCTGCCCTTATTGGCTAGGGATTCCAGTTCGCTCATTGGCAGGGCGATCTTCTCTTCTTTCACCGGAGAATGCGTCCCGCGCCACGTCGCTGATAGAGCGCGAGAGCAGCGATACCGTGACGATCAAGAAAGAGCCACCACTCGCATTCGATCATAGCCAAGATCATCGAAACGTTCTCACCTTTCCTTCTTAATGCAATTGGCTTCACCTTTGACCGCAGCACGGAGCTGCCGGAGCTCGCGAGATATGCGGCACGGTCACCGAGCGTGCCGATGCTGGGGAAGCTAGCCGGGCGGAGATAAAATGCCAACACCGCCCGTGGCGCGAACATTAGCCAAATTAATATTCCACATTGAAAGTACCTATTTGGGCAATGCAATTTTATGTTCTATTGCTCACAAAACAATATTGGGGACCATCGTGCTCTTATACAGCGAAATGATCAGGCGACGGCTTGCCCCGTTTGCTACACATCCGGCGTCGGGTTGCAAGTCAACTGCCGATGAGGTGTCTTTTTCGGTGTTGGCATTACTGACCGGATGGCCGACCGGCTTGGCCTCGCGAAAGCCGAAGCCCTCACCGACGACGGAATAGCTGCAATTCGGAGCTTCCGGAGAGGAATGGCGTCGCGAGTTCGCTGCCTTGACTGTCCTTTACCGTGAGAAGACGTCGCGGCCGTTGGGAGTGTCATCTAATGCGGACTTCGCTGTTCGATGGACAAAATGGGGAGGGAAAAATGGCCATCAATAAGGAATGGTTTCCTGCTTCTACGGGCGCAGAGCTTAGCGGTGCTTCGGGGCTGATTGGCGCAAAATCGGAGCAGCCAACGCCCGTTCAGTCGGAGTTTGGCGCCGTGGAGGCATGCTGTGCCATTGACGATCGCCGTGAGAAGGCGACGATGCTGCAGGCAAAGGCGCAAATTCTAGTCTCCCATCTCGTTCGTGCCGATGGGGCGCCTGGAGCTACAGCGTATATCATAGCGCCGAAACTGGATCTGGAGATCGGGGTGGTGGCGGGCGTGACCGAAAGGTCGGGAAGCGAGCCATTGACAACTGCGCACCCCGTTCGAATCTCAAGTGTCACCAAACCCTTCGTTGCCGCCGCTATATTGAGGCTATGGGAAATGGGCCAAATCGAGTTGGCCGGATCAATTGATTCCTATCTGCCCATCGAGCATACCTCGATTCTTACGAACGCCGGATACGACGCGAAGGCAATTACTGTACGCCACCTCCTCTCGCATACTGCGGGCCTCCGCGATGTGTTCCACACAGATGCTTTCGCACAGATGTTGCCAGGACTGATGTCTGGGCAAGTGAGACACTGCTTTACCCTCGAAGAGCAACTGCAAATGGCAATGGAGGGGGGCCGTCGCTTCCCACCGGGAGAGGCGTTTGAGTACAGCGACACAGGGTACCTCCTGCTAGGCGCGATCCTTGGGAAGGTAACAGGAAAATCGATGGCCGCGGCAACGCGGCAACTCGTCCGGTTTGATCGTCTAGGCCTCGAGAGTACATGGTGGGAAGTGCTCGAACTGGAGCGCGAGGGGGTCCTCACACGGGCTCACCAATATGAATACGCGTGCGGCTGGGACAGCTACGACGAAGACCCCCCTCATGATCTTTTTGGCGGCGGTGGGATGATTTCAACGCCGAGAGACCTAGCCACGTTTTTCCATGCGCTATTTCATGGAAAGGTTTTTGAACGGCCAGAAACGATCCACGTGATGATATCCGTCGCCAAAACGACGACCTTCAGAAATCACGAGGACGACCTTTATGGGCATGGGCCGCAGATCCATAACGTCGGAGACTTAACCGTCTATGCCCACGGCGGCTGGTGGGGGCTCGATGTCGGATACGTGCCCGAATTAGACATGACGCTTAGCGTCGTGGGACTGAGACGAGATATCCGCCCACGGTACTCCGCAGTCTTCGATGAACTAATTTTGGAAGCCGCGCGCCTTCATACCAAACGGTAGGTCCAGACAGGAGTTCGCCGCCATTCGTCCGGCCATGTGGGCCTATGGTCGCAGCAGAAACATGGCAAACCTATCATATTAAAAACAAGGGGAACTGACATGACAATTACGCGACGGACATTGATGCAATCAGTCTTGGCTGCCGGGGCAGTACTGGCTGCTCCCTCGATTTTGCGAGCGCAAGATAAGCAAGCAATTCGTATGATCATGGGTGATATCCAGATCTTCGATCCCGTTTTCACCACCTCGCAAAACACTTTCAACCACGCGATGGCGGTCTACGACACGCTGTTTGCGCTGGACGCTGATCTTGTGCCGCAGCCACAAATGGTGGGCAACTGGAGCGCATCGGATGACAAGAAGGCCTATACGTTTGAACTTCGTGATGGCTTAAGCTGGCATGATCGTACGCCGGTAACGGCAGCTGACTGTGTGGCTTCGATTCGTCGCTGGGGTCAGGTGGAGCCATCTGGGCAACTGTTGCTAAAACATGCCGCAAATATTGTGGCGACCAACGACAGGACATTTGTCATCACGCTTAATGAAGCGGTGGGATCGCTGACCGACATCTTGGCGAAGCCGCTCTTCATGATGCGCGAGCAGGATGCGAAGCTACCGGCAACCGAGCAGGTCACGACAAACATCGGTTCTGGCCCGTACAAGTTCAACGCAGAGCTTACCAGGCCTGGCTCGCGCGTTGTATATGATCGCAACGAGCAATATGTCCCAAGGAACGAGCCATCCAGCGGGTTTGCCGGTGCCAAAATTGCGAAAGCCGAGCAGGTCATTTGGGAAAACATTTCGGATCCTCAGACTGCGCTTGCAGCACTGCAGGCAGGTGAGGTGGATTTCTGGGCGGAGCCCGTGGCCGATCTTTTTTCTGTGATTGAAAGCAGCGATAACCTTGTCCTTGACACGCTCGGTGGAAATGGGTCGGACTGGGTGGTGCGCATGAACTTTCTCCAGCCGCCGTTTAACAACGTTAAGATGCGCCAGGCATTGCTGTATCTGATCGACCAGAAAGCCTTCCTGAGCTTGATGGCTCCCGACGAGAAGTTTGGTCGCCCTGTCGCCTCGACGTTTGGAACCGGATCGCCGTACTCGAATGACGTGAATATCGAGTGGTTTAAGGAGGGCGGCGATCTCGAGAAGGCAAAACAACTGATCGCCGAGTCCGGATATGCCGGCGAAAAGGTTGTTATACTTGATCCGACGGATTGGCGTGACGGCGATGTCGCCTCGCAGCTATTTGCCAGCGTGCTACAGAAGGCGGGAATCAACGCCGAGCTTGCTCCGATGACCTGGAGTGAATTGGCTGTGCGTAGAGGCAACAAGGGGCCAGTGGAAGACGGCGGCTGGAACTTCTTCATCACCACTTTCTCCGACTACGAGATGCGCGACCCGATGGCAACGTCACTCTTTGTAATGAACAGCGAAGAGGCCTGGTACGGTTGGCCGCAGAATGATGAATTCGAAGTTCTGCGTGGCAAATGGCCCCGTACGGAGACAAAGACGGAGCGTCAGGCGTTGGCCCGCGAGATGCAGCGTATCTGGTGGGACTACGTCCCAATAGTTTTCCTTTGTCAGACAAAAGCACCATCGGCACGCAATAAGCATCTAGTGGACATAATCAGCACTCCGGCCCCGGAGCGAGCAATCTGGAATATGCGGAAAGTGGAAGGCTGATGGCCAGCTATATCTATCGCAGGTTGTTTTCGGCCATCGCCGTTATGGCGATGGTCGGGATTTTCATCTTTCTCCTGGTCAGGTTAGCTCCGGGCGATCCAGCTGTGGTGATGGCCGGACGAAACGCGACTGAACAAATCGTCAACGGCATCCGCGAGCATCTGGGATTGAACCAGCCTCTGCCGGTACAGTTCATCCACTGGCTCTCCGCAATGCTGCACGGGGACTTCGGCACCTCCATTTTCTCTGGCCGTCCGGTATTTGAACTTCTTGCACAGCGGCTGGCACCAACCGTTTCGCTGTCGGTACTGACCTTGGCTCTTTCGGTCTCAGTTGGGGTGTTTTTTGGTATCCTCGCTGCGTGGCGTGACGGCGGTTTTGTCGATCGCCTTTTAACAGTGTTCTCGGCGTTTGGATATTCTGTTCCCGTGTTCGTAATCGGTTACTTTCTCGTATATGTACTGGCTATAAGCGTCGCATGGCTGCCCGTACAAGGCTACGCACCCATGGACGAGGGGGTGGGGGATTGGTTCGCGCACTTAATCCTACCGACGGTAGCGTTGAGCCTGCCCTTTATCGCGTTCGTCGCCCGTGTCACTCGTGCCAGCATGCTTGAGGTCCTATCTGAAGACTACATGCGCACGGCAGCCGCCAAGGGTGCTTCTTCCTGTGCAATGCTGTTTCATCATGCGCTCAGAAACGCGGGTGTTCCCATCCTGACTGTGATTGGCATCAGCTTCGCCTACCTTATCGGCGGAGTCGTGCTCACTGAAACGGTATTCAATATCCCCGGCGTCGGGCGCCTGGTGGTGGATGCGATCAACAACCGTGACTACCCGATCATCCAGAGTGTGTTGATCCTCACTTCGGGCCTGTATGTCCTCATCAATCTTGCAGTCGATCTAACCTACACGCTGATCGACCCCCGCATCAGGTACTGATATGAGAACCTCCTCTGCTAATATAGTTTCCGTGTCCACCGCTAGAGTAGGACAATCGAGCCTCTCCCGGCTCGCAGGGCGGCATCCACTAGTCCTGATCGGCGGTGGCCTTCTTATGGTCCTAATTATCCTCGCGCTAGCAGCACCGTTTTACGCTGCCGATCCCCGGAGCATGGATCCTTTTGTTCGCCTCAAGCCTCCCTCTGCCGAGCACTGGTTTGGGACTGACAATCTTGGTCGCGACGTGTTCGCACGTACTATCTACGGGGCGCGTATCTCGCTGATGGTGGGCCTAATATCGGCTCTATTGGCAGCCTGTGTTGGCTTGCTGCTCGGCGTCCTCGCAGGCTACGTTCGCGTATTGGACAACGTGATCATGCGCGTGATGGATGCTCTAATGTCGATCCCGACCATTCTGCTGGCTATCGCCCTTATCTCCTTGATAGGGCCCAATATCAGCATACTCATCGTCGCCGTCACGCTTCCCCAGACGCCAAGCGTCGCTCGGCTTGTGCGCTCGGTGGTACTGAGCGTGCGCGAACGTCCTTACGTTGAGGCTGCAGTCTGCGGCGGAGCACGGCTGCCGAAACTTCTGTGGCGACACATTCTTCCGAGCACTATCCCCCCGCTCATGGTTCAGAGTGCCATAGTTTGCGCAGATGCGATCATGACCGAAGCCGGTCTTAGCTTTCTAGGCGTTGGAGTACCGCCGGAGATCCCGAGCTGGGGCAACATGATCTCCAGCTCGCGTGTTTATTTGGCTTCCGCGCCGCTGACGATTTTCGCTCCCGGGGTTTTTCTCGCCGTCACCGTTTTAGCGGTCAATCTCCTGGGCGATGGTCTTCGAGATCTGTTCGATCCTCGTGCAAAGAGGAGGCGCTAAAATGCTAATGCAAGTCTCCAGCGATGAAAGACAAACTGAGTTTTCTAAGGAGGATAGGACCATCAACAACGAGGTGCTTCTGGATGTGCGGGGCCTCGAAACGCATTTTTTCGGCGAAGAAAGCGTCACGCACGCTCTCGGCGGCGTTAGCTTTAAAGTAAAGAAGGGCGAAACGCTCGGCGTAGTCGGCGAGTCCGGTTGTGGCAAGAGCGTGACGGCGCTTTCGATTATGCGGCTACTGCCGAAGCTC
>NZ_JABDWM010000053.1:0-4350 GCF_019685295.1 Rhizobium sp. NLR22b
TCCGGGTCGAAGAACACAGCCTTGTCGAGATTGAAGGCGAGGCGTGTGTGCTGGCCGGGTGCGATGCCGGCATCGGCGCGCAGTCGGGCGACCACTTCCTTGCCGCCGAGCTTGGTGACGGCGAAGGTGTCGGAGCCGGCGGGTTCGACGACCTCGATCAGGCAGTCGCCTTCGGTGAGCGAGCGGGCATTGCGGTCGGCGCCGTCGGGGTCGGTCAGCGCCTCGGGGCGGATGCCGAAGATCACCTGCCGGCCGGCATAGGAGGAAAGACCGTTTGCGATTGTCGTGACCGGCAGCCTGAGCGGAGCGGCGTTCGGCCGCTCGAGCGAGACGGCGAGCCCACCGGCGCCGTTTTCGACCGAGGCCTTGACCAGGTTCATCGCTGGTGAACCCATGAAGTCGGCGACGAACATGTTGGCGGGATTGTTGTAGATCTCGGCCGGCGTGCCGAACTGCTGGACGATGCCGTCCTTCATCACGGCGATGCGGGTGGCGAGCGTCATTGCCTCGATCTGGTCGTGGGTGACGTAGACGATGGTCTTGCCGGTCGCCTGATGCAGTCGCTTGATCTCGATGCGCATGTCGACGCGCAGCTTGGCGTCGAGGTTGGAGAGCGGTTCGTCGAACAGGAAGAGCTTGGGATCGCGCACCAGCGCCCGGCCCATGGCGACGCGCTGGCGCTGGCCGCCCGACAGCTGGCTCGGCTTGCGGTCGAGCAGATGGCCGATCTGCAGCACCTTGGCGACCTTGTCGATCGCCTGCTTGCGCTCTTCCGGCGGCACGCCGCGCATCTCCATGCCGAAGGCGATGTTGCCCGCCACCGTCATGTTCGGATAAAGCGCATAGGACTGGAACACCATGGCGATGTCGCGCTTGGAAGGATGCAGGCCGTTGACGGCGCGCCCGTCGATCCGGATCTCGCCCGCGGTGATCGTCTCCAGCCCGGCGATGGTGTTGAGCAGGGTCGACTTGCCGCAGCCGGACGGGCCGACCAGCACCAGGAAGCCGCCCTTTTCGAGTTCGAGATCGATGCCCTTGAGGATGTCGACGGCGCCGAAGCGCTTTCTGAGGCCGGAGATTTCCAGGAAAGCCATGGGTTACCCTTTGACTGCGCCCGCCATCAGGCCACGCACGAAGTAGCGGCCGGCGAGGATATAGACGATGAGCGTCGGCACGGCGGCGATCATCGCCGCCGCCATGTTGACATTGTATTCGACCACCCCGGTCGAGGTGTTGACGACATTGTTGAGCGCCACCGTCATCGGCATGGAGTCACCGGTGCCGGCATAGGCCGAGGCAAACAGGAAGTCGTTCCAGATGTTGGTGAACTGGTAGATGACGGTGACGACGATGATCGGCAGCGAGTTCGGCAGCATGATGCGGCGGAAGATCTGGAAGAAACTGGCGCCATCGACCTGGGCGGCCCGCACCAGCTCGGTCGGGAAGGCCTCGTAGAAATTGCGAAAGAACAGCGTCGTGAAGCCGAGGCCGTAGACGACATGGACGAAGACCAGATTGACCGTCGAATTGCCGAAGCCGAAGTTAAAGCCGGTGGCGTTCTGCAGCGTCACCCCGAAGCGACCGAGCGAGCCGAGGATGGTCGCCATCGGCAAGAGCACCGACTGGAACGGAATGAAGCAGGCAAACAGCATCAGCCCGAACACCAGCGTATGGCCGGGGAAGCGCCACTTGGTCAGGACATAACCGTTCAGCGCGCCCATGAAGGTGGAGATCGCCACCGCCGGCACCACCATCTTGATCGAGTTCCAGAAGTAGCCCTTGATGCCGGCGCAGGTCAGCCCGACGCAGGCCTCGCCCCAGGCCTTCACCCAGGGATCGAAGGTCGGCGCCTGCGGCAGCGCCAGCATGTTGCCGTTCTGGATCTCGTCCATCGTCTTGAACGAGGTCGTCAGCATGACGAAGAGCGGCATCAGGTAGAGGATGGCGAAGATCACCAGCAGGCCGTAGATGACGAGGCGGCCGATCCAGCGGGCGCTGTTGCCGCGCTCCGCTCCTGCGCCCGCCGCAGCCGATGACGACGTGCCGATCGAAGAGGTGAGGCTGCTCATCGGGCCTTCTCCTTCAGTTCGGAATAGAGATAGGGAACGATGATCGCCGAGATTGTCATCAGCATGATGATGGCGCTGGCCGAGCCGACGGCCATCTCGTTGCGCTTGAAGGTATATTCATACATGAAGTTCGACGGCAGCCAGGCCGAGCCGCCCGGCCCGCCCGAGGTCAGCGCCACCACTAGGTCGTAGGACTTGATCGCCATATGGGCGAGCACGATGAAGGCCGACAGGAAGATCGGCCGCAACAGCGGAATGACGATGCGCCGATAAAGCTGGAAGGGCGACGCCCCGTCGATCTGCGCCGCCTTCATGATCTCGCCGTCGATGCCGCGAAGACCCGCGAGGAACATCGCCATGACGAAGCCCGACGCCTGCCAGACACCGGCGATGACGACGGTGTAGATGACGAAGTCCTTGTTCTTGATCCAGTCGAAGTGGAAGCTCGTCCAGCCGAAGTGGTGCAGCGTCTGCTCCAGCCCGAGACCGGGATCGAGGAACCACTTCCAGGCGACGCCGGTGACGATGAAGGAGAGCGCCATCGGATAGAGGAAGATCGGCCGCAGCAGCCCCTCGCCGCGGATCTTCTGGTCGAGCAGGATCGCGAGCAGCAGGCCAAGCGCCAGACAGATGCCGACATAGAGGAAGCCGAAGATCGCCATGTTGGTGATCGAGGTGTACCAGGAGGATGGCGGATCGCTCTCGAAGGTCCAGCGCCACAGCCGCTGATAAGCGCGCGCGCCGGTCAACGCATAGGAGGGGAAGGTCTTGGAATTGGTGAAGGAGAGATAGGCCGTCCAGACGATGAAGCCGTAGACGAAGATCAGCGTGATGACAAAGCTCGGCGCCAGCACGATCTTCGGCAGCGCATCCTGCAGCCGGCCCCTGAGTGAGACCCGCGTCGCTTGCCGCGGCGTCAGAACCGGATCGGTGGTCGCAACTGTGCTCATGGAATGTCATCTCCTCCCTGTATGTCGTCATGGGGGGCTGGCCCGCATGCCCCTCCCCGCATGATCGCCCCGCATATCCGTCAGGGGCTGCAGCTTCCCCGCGACGACGCGGGGAAGCGTGTTCATCGGCGGCGGCCTCAGCGGGCGTCGTCGATCGCCTGGACGAGCTGGGTCACGGCTTCGTCCGAGCTCTTGATCTGGCCGTGGACGAACTTCGAGACGACGTCCTTATAGGCATTGGCGATTGCCGGAGGCGCGCCATAGCCCTGGGCGAGCGAACCGAACAGCGTGCCGCCCTCGTTGGCGGCCTTCAGATCGGCGATGCCCTTCTTGCCGCAGGCGTCGAAGTCGGTGTCGGGAACGTCGGTGCGGGCCGGAACCGAACCCTTGACGACATTGAAGGCCGACTGGAAGCTCTTCGACAGCGTCGCCGTCGCCAATGCCACCTGCGCCGCCTTGCGGTCGTCGGGAACGTTGAACATCCCGAACATGTCGGAGTTGTAGATCACGCTGCCTTCGGTGCCGGGGAAGCGGTAGCAGAGGAAGTCTTTATCCGGCGTCTTCTTGGCGGCGACGAATTCGCCCTTGGCCCAGTCGCCCATCACCTGCACCAGCGCGTCACCCTTGATGACCATCGCGGTCGCCAGGTTCCAGTCGCGGCCGGAGAAGTTCGGATCGACATATTTGACGATCTTGGCGAGGTTGTCGAAGGACTTCTTCATCGTGTCCGACTTCAGCGACGCCTCGTCGAGGTCGTTGAAGGCCTTCTTGTAGAACTCCGGCCCACCGGTCGACAGCACGATGGAATCGAACATCGTCGCCTCCTGCCAGTTCTGGCCGCCGAGCGCCAACGGGATGACACCGGCAGCCTTGGCCTTGTCGAGCAGCGCGATCAGGTCGTCGAAGCTCTTCGGCTGGGTGCCGCCGATCTTGTCCATGACAGCCTTGTTGATCCACAGCCAGTTGACCGAATGGACGTTGACCGGGGCTGCGACCCACTTGCCGTCATAGACGGAGAACTTCTGCAATGCCGCCGGCACCGACTTGTCCCAGCCTTCCTTCTTGGCCGTCTCCGTCAGGTCACCCATCACGCCGGCCTGGGCATAATCGAGCACGGTGTACCCCAGCATCTGCGAGGCCGTCGGATAGGTGCCCGCCGCCACCATCGCCTTCAGCGCCGTCATCGCCGCATCACCACCGCCGCCGGCAACCGGGACGTCCTTCCAGGCAAAACCTTCCTTCGATAGATCCTGCTTCAGGACGTTCAAAGCCGCTGCCTCGCCCCCCGACGTCCACCAGTGCAGCATCTGCACTTCCTTCACGTCGGCAGC
>NZ_JABDWM010000054.1:0-4029 GCF_019685295.1 Rhizobium sp. NLR22b
GGCACTCAGGCCGCGGCCATACCCGGTATCGCGGAGGTAAAATTGTATGCTCAGCCAAAAATGCCGATCATTAGGAAAGGCGATTCCGAAGACTGCATAGGATATGTCATCGCCGCTTCACCGAGCCGTGATCAAACGGCGACGCTACTTCAGCAAGCCGTCGACCTGGTGAATTGGACGATAACGCCATTTAGGGATGGTCACTGCTGAACGACCACCACCGTGGTGGGGGAAGGGGTGGTTTCAAGTCAATATCGATGCGAATCCAAAGTAGAAGAGGGATCAGGCCGATGACAATACCAATCGCCGATATGAGACCCGATGTTGCCGGGTATCGACTTGATCCACGAGATTGGCACGAACAACGCCGTTCTAGAACGGTAGCAGCCGCCGCCATCCGGCAGTCATCGCGTAGCCAATAGCGCGTCAGCCAAAAAAGGAGAGGAGAGCAAATGTCAGGACAACGCCCTCAAGTCAAACTGACCAACACCCGCCCCATCCGCACGCCTGCGGAGCTGGTCGAGACTGGCCTCGTTAAGGCTGAAGACCTTGCAGGTATCGAGGCCGTAGCCCAGCGCTATGCCATAGCTATCAGCCCTGCCATGGCCGCGCTGATCGACCGGGACGATCCGAACGACCCCGTCGCACGTCAATTCGTGCCGGATGCGGCTGAGCTGAACACGAGGCCCGAGGAGCGCGACGACCCAATCGGGGACCTTGCGCATAGCCCCGTTGAAGGCATCGTCCACCGCTATCCTGACCGGGTGCTGCTCAAGGCCGTCCATGTCTGCCCGGTTTATTGCCGCTTCTGCTTCCGTCGCGAAATGGTGGGTCCCCAGGGGCTCGGCACCCTATCACCTGAGGCCATGGACAGGGCCCTGGGCTATATCGCCAATCACCTAGATATCTCGGAGGTCATCCTCACCGGCGGGGAACCATTCATGATCTCGCCCCGCCCCCTCGCGAAAATCATGCAGCGGCTGGCTACTTTCGACCACGTGAAGATCGTGCGCTTCCACACCCGCGTTCCTGTGATCGAGCCGGAGCGGATTGATCCGGCTTTGATTGCGGCCGTGAAGTCATGCGGGAAAGCGGTCTATGTGGCTCTCCACGCCAATCATCCGCGCGAGCTTACGCCCGCGGCTCGGGCGGCCTGCGGCCGGCTCGTCGACTCAGGCATTGTGATGATCAGTCAATCGGTTCTGCTGAAGGGCGTCAACGCCGACTGCGACACGCTTGCGGCCCTCATGCGCGCCTTCGTGGAAGCGAGAGTAAAGCCGTATTACCTCCACCATCCGGACCTTGCTCTCGGCACAGGCCATTTCCGCCTGACCATCGAGCAAGGCAGGGCTCTAGTCGAAGGCTTGAGAGGCCGGATTTCGGGGCTGTGCCAGCCAACCTACATCCTCGACATTCCCGGTGGGCACGGGAAGGCGGTGATCGGTCCAGATGCCATCCGCCAGGACGATGCAGGTTGCTTTACGGTCTCGGATTTTAAGGGTCGCGGGCATGCCTATCCACCTGCGGATTGAGTAGAAAATAGCTACGTGTTTTACACGGAGAGCGCCACGACGACAGACGAAATCCGAACACGTCATGCCCTACGGCCACAGACGGCCACGGCGTGGCTTGTAATGTGCATACTGCCGGAACCGGCGTATCCGTTCCGCGACCTCAGCTGCTAAGTCTCCTCTCAGTGCTGCGGTTTGACCCCGCTTCGCTGACACGGAGACCAAGTATCATTCCAAATCGCTGACAAGAAGAGAAGAGGACAATGGAAAAGCACTCCCACGAGCTCGACGGTCATCTAACGCACCGAGATGGTGGATATGACAATGTCGGATCTACCGAAACCAACGTTGCGGACGGCTTCACAATGGTGGCGGTTGGCGATCTCATCCTGTCGCGGCCGCTAACCAAAGGTAACACGGTGGGCTTGCAGGGCATAGTTGAGATCCTTAGTAAGGCGGATGCAACTTTCGGGAACATGGAGACGCTCATTTTCGATATCCGGTCATTCAAAGGAAGTCCGCAGGCTGAGTACGGTGGCGCTTACCACATCAGTGTGCCGGATCTAGGCCGGGATTTGAAGTCGATGGGATTCAATTTGATGAGTCGTGCGAATAACCACTCGCTTGACTGGGGTGTCGAAGGTATGCGGGAAACGAGCCGTCTGCTCGACGAGAATGGGATCACACATGCGGGTGTTGGAGAGACTCTTTCACAAGCGGGTGCCGCTCGCTTTTTGGAGACCGCTAAGGGCCGGGTGGCGTTGGTTTCATTTGCCACTACTTTCATGCCAATGTCTCGGGCTTGCGATCCTGCGGGAGAGGCACCCGGTCGACCGGGTGTGAACGCGCTTCGTTTGATGCGAAACATAACTCTTCCGCCGGATGCGCTTGAGCGCTTGAGGCGGGTGCGGAATGTTTTGCCAGGATATGCCTCGCCTGAACGCGACCCAGGCCGAGTCGTGCTCCTTGGGGAGGCTTTCGTAGCAGGCGACAAGCCGAGTTTTAGCTATCAAGCAGATCCGAGTGACGAGGCCAGAGTCCTGCGAAACGTTCGCCGCGGTAAACAGTTTTCCGACTTCTGCATCGTCACGAATCACGGTCATGAGCCCGACTGGAGCGAGCTGGTTAGCGAGGAACCGGCGGATTTCGAGCAACCTTTTGCGCGAAAAATGATCGATGCCGGAGCGGACGCATACATTGCACACGGACCGCACCTGCTGCGAGGTATAGAAATTTATAAGGGCAGACCGATATTTTATGGCGTTGGCAATTTCTTCTTTGACGATCTGCGGACGCCGGTCGGGGCTGACATGTTTGATGTTTACGGCAAAGACCCTCGGCTCGACACGGACGCCGAGGTAACAGTCGATGAGCAGGCCAAGGGATACCCTTCGATTGACGGCTTCGTCGGGGCGCTAGGAAAGCCCATCCACTACGAGAGTGTTATCGCCGTGAGTCTATTCCAGGAGAACCAGCTTTCCGAGGTGTTGCTTTATCCTATTGAACTTGGTTTCCAGAAGCGATTCGCCAACCGCGGTACTCCTAGTTTGGCATCTGGACCACAGGCAAAGTCTATCCTCTTGCGTCTTCAAGCACTCTCGCAGCCTTTTGGGACCCGAATTGCTATCGAAAGCGGCGTGGGAGTCATCAGGCTCAAGCGTGGCTCGGTGATGGGGTGACTGATTGCCGGGGAGGCGTCCGAAGGAGTTCTGCGGTTCAGCGGTCGGCTCTAACGGACCATCAAGCTCATGTTCCAGGCAGTTGTTTCTTGCAATAGGTCAGGGAGACCGTAGGGCTGGGTCGTCGGCTCTGCAGCTGCCAAGAGCGGTTGTGCGCCTAACGCCTTCCCCATTAGAGGCACGCGCGGCATATCAGATTGTTGCCCTTCATCCAGTCTGAGCTGCCCCGCCATACGCAACAGGGGCCGCCCTGATGAAGTGTATGGTAGTGGTCCGGCACAGTCGTGTGGAGAGCCGGCCGTCGTTTCTAGAGCGTATCTTCAATCAGCGTCCAAAATTCACCCCTTATCGGCGTGCAAATTTGGCTCTGACGCAGATTGGGTGCAATTTCTCTCATTGACCTGATGTGGTGGACGGCCTCCGCTCCCGGCATCGCAATGTGCCAAAGTGTGGCTGTCGAAAGTCACATAAGGGAGAGCCGTCCGTGGAGAAGATTACCACAATTGGTCTGGATATCGCCAAGCATGTATTTCAGGTTCACGGGATCAATGGTGCCGGCGCGACGGTGAGCCGCCGCAAGCTGCGCCGCGACGATGTCGTTGGATTCTTCAAGGCATTGCCGCCATGCCTGATCGGAATCGAGGCATGCGCGACTGGACACCACTGGGCTCGGGTTCTTATGGCGCTGGGTCACGAGGTTCGGCTGATGCCGGCGTCTTACGTCAAGCCATACGTGAAGCGGCAGAAGAACGACGCGACAGATGCCGAGGCGATTTGCGAGGCGGTGACGCGGCCGACGATGCGCTTCGTTCCAGTGAAGAGCGAGGAGCAACAGGGCG
>NZ_JABDWM010000055.1:0-3561 GCF_019685295.1 Rhizobium sp. NLR22b
TGTGGTTTGTCGGCGTCGCCTCATCCGCATGATCAGCCGACGCCCGGGCCATCATCCCTCCCGTCGAACCGGACCGCCATCTGCCTGATGGACGAGACAAGCTGCGCCTGACATGGGATTGCCGCCATGCCAAGCGCGATATCGGATGAAGCAGATCAGACCGTATCGGTGGGGAACTCCGCTCTGGGGCGCACCCGTTCTGAGTACGCCGGTATTGCCAAATCCGAAAGCAACGATGCGATCAGTGCATCCGGAGCCTTAAACCGGCCCCGCCTCAGTTCCGGCGGAACAACTGCCTCGACAGCTTCCAACTTCTCGGACGGATCCATGCGGAGGTAAACCTCCGTCGTGCGGATATCGGCGTGGCCGAGCCAGAGGGCGACCTTGCGGATGTCACGGGTCGCCTGCAGCATCACGACTGCGCAGCCGTGCCGAAGCTGATGAGGTGAGACACGACGGTCGCGAAGCGATACGCAACTCTCGGCTGCTTTGACGACATACTTGTCGAGGACATACTCGAAGCCGGCACGGGTCATCGGGTCGCCTTGAGCATTGACGAAGAGCTCCGGCACACGGACCTCGCCCCGGACACTTAACCAGGCGCGAATGTCGCGCGCAGTGTCTTTCCAGAGCGGCAGGCAGCGTTCCTTGCGACCCTTTCCCAGAACTGTCACGCTCGCGCCGTGGCGAAGCGACAGATCTGCCGTCAAAACTCCGATCAATTCTGACACTCGCAAGCCTCCGGCGAAGCAGAGATGCATCATCGCCCGATCACGAATGCCAGATCTCGTCGCAAGGTCCGGTCCGTTGAGAATCGCTCGGACCTCTTCCATTGTCAGATGGCGAATGAGCTTCTGATCATGGCGTTTGCTCGGGATCGCATGCACCCGCCCGATCTGCTCCAGTGCGGACGGCACCTTGTGCTCGAGGTAGCGCATGAACGCCTTGATGGCGGCGAGCCGCACATTGCGCGTCGACGCGCTGTTGCCGCGATCCTGTTCAATGTGCGCGAGGAAAGCCACGATCATCGGTGCATCGAGGTCTTCGATCCTGAGCAAAGACGGGCGCGTGCCGAGCCGTTTTGCTGCGAAGTTGAACAGCAGCTTGAAGCTGAACGCGTATGTCTCGCAGCTTTGTGGGCTGTAACCTCGCTGTCGAGGCATGTAGTCTCGCAGGAAGCCGGTGATGAGAGGGGCGAGCTCCGTCATGCGGCATTCTCCCCGACCAAAGCCTCTGCCGCCGCAGCGATGTCGGCCATCATTTCCGGAGTCGCCTGAAGATACCAGTATGTATTGTGGATACTGACATGACCCAGGTACGTCGACAGTGCGACGAAGTGCCTGGCAACTGCGCTGCGATCGGCGCCGCATTGTTCCAGCACCCGGGTTGCGAAGGTATGACGAAGGTCATGGATGCGTGGCGGTTGACCTCGCTCCGGTGCAATACCCGCTCGTCGCAGCAGGGCGCGGAACGTACAATTGACGGTCGTCGGGTAGAGCTGTCGGTGCTGGACGGATGGGAAGAGCCAATCGCTCTCGCCAGCGCGTTGGCGCCGGATCTCAATATAGCCTTTGAGCGCTTCGATGACGGTGGCGTGCAGCGGCACCAGGCGGCTCTTGCGGAACTTTGTTTCCCGAATGTGCAAAACGCCATCGGGCAGGATGTCATCGAGCCTGAGTGCAAGAGCTTCGGAGATGCGAAGTCCAGTGGCCGCGATCAGACCGAAGAGCATGACATAGAGTTCGCGACGCAGCGGATTGGGCTTTTGGAGCCTGAGATTGCCGGCAGTATCGAGGATCCGGGCGATCTCGTACTTTGTGTAGATATAGGGCACCGGTCTATTGGTGGCGCGCTTGATATCCGCAGGCGGGATCTCGTGACGCGGATCTTCCGCATGAAGAAAGCGGGCAAACCCGATCAGGTTCGTCAGGCGATGCGCCATGGAGTTCGGCGTTTTAGCAGCCGTCGGCAACCATGTGAGAACCGTTGCAGCCCGAACGTAGCTCTCGCCCCGCTCGGATGCAAAGCGCGCGAACGCCAGAAGATGCCGTTCGGCCTTGATCAGCTTGTAACCGAGCGCTCGGCGTAGACTAAGATAGCGAGTGACGTCAGCGCTCAGCATGGCAACCTCCCGCCCCAAGGCTGCGCGATTTCCGACAGCAGGCCGATGTCGACCTTAGCGTACAGCGCCGTCGTTGATGGAGAACGGTGGCGCAATACGGCCCCGACGCCGGCAAGGCTTGCGCCGTTACGCAGCATCGCCGTCGCTGCAGAGTGACGCAACACATGTGCACCGCGATGGATGCTTTCAATTCCTGCTCTGTCGAGCGCGCGACGCACGAGGCACTTCACGGCAATGCGGCTCAGTGGTCTGATCGGCGCGATATCCGTTAGGAACACCCGCGTCGTCGCAATGCGCGGCCTTGCCCGCTCAATATAGGCCAATATAGCGTCGCCAACCTCCTGGGGCAGCGGCAGCCATTCCTCACGCCGGACCTTACCGATAAGTGCTATTCGGCCATTCCTCCAGTCAATGTCATCGAACCTGAGAGTGCTAACTTCGCTTGCCCTGAGGCCCAATCGAGCCAGCAAGAGCACGACAGCGCGATCGCGTAACCGGCTTTCGCCGTCACATGTGGTAAGGAGGCGGTCGATGTCACTTTGCGCAAGAAAGCGCGGCGTCGTCGCAAATTGCCAACTTGCGAAGTTCGGAACCGCGTGCTCCCGACCGGCGGGACATTTTCCCATTGCGACGAGATATTTGAGGTAGGCGCGCGTAGCGACGGTGATGCTTTGCGCCCAATGGCGCCCGTGCGGCTTGGCGGACTCAAGTACGAACATGCGGATTGCTGAAGCTGTGTAAGCAGCTGGATCAGCACCCAGGGACGTCATAAATTTCACGAGGACGGTTTGATAAGTGTCAAGAGTGGAGTCTTTGACGCCACGTTGTTCTTGCATCCACCGACGGAAAGCAACCAATTCGGGCCAGGTTTCGTCCAATGAGGGGCGTTGTTCCGGCGGCAGGATGTCCAGCTCGCGAAGATATTCGACGAACAGCTTGGCAGCACCCTGTGGTGCACGAGCAGTTCTGTTGCCGTGGAACACCGATGCAGAAGCGCTCAAGCCCACTGTAAGTTTGTCGACGTCGTGGCCGGCGGCGCGTACCCAATCGCCCCACAATGCCAGAAGGCGCACCACCTCCGTTACCGTCGCGGCCGAGTAATTCCGCTGGACAAGCCAGTGCTTGAAGCCGCCGACATGTGGTTGCAGCCAGTTGATCCGAACATCGACGCTGCGGCGATGTCTGTACTTTCGCTTTGTCACGCAATTTTCCTCGATTTGATCGTTGGTGCCGGTGAAGTCCGACACGTCGGACAAATCGGAGGTTTCAAATCCATTCCAGCGCTAGGCGAGTGACCTACCCGTTCCTAACTCCAGGAGAGTCAGCAAGGCGGAGTTTGGCATGCTGTCGGCTCAGGGAGATGGCAGCTTGGCGGCGGAAGGGGATAATGGCCCGGGCGGCGGCTAATCATGCGGATGAGGAGACACCGACCAACCACG
>NZ_JABDWM010000056.1:0-3500 GCF_019685295.1 Rhizobium sp. NLR22b
CAGGGCGGGAACACGGCGCGGATGCGCGCCGATGGAAATAGTGCCATGGGTTCGCCTCACAAATCCGGCGACAGCTCATTATGAACCTTGTGCACACCCTTCGTTCTCAGCGTAATCTCCTCCGCCCGCAACACCTCCGCTTGCACATGCACCCACCCGGCCAGCGTGATATCGCTGCCGCGTGCGGTGACGAAGATATAGCTGGAGTCGAGATCGCTGGAATCGGCAAGCGCGCTTTGCGGGCTCCATCTCTTGCGGAGAAAGGCATCGCGGTTGGGGGTGCGACTTTCCGCGAAATCTATGAAGCGGATTTGGATGTTGGTGTCTCTAAGAAGAGACGTGAGCAGCGCGGAAGGCTGGCACTGCGGCGGCAAGGACTAGCTCGTTACCTATTCCCAAGAACGCCGATTTCGACCGTCACTGGTCAAACGTTGGGCGGGCTGCTTGCTGGGACTGTTGCATGCGCACTTTCGCGAATTATTGCGCTCCTCATTCATCTGAGCGATCGAACATTCGACGCGACAATTGCCTCCCGGCAGGATGATCGGGTGTTGCGTGTCTGCGTTGCCTCCAGATGCTCGAATCCATTTGCTATATGACCTGACAGGGAGCAAGGTTTCTTTCTCGGTAGCCACTGAACGGGCACTGCCGATTGAGGGCTTTCAATAGTCCTCGCCCCAACAGAAGGAGGGCATGATGTCTTCCGAACAGGAAACTTCCCATCTTACATCAGCCGATTTGCGCCTGCTGCAAGACGTCTTGCACGAAGCGGGCTATTCCGGAAATGTCTCACCACCGCCGCGGCTCCACAACATCTCTGCAAGGCTTCTCATTGCCCTCTTTCGGGCGGGAACGCGAAATCCTGAAGAACTGAAAAAAACCCTGGAAATGGCCTTCGGACGCCCGCAGATGCCGGCTCCGCGTTACTCTCGCCCCTTGTTCAACCGGTTCTCGATTCAAGGCATTCCGCTCCCGGCAGCGTCCAATCCCGCCCCTAACATTGGATCCGCGGAGCTGGCGGATGTTCCGTTAGAGGCGGCCACAGAACTGGCTAGTCGCAGCCTCGCGGTATTCAAATCGGATTGGGCTGCGAAGGACCCGGATGACGATCAGCGAACAAGCGCGGTATCGAAAGCGATCACTCGCCGGGCCGACACCGATCGAATAATTAAGACCGCCCACCTTAAACGACAGCGAAAAGAACGAGAGCAGTTTTGTTGGCGCGTCACATGAGCAGAAACTTGAGACGTTCATGTGATTTGATAACGCATTCAACATCGGCTCACTCGTGTCTCCTCTCGCGCCGGGCACTTACCGGCTCGGCGAGAAGGAAGATGCACTGGAGGACGTGTCGTTCCTGGCCTATAAAACTAACGCCGCTCGTCTTGAAATTCCTCCCATCGAGACGCAGACCCCTAACGACAGCAGATGCCTTTACCCGAGGCGAGATTGACGATGCACTCTTCAGAGACCACCGCTTGCAGAAAGAGCAGGTGGAGAGGGCAAAATCCTGGCGGAGCGAATGAGCACTCCAAAAATCGATCGGTATGCTACCGCTAAGCAACCGACGCCGCGCGAGGCGTTCGGCGCCCATTGGCCAGAACGCGACGCGTTGATTCTGATACTTGCGGACCGTCCTGGCGAAAGTGGCGAGATACCTCCGCACCGGTTTGACAATATCTGTTTTCGAGGCCGCCCAAGCCACGCAGAGGCGGGGATTTGCGCTTACCATTGCGGCCTTCCTGACCTGCCTCGGACGCCGCCTCCAGGTGGTTCTGACCCGAAGACGAGGAATTTGGCAGTCCTTTTAAGTCAAGAGCTAGGCGATCCGAACCACGACTCGCGCGTCAAAAGCTGCTGCAAGGAATGCGGACTGGGCTTCCCCTTCGGTTACTATGCCCTCTACCGTGCCCGCACAGGCCTCCATTGCCATAAAGAAAGCGCTACCGCTCGTCACCGGCCAATTCTTAAAAAGCATGTCAAGGGCTTCATCTGCGGACGCAATAATATGCCGCACCTGATTGCGTTCAACCACTAAGAGCAGCCACGCCGACGTCGACACACAGTCTCCGATTCCACAATTGAGAAATAGTGGATCTCACAGTTAGCCGGAGTACGGCATGAGGGAGAAAAGTTCCTCACCCGTGCAATCCACACCCCCAACCCCCGCCTTGACGCATTGTTCCATGCTATCGCCCTATACATTGGGAGGGCCGGGAGTCCTACGGTTGTCGGAGGTTTATCGGGCAGGCCGTCCCTGAATGGAGGCGCGTGTCCGCTCAAAGCTTGACGGAGACTTCGACGATATTGGCTCGCCAAAACACCTTTCCAGCTCCCTGGAAAGGTCGTCGGCAGAGGTCATCCCATATTGGAAACGTTGGATAAGCAACTTCGCTGCCGCGCTGCATCGCTCAGGATGGGCGACGCTTCTGGCTGAATTGTATCCAGCCGCATCCAAGACGCCTCGCAGCATTGTGAGGTCTCTGGAATTTAAGATATGGACGTGTTCGGAAGACATTTCCGGTCCTCCTTCAATTTGGGGCGAGGGCTGAAAGCCCTGATGCAGCAGCGCCCGTAACATTGGCTGCTGACGAGGTGACCATGCCTGAGCGCAGCTCCGGATGCAATGTGAATCACGCAATTTGAATTTTTATAAGATATCTTTAACAAAACCGATAATTGCGGTTGCGTTTCATGCAGCGGGTGCGTATATGCCTCTCATCGGCATTGCTGATGAGCGCTGGAAAGCATCTGTCGCTCGCAATTGCCGCAATCGCTTTCTGCTTTTGACCACGGATGTACTGGCATTGGTACGAGTAGCGATGTGAGGAAGGTCGGTGCGGTTTCGCCCCGGCCTTTTTTGTTAGCCGGCTCGCTGTCCCAGAACTTCGTTTAAACACAATGGCGGCTCAGGTTGCCACATCGAGTTTGCTAGTAGAGCTTCGTTTCGCGCCGATTGGCGTCAAGCAAACCTTTTCTCTCAAAATCGAACTTCTGTCTTCCGGGCGCCGTCCGGCAGCGATCACTCATGCGACGAAAAGGAATTGAAAATGAGCAAAACCAATGCAGCTGAGATCCGGCGCAGAACCGAACGCCAGGTCGCAAACACGAGCGGTGGCGGGCACCTGGGGGGAACAAACTTCGGGCAAGCTCCCGACGCCAAGACCGCAGGCGGAACAGGTGCCAAATCCCGTCCTAGTGGTGGACGCAAATAGACGTCTGATAGTAGCAACTCGGAAGGCTCGCTTTGAGAAACTGAAGCGAGCCCACTTTTCGAAGCAGCCAACTGTAATTCCTGCGGTATCGCGTTCGCCGCGGCAAGATCCTGGCAGATTTACGCTCGGCGGGCAAGAATCTCGATGAGCGAGCCTTGCGGGAACGCATGGAGGCTTTGAGCGTCGCCGCCATGCAGGACCTCGTCCGCCAACCGCCTCTGTGATCGGGAGATCCATCTGCGGTTAACGGAAACCCGGCAGCGTGCCGGGCTTGCTCCCAGTCAG
>NZ_JABDWM010000057.1:0-3408 GCF_019685295.1 Rhizobium sp. NLR22b
GCGGTTTATGCCGACCGTCGAACTATGCCGAACGAGCAGGTTTATGCCAACGTTTTTCGTGACAAAGCAGTAGCCGGATCGGCATAGCTTAGGCTCTCTCCGTCGCAGTTGACGCAAAGGAGAGCCCTATGAACGCAAGTGACTATTTGAAGCGCAGCACGCTGTATCGGAAGCTGATCCACGGGCCGCATGGCAAGTTTGCCCAAGTTTACGCCGCCAGGTTGTCGAACGAAGGCTTGGGTCGGCAATGTACCTGGCGATCGCTGAGCCTGTTTCGAGAGCTGATGGACTGGCATGTTGGCAGCGGACATGAGCCCCGGGATTTAAGCGAAGGTCACGTTAGTCGGTTTTTCGAGCACCGTTTCAAACACTGGAGACCTGACGCGGGCGACCGATCAGCTCTCCGCCGCTTACTCTCTACATTGCGGCAAGAAGGTTTGATATCAGCCGCCGTTCCGATTGAGCGCACGGAGCACGAGCAGATTGTCGATATGTTCGCAGCTTATCTCTCGAATGAGAGAGGGCTCGCAGCCTCAACGGTGGAAAGTCACAAGCTGCTGTCGCATCGATTTCTGATGGAGATCTGTCCGGCCGGCGCAGACGAGTTTGCAGCGCTCACCCCGGAGATCGTCATCGGCTATGTCGAACGACATGCGCTTGACGGTTCCGCCGACAGTGGCAAAGCCATGTGCGGAGTTGTGCGTGCGTTCTTGCGCTATTTGCATCTGAAGGGTTTCATCTCGACGCCGCTCGCTGACTGTGTGCCGTCCATCCGCCGCTGGCGACTTGCCGGCCTTCCAACATTCCTGCCGCCCGAGAAGGTCCAGAAGGTTCTCGATGCCTGCGATCGGACGACGGCAATGGGCCATCGGGACTATGCGGTTCTGATGATCCTCGCCAAGCTCGGCTTGCGCGCCAGCGAAGTTGCGACCCTCAATCTTGACGATATCGACTGGCAGTCGGGCACGATTCTCGTACACGGAAAGGGGCGGCAACAAGCAACGATGCCGCTGCGTCACGACGTCGGAACAGCGATCGTGGCTTATATCCGGCATGGGCGCCCCGCTTCGGCGTGTCGGCGAGTTTTCTTGCGAACTCTTGCGCCGCATGTGGGTTTTGCCTCCGGCTGCGCCATCACGATGATCGCAAAGCAGGCACTCGAACGGGCGGGCATTGACGGCTATGCGCATCACGGCGCCCATCTTTTCCGCCACAGCCTTGCAACCGACCTTTTGCGGTCGGGCGCCAGCTTTGCCGAGATCGGTCAACTGCTCCGCCATCGAAGCATCGACAGTACAAGGATCTATGCCAAGCTCGATGTTGAGAAGTTGCGCGAACTGAGCCTCCCCTGGCCGGGAGGTGTCCAATGAGCCGGCTTCGCACCGCGTTTGAGCGCTACATCGGCATGCGCCAAGGGCTGGGATACATATATGACGGTCCGGCAAAACGATTGTCGGGGTTCGTCGCTTTCATGGAGGCCCGCGGCGCCGAGACCATTACGGCGGACCTGGCAATGGAGTGGGTCACCTCGATGGGCCGGCAGCCGAGTTGGTCAATCCGACTGGCTGATGTGCGCTGCTTTGCCCAGCACCTCAGTCATTTCGATCCTCTGACGGAAGTGCCACCGAGCGACGCAGTGCCGCCGGCACGGCGCACAAAGCCCTACATCTATAGTGAAGTCGAGATTCAGGCGCTTCTGGCGGCAGCACTGTCGTTGCCGCCGGCCAACGCCCTGCGGCGCTGGACATATCACTGCCTGTTCGGGCTGATAGCGGTCGCCGGACTGCGCCATTCCGAAGCGCTCGGCCTACGCCGGGCCGACGTCGATCTCGACCAGGGCGTCCTCACCATTCGCGAGACAAAGTTCGGCAAGACAAGGCTGGTGCCGCTGCATGCCACGACAGTCGCTGTATTGTTGGACTATGCCGCCCGACGCGATGCACACCTTCGTACGCCTCGTAGTCCCTATTTCTTCGTCGCCGAACAGGGCGGCAGATTATTGCATCAATACGTGCACCGCGTGTTCTGGCGACTATCCCGGCAAATCGGATTACGGCAGGAGGGGAAACGAGATGGTCCACGGATTCATGATCTTCGCCACCGTTTCGCCGTCCAGACCCTGATCAACTGGCATCGGGCTGGCGAAGATGTGGAACGCGAGCTGCCGGTTCTCTCAACCTTCCTCGGCCATGCCAATGTTCGCGACACCTACTGGTATCTGTCCGCCGCGCCGGAACTGATGAACCATGCCGTCCGGCGATTGGATAAGCGCTGGGAGGCTCGGTCATGAGACGCACGAACGACCTGGCCGTGCTGATCGAGCGGTGGTTCACAGATCGGCTCATGAAGCATCGAGGTGTCAGTCCCAACACCATCGCCTCCTACCGCGACACCTTCAGGCTCCTGTTTGCGTTCGCACAGACGCGCCTTGGGAGGTCCCCATCTCAGTTGACACTACGGGATATAGACGCTCCTTTCATCGGCGCATTCCTGGAGAACCTTGAGACAAAGAGATCCGCCTCGGTGAGGACCCGGAATCTCCGCCTTACAGCCATCCGATCCTTCTTCCAATATGCAGCGTTCGAGGAGCCGGCACATAGCGCCCATATTCAGCGTGTGCTCGCGATCCCCAGCAAGCGATGTGATAAGCGGCAACTTCAGTTTCTAACCAGGCCCGAGATTGAAGCGATCCTGGACTGCACTGATCGAAGCACGTGGCTGGGACGCCGCGACTACACTCTGCTATTACTGGCCGCCCAAACCGGGCTTCGGGTCTCGGAGATCATCGACCTTGACCGAGATTCGGTAATGCTCGGCCGCGGTGCGCATGTGCAATGCATCGGCAAGGGCCGCAAAGAGCGAAGTACGCCGCTCACAAAGGTTGCCCAGCAAGCCCTCCGGTATTGGCTCAAGGAACCAGGGAAGCGAGGCGCAACGACTCTCTTTCCAAACATGCACGGTGGCCGGCTCAGCGCCGACGGCGTGCAGGCACTGCTGAACAAATATGTCGCCAAAGCGCGCGAGCACTGCCAGTCCCTTCGCTCAAAGCGGGTGTCGCCGCATGTCTTACGGCACTCCGCTGCCATGGAGTTACTGCAGGCGGGCGTCGACTGCTCGGTCATTGCCCTGTGGTTGGGCCACGAAGCGATGGAAACGACGTTGACCTATCTTCATGCACATCTCGAACTGAAGGAATCTGCACTCGCAAAGCTGAAGCCGTACGAACGCGCCAAGGCCGAGCGGTTTCGACCAAGCGACCGGCTTTTGGAATTCCTGAACGCCCTCTGAGCATGAGAACTATGCCGAGTGTCAACCAACGGCGACCCGCCGAACCGGCCGGGAACGCACGGTGTAGCGTCCCCATCAAAAGAGGCGTTCGGCATAGTTCGACGGTCGGCATAAACCGCC
>NZ_JABDWM010000058.1:0-3286 GCF_019685295.1 Rhizobium sp. NLR22b
ATCCAACATCCTGGAAATCGATCGGCGTTCGTCAAAACTCAAATGCGAAAAGGTACGGATCAAACCATGGCTCCCGAAAAGCAGGCAGCTTAGCGCCTTTGTTGCAGTTCGAGATAGAATGTGCCCCGCTACAGGCGATTTCTGGCGTAATCGACATTATGGAACAACGGCCTTTGCCAGCCGCACCAAGGGCTTGCGCAGGCAGTCGCTCCGCCGCGCGCAGCGCAACAGCGCGGGTTTCATCCGCCAAGGGCGCTGAACGTCAGCACGGCGGAGAATGCGACGAGGGTTGCGGATCCGCACCGCCGGGCAAATGGCGGTATCCGTTTTTCACGTCCGAGGATGAGCCTGCCGATCGACAGCCAGATCGAGGAGACTGCCAGGACCACCGATGCGAGAATGGCGATGGATCCTGTCAAAGGCACCTCCTGCGCGGGAGGCACCATCGTCAATCCGATGATCAGCGCTTTGGGATTTAACAGCGTCGTCACGGCCAGCTGCCGCACGCGCACAGCCTCGACAGGGCTCGATCCGATGCCCCAGAGCCGCAGCGCCAGGTACAAAACCCAGGTCGCCGAGACAAGTTTGACGCCTTGCGAAACCAGAGGGTGGTCGCGGAGAAAAGAACCGGCCAGACCGGCCGCCGGAAGGACGATCGCAAGATATGCGGACATGACGGTGGCGAGCAGGGCGATCGCGCGTCCGAAGGTCAGCCCCTGAGATGCCATCGCCAAAATGGCGTTGGTCGGTCCGGGCAGGATGAGAAGCGTGAAAACGCCCGCTGCGAAAGGCAGAAGATGCACTGTTACGGTCTCCGGGTTTCTTCCGCATCTTGCACGGCCGCGCCTGCCGGTCGTTGACAGAGATCATTTGCGGGACGGAACATTCCGGGCACCCCCGACGTTTATTGCGGTTATGTCAGAGGTGGGCGCCATGCCCGGCATGATCAGGTTCATACTCACTCGATTGGCCACGGGCTTTGCAATCGGAAGCGCCGTGGGGTTCTTCATCTGGCAGAACGGTTTTGCCGCGGCAGGCGGACCGCAAAATTATCTCGCTCAGGGCCTGTTCATCTACCTCTTTGCGAGCACAATCGGCATGGGTTATCTCGCGACGGCTCTCCTCCTGGAAGAATAGCGCCGGAAGATCAAAGTCCCGTTGCGCGGACGCCGGATGATGTCATCACGCTGCGTGCTGTTCCGGTTCAAGACCGGCCGGAATCTTGAACTGCAGCTCCGCCAGGCGCGTATAAAGGCCGCCTTGGCGCATGAGCGAGGCGTGAGTCCCCTCTTCTACGATCTTGCCCTTGTCCATCACCAGAATCCTGTCCGCCTTGAGCACGGTGGCGAGCCTGTGCGCGATCACGATGGTGGTCCGTGCCTCCATCAATTCCTCCAGGCCGCGCTGCACGAGCGCCTCGTTTTCCGCGTCCAGCGATGCGGTTGCCTCGTCCAGGAGCAGGATCGGAGCGTTCCTGAGCATGGCCCGTGCGATGGCCAGTCTCTGCCTCTGTCCGCCCGACAGCGTCAGCCCACGCTCGCCGAGAACCGAACCGTAGCCGTTCGGCAGCTTCGTGACGAAACCATGCGCCTGCGCCTTGATCGACGCGGCGATCACATCTTCGCGCAGCGCGTCCGGCCTTCCGAACGCAATGTTGTCGTAAACGGAGGCGGCAAACATCGTCACCTCCTGCGGGACAATGGCGATTTCCTTACGCAGGGTCTGCGGGGAGATCAGGGCAAGCTCCCTGCCGTCGATGGAAATGCTGCCCGCCTGGTTTTCGTAGAAGCCGAGGAGCAGGGAGAAAACGGTGCTCTTTCCGGATCCGGAAGGGCCGACCAGGGCGACGGTTTCGCCTGGCGAAACGCGGAAGGAAAGTCCGCTCAGAACCTCCTTTTCCGGTGCGCCCGGATAGGAAAAGCGCACGTCATGCAGTTCCATGCCCCCCTGGGTGGGGGTCCGGAGCGACGTGCAGGTGTGCGGTTCGCGCTCGTCAGTCTGTTCGTTCAGCAGTTCGAACAGCCGTCCGGCGGCGCCGGCTGCCTGCGAAAGTTCTCCCCAGACCTCCGACAGTGAGCCGAGAGAACCGGCTGCGATCACCGCGTAGATGAGAAATTGGCTCAGGCTGCCAGGCGAGAGCGTTCCCGCCAGCACCTTATGAGCCCCCAGCCACAGCACGCCGACGACGCTGACGAAGACCAGCGTGATGGCAATGGCGGTCAGCAAGGCTCTTGCCCGGGAGGCCGCAACCACCCGGTCGAAGGACAGGTCGACATCGCGCCCATATCTCTGCCCCGCAGCATCTTCGCCGTTGAATGCCTGCACGGTGCGGCTTGCCGCAATGATCTCGCTTGCATAGGCCGAAGCCTCGGCAAGCGCATCCTGTGCGACACGGGATTTCTTCCGCACCGAGCGACCGAACAGGACGAGAGGAGCCACCACCAGGGGAATGGCCCCGAGAGCGATGGCCGACAGGCCGGGACTGGTCACGAACATCATGGCAAGGGCGCCGAGGCAGAGGATTGAATTTCTCAAAGCCACCGATGCCGTGAGACTGACGGCGGATTTGATCTGGGTCGCATCTGCCACGAGGCGCGAGGCAATTTCGCCTGAGCGGTTTCGATCGAAGAATGCCGCAGGAAGCCGGATGATATGGTGGAAGACCTCGAGGCGAAGGTCGGTGACCAGCCGCTCTCCCAATGTGGTGACGAAGTAGTAGCGCGCCGCACTTGCGATTGCCAGCGCGACGGCGAGCGCGATCAGCATGAGAAAATAGCGATTGATGAAGGCTCCGTCCGCCTGGTTGAAGCCGTGATCGACCATGCGCCGCACAGCCATCGGCAGGGCGAGCGAGATGAGAGCTGCGGATGTGAGCGCCAGAAGTGCGCAAACCGAGAGCGACCTATGTGGGCGAAGACGCGGAAGCAGGCTGAAGAGCGGAGTGAATGTCCGATTCCGCGAAGGGGGTTCTTTCCCGCCGTCCTTGCCGATGGCGGAGGCTATTTCTGGTGAAATGGCGGCTTGCCAGTCATGCGGGGCTATCATCAACGCCGTTGTCTCCTCGGTGCTTGCTTCACTTTTTGTCCCGCGAGCGGCGACTTATCTCTTTGATCGCGGTCAATCTCGTGCATCTTTCCCCTGTGCTCAGGCTACCATCCGCGCCAGCGCGCAGCGCGACCAAAGCGAATGCAGGGCGTCGACCAGATGGGCGATATCGGCGTCGGAATGCAGCGGTGTCGGCGTGATGCGCAGCCGCTCGGTCTTCTTCGGCACGGTGGGATAGTTG
>NZ_JABDWM010000006.1:0-291526 GCF_019685295.1 Rhizobium sp. NLR22b
GTTTGCGGAGGTCTTCGTCTCGGGCCGCCTGCCGCCCGATCAGGACGACGTCGGCATAGAGTGCCCTTTCGGCAATATCTTCGTCGGCCCATGCGAATTCCGTGTAGACGTCCTGGACTTCGTAGGAAATCTCGCTTCGGTCGAGAATATCCTTGATCTCCGCAGCCTTGTCGGAGAGCGCGTCGATCTCGCGCTGGCGTTCCTCGATCCATACGGGCGAGATGACATTGTAGTCCCCGATGATCGGAGCTGCTCCCGTCGCAATCACCAGCGCATTCAAATGCGCGCCATGGGCACCGCAGAAGTCGATGGCGGTTTTGAGATCTTCCTCGAACTGATGAACGCTGAGGATGCTGAGTGCCGTCCTGATGGCCATGTCGATATACCTCTCTGCTGGATGCAAAAAGGATAATCGCGATGGCCCTGGGTTTCCTTGACCTTCATCAAAGCGGTTTCGAATTTAGCTTTGTAAAGTGGCTCCGAACCCACAGGAGCAGTGATGGACACCCCGATCCTAGAGTTTCACGGAGCCGCAGGTTCAGTCACCGGATCCTGTTTTCTTCTCAAGGCCGGCGGTGCCCGTATTCTGATTGATTGCGGAATGTTCCAGGGCTCCAAAACCGAGAAGGAACTTAACTATAGACCGTTCCCATTTGAGCCTGTCGAGATCGGCGCGGTGCTTCTCACGCATGCCCACATCGACCATTCGGGCCTGCTTCCGAAACTAGCCAAGGACGGCTTCAGCGGCCCGATTTACGCGACACCCGCTTCGATAGATCTTTGCGCCATCATGCTGCAGGATTCCGGGCATATCCAGGAAGCCGAGGTTCGTCAGCTTAATCGCCGGAACCGACGGCGCTCTGGAGAAACGGTGGAGCCGATCTACACCGCAGACGACGCGCGCAGCATCATGCCGCAGTTTATCGCGGTGGAATATGGAGAATGGCGCGAGACGGCAGGCGCCGTGAGATTTCGTTTCTGGGACGCCGGCCACCTTCTCGGATCCGCCTCGATCGAAATAGAGGCGAGCGGCATGGAAGGGCCGGTAAGGCTTTTGTTCTCGGGCGACATTGGACCGGGTTCCAAGCTTTTCGAGAGCCCGCCGGAAGCGCCGAGCGAGATCGACTATTTGATCTGTGAAACCACCTATGGCAATCGCGAGCGGGAGGAATACGCGCTGAAGGAAAGACGGATACGCCTTCAGAAGCTGGTCGCACAAGCAAACCAGCCCAATGGCGTGCTTCTCGTCCCGTCTTTTGCGGTCGAGCGCACTCAGGAAGTCCTGACAGATCTTCTCGCGCTCATGGAAGCCGGAACGCTGCAGCGGTGTCCCATTTTTATCGACTCACCGCTTGCCTCGAGAGCGACCGGTGCCTTCAAGAAACATGTCGTCGAGATGGAGAACGGAGCGAACTTTTTGCGCGCGCTCAATGCGCCAAATGTGAGGTTTACGGAGACCGCCGAACAGTCCAAAGCCCTGGATCTGGTAACCGGTTTTCACATCATCATCGCGGCAAGTGGCATGTGCGAGGCGGGCAGGATCAGACACCGTCTGAAGAACTGGCTCTGGCGCAACGAGTGCACCGTGCTCTTCGTGGGGTTTCAGGCAGCCGGCACGCTCGGCAGAATCTTGCAGGACGGCGCCAAAATCGTGCGGATCCAAGGCGAGGAAATCCGGGTGAGCGCGAGAATGGCAACCCTTGATGCCTATAGTGGCCATGCCGATGCCAGCGAACTGGATGACTGGGTGATGGAGCGTGGTCCGATCCGCAAAGGCCTGTTTCTTGTCCATGGCGAGGCCGGGGCCCGGGATGCGATGTCGAGCAGACTTTCCGAGAAACTGTCTGTCGCGATAATTTCCCCACACCTCGACGACGTCTATGAGCTGAGTGGGACATCCGCTCGACTTCTGTCCAGGGTGGCACCGGCTCGTCTGCAGCCCGAGGAGATTGGACATCGGGATTGGCACAACGACTACCAGAACTTCGTCCTCAACCTGGCCGACAGGTTGAAGGATGCAGCCGACCACAAGAGCCGCGCCGTCATCCTGCGCCGGCTTGAGCGCGCGCTCGAAGCCGACGGGGACGACCCAAAGAAAAGTGGGATCCCGTAAATGTTGTCGACGGAACGAGACTACAAACGAGGCGGCGAGCGCTTTGCTATTCCTTCGCAAGGTGAAATCGAAGGCAAGCTTCTGATGTTCGAAGTGATTGCCATCACCTGCTTGCAGGAGCTTCTCGCAAAAACGGATTCGCATCAGATCCCCAGGCTTCGCCACGGGCTCCTGGAAAATTTGAAAGCGAAGTCCGCCCCGCTGAAGTTGTGCGCGGACGACAAAAGGGCCGCAAAGGAACTCGCGCTTCAACTGCTGACTTTAGCCTGCGAGGAAACGAAGGACGAGAAGATGGCGCGTTAGCGGAGATCTGCAGGAGGTCCAATGAGCAGCATTGCAGTTACCTTCAACATCGGATCGTCGAGCTTGAAGATCGGCGCCTTCAACATCGGAGTGGCCGGCGCGCATCCGATGGCAAGGGGCACCGTGACGATTGGCCAGGAAACGCGCTTTAGATGCGAAACAGGGGAGACCGTTTATGAAGCCGATCTGCCGAACGTCACCGAAGTCGGGCCCGCCTTGATTGCGGAAATTCTATCGCGGCTGCTGCCACCAGGTTCGCAGCCCGCAGTGATCGGGCATCGCATCGTTCATGGAGGCCCCAAGTTTACCGGCGCTGTCCTGATAGACGCGGACACACAAGCGAGGATCGAAGAGCTCGTACCACTCGCGCCTCTGCATTTGCCTCCAGCGCTGAATGTGATCCGCGCTGTGCGCACGGCATGTCCTGAGGTGCCGCAGACCGCATCCTTCGATACCGCATTTCACACGTCGCAATGCAGCATGGCCACACGTCTGGCCATCCCGCGCGCACTGCATGACGCGGGAATCCGCAGATACGGCTTCCACGGGATTTCTTATAAGTTCGTTTCTTCGAAACTCAAGGAGCTCGCACCGGATCTGGGCAGCGGCAGGGTTGTTTGCGCGCATCTGGGAAGCGGCGCGAGCCTTTGTGGCATGGTGGATGGCGTCAGCATCGATACCAGCATGGGGTTTTCCGCGCTCGACGGCATACCCATGGCAACGCGGCCGGGATCGATCGACGCCGGCGCCGTCATCCATCTTCTCCGAAACAAATTCCACGACCCCGACAAGCTTGAGGATTTTCTCTATCACAAATGTGGGTTGCTCGGCGTTTCCGGCGTGAGCGGAGACGTGCGGGTGCTTGTAGAGGACTTTCACCCGGCGGCACGGGAAGCGCTTGATCTCTTCTGTTTCAGGATAGCAGGCGAGATAGGCAGGTTGGCTGTGTCGTTGGGCGGTGTGGACGCCATCGTCTTCACCGCCGGAATCGGAGAAAATCAACCGGAAGTCCGAAAGAGCGTGGCACATTATCTCGCCTGGCTGGGGCTCGACCTCAGCGCGCCTGCGAACAAGGCAAATGCGCTAATCATCAGTGGCCGGGATAGCGCAATAGCCGCATTCGTCATACCAACCGATGAGGAGCAGGTGATAGCCGACGAGGCGCTCGCTGTCGTAAATCGGCATCGGCACTGATGATCGTGGAGCATGAACCGCCAGAGGGTCACTTGAAGGCTCCCGCACGGTTTTCGCTGGACGATAATCGGCAACGGGGCTCAGGAAGTCTTCGGCCGCGTGATCCAAAACGGCATAGCTGACGTCTATTGCACCGCTTTCAAGCGCAGGTTCGCACGACCATGTCTTTGGCGGTGCCCTCCGCCAGCTCGCGCACGACCTTTGCGGACGCCGGCGCCACTTTCGAAGAGATACCTGCCGATCGCGCTGAAGCGCAACCCGCTCGATCGTTATTCCCTTCGATCGGCTTATTGATCGAGCGCAATGCGCAGGGGCCAAGCTCGCTCGAAGATAGCCATCTCACCGAGCGAAAGGAACGCGCAATGCCGAAGATAGTGACAGTAACAGCTGTGATCCTGCTTGCCATCCTGGCCGGCTACAGCGGCGCGACATGGTGGCCGCAGCTCGATCAATCGGATAACGCCCCGCAGACGAAGACAGCTCCCAAGGAAGGCTACCCAGATCCATTCATCCCGCCGACAAAAGGCAACGGTTTTTGATCCTGCCGAGGTCGGCGAAATCGGCGCCGGCAACTGTGAAGGGTTATTAGCCACATGCAGTACGATTTTCAGCGACTATGCAGACGTCGTGATCAGCGCTCAGGCGGTTCCGGAGAAAATGAAGCAGCTTCGGCTTGAAGCGGCAAGATCCCTCGACGAGGTCGGCTAAAGCCTTTCCGGGTGATATGCGCCAGGCTGCCGGCACTTTCGTGCAGGAGACATCTCATGACCGTTCCCATTCCCCAGCCATTCGCCGCCAGCTTCGGCAGCCGTAGAGGCCTCGTCACTGAAGAGGCCGAGAGCCGGCTCGTGCGCTACGGTCCAAACATTCTGCCCGAGCCGGAGGCCCCCTCTTTTGCCATCGTCTTCATGCGGCAGTTCCGCAGCCCGCTGATCTATATCCTGTTTTTGGCTGCCGCGGTCTCCCTGGTGATCAGTGACACAAAGGATGCGGTCTTTATCGGCGTCGTCTTGCTGTTGAACGGTTTGATCGGCAGCCTGCAGGAATATTCGGCGGGCCGAGCTGCGCTGGCGCTTCGCAAGCTGGAACAACCGCGTGCCGCCGTCATCCGCGACGGAGAGGTGCGTGACATTGAAGCGCGCCAGTTGGTGCCGGGGGATCTCGTGCTGCTGGAAGCCGGCGGAAGGGTTCCCGCCGACCTCGCGCTGGTCGAGGCGACCGAGCTTCTGTGCGACGAATCCCTCCTTACCGGAGAATCCATGGCGACGCGCAAGACGGCACCGTCCCCCGCCGCGCCGGTTGCGGAGGGCAAGACCGCAACCGCATTCGCCGGCACGCTCGTTACTCGTGGCCGCGGCACGGGCATCGTGACGGGGACAGGACTTGCAACGGAGATTGGCAAGATCGCCGCCGAAATCGGCAAAACTTCCCTCTCGCAACCGCCACTGATGATCCGACTTGCTCGTTTCTCCAATGCGATCGCCTGGGCGGTGGGATTGACGTCGCTGGTCCTGGTCGGCATCGGCCTCATGCGAGGGCTCGCCTGGAGCGATCTTTTCCTTATGTCGGTCGGTCTTGCCGTCAGCGCCATCCCCGAAGGCCTGCCGATCGCGATCTCGATTGCGCTCGCGATCAGCATGCGTCGCATGGCGAAACGCAACGTTATCGTCCGGCGAATGCCGGCGGTCGAAGCGCTCGGCTCCTGCACCATGATCGCAACCGACAAGACCGGGACTCTAACGCTCAATGAGCTCACCGTTACCGATATCCGGCTCCCGGATGGCACCGACCTTGCCCTTGATGCGGGGACTGACCCGGACACCTGCGAGATCAAGGCAGCCAATATGGCCGTGGCGGAGGCGCGCGCACGGGCCGGCCGACTGCTCAGAGCCGCCTCCCTTCCCAACGAGGGCTCGCTCATGCAGGACGGGAACGGCTGGAAGGGTATCGGCGACACGGTCGACGTCGCCCTTCTGACCGCCGCGCGCAAGGCGGGCTTGGCGCAAGACAAGGTGGCTGCGGACTATCCCTTGATCGCCCGTATTCCCTATGAGCCCGATCTCAAATATGCCGCCTCCTTCCATCGCGGGAGCGAAAACGTGCACATCTTCGCGAAGGGCTCGACCGAAACGCTGCTCAGCATGGCCGACCGGATGGATATCGGCGACCGCGTGGTGGAAATCGACCGACACAGGCTTCTTGCCCAGAAAGAGGAGATGGCGGCCCGCGGCCTTCGGGTCCTCGCTTTCGCGGAAGGCGAAATCCGGAGTGATGCCGACGCCGCCTTCGGCCATCATCACCTGGTCGATCTCATATTCCTCGGCATTACAGGCATGCAGGATCCGATCCGCCGGGAAGTTCCGCAGGCGATCCGCGAATGCCGCGCCGCCGGCGTCGAGGTGGCGATGGTGACGGGCGACGACCCCAAAACAGCGGCGGCGATTGCCGCTCAGGCGGGTTTGCAGTTCGGACCGAGCCAAGTGACCACCGGCGATGCGGTGCGCGAGGCCGAGGCCGCAGGCCCGGCGCGGCTGGACGAGCTTACAAACGGCGCCCGCATCTATGCCCGGGTCGCTCCCAATCAGAAGCTTGCGATTGTGCTCTCCCTGGCGCGCAACGGCCATTTCGTGGCGGTGACGGGCGACGGCGTCAATGATGCTCCGGCTTTGAAACACGCCCATGTCGGTGTCGCCATGGGCATGAAGGGTACGGAGGTCGCCAAGGAGAGCGCCGACATCGTCGTTGTCGATGACAATTTCGCCTCCATCGTCGGCGGCATTCGCGAGGGCAGAACCGCCTATTCTAACATTCGCAAAGTCATCCTGATGCTGACGGCGACAGGAGCTGCGGAAATGCTGCTGTTCCTGCTGGCGATTCCGCTCGGCATTCCAATGCCACTGTTGCCCGTGCAGCTCCTCTGGCTGAATCTCGTGACGAATGGAATTCAGGACGTGACGCTCGCGGGAGAGCCGCCTGAGGGCGACGAACTGGCCCGGCCACCTCGCCGTCCGAAGGAGCCGATCTTCGACCGGCTGATGGTTCGCCGCATCGTCCAATCCGCGCTCGTCATCGGCGGCGGCGGGTTTGCGGTCTTCTATTGGCTGCTGTCACAGGGCTACCCGGTATCCGAGGCGCGCAATCTGTTGCTTCTGCTTTTCGTCATGTTCGAAAATGTGCAAACCCTCGGCTGCCGTTCCGAACATCACTCGCTCTTCTCGCGATCCTTCTTCAAAAACCCGCTGCTGCTTGCCAGTATGGTCGTAGCCCAGGCCATCCATATCGGCGCCATGCATGTCCCGTGGTTCCGTGAGGTGCTTGGCCTGGCGCCGATTTCCCTCGCGGAATGGGCGCTGACGCTTCTGGCCGCCGGATCACTGCTTCTGGTCATCGAAGTTGACAAGGTGCGGGAACGCACGTCTTCTCGCGCATATCCGAGGAGAATCGAAGCCAAGTAGCTGCCATTGCCCTCTTTCGCCAATGGCAGCAAGCTCTGGCTCATCGGGCCATTAAAACCGGCGTGTTGCAGTCCTCGAGAATCGAGGCCGTCACGCCGCCAAATATTCTTTCGCGAAGCCGCGAATGGCCATAGGCGCCCATAACGATCATGTCACAGCCAAGCTCGCGCGCGCGTCTCAGGAGAACCTCCTCGGTTCTGCGTCCACCGCTTGCCAACTGCTCGACAACAATCTTTACTCCATGGCGCGCCAGAAATGTTGCAAAATCCGCCCCTGGCTCATCGCCGCTTTTGAAATAGGTGCCATCCGGATCGACGAGCACAAGATGAACCTCCTCGGCTGCGATCAGCAGCTCTAAAGCTGCCTTGGCGGCATTGGCGGCTTCAGGTCGCGAGTTCCAGGCAACGAGCACGTTCGTCGGCTTCAGGCTTGCGGTGCCCGCATTCGGAACAAGCAACAGCGGCGTCCTCGAATCGAAGGTTGTTGCCGCCACAACGGTTCTCCTCAGCTCGGCGTCAGCGCGTAAGCCATGTCCGATCAAGACGATGTCGGCGTACATGCTGCGCATGCCGATACTGCTCTCCAGGATAAAGAGATCTTCATAGAGGCACTCGACATTGAAGGAGATATCGTTCGTGCGGCACAAGTCTTCGGCCTCCAGCCGGATCTTCTGCAGGGCATCTGTCTCCTTCTGCACTTGGTCAATCCAGGCTGTGGTCACCGGGTATTCGACGGTGACCGGCTGCAACGCGGCGCCGACTACCAGAATCGACAGATGAGCACTGTTCTCGACCGCCAGTTGAATGGCGCTCTTGATCTCTGTTTCAGGATCCGTGGCTCCGACGATCGCAAGCAGAGTTTTCAAGGACATGGTGATCTCCTTCCGGTTTGGCTGGTTGATCTTAGGGAGGCTACAAGGCTGCCCGAAAGCCGCAATGATCTTTGTCAATAGCCACAAGCACGCGTGAGAAGATCAATTGAATCCGTCGCGATTGATCCCCATCAAGGTAGATTCCCGGGAATCGTATGATGAAAGGCTCGTCAGATCTCGCAGGTAAGGAGCCTTCGTTGAACCGTTACTGGAAACTTGCACTCCTGCTCCTCGCCCTGGCGGGTGCCAGCTATGCCGCCTGGCAGTTTCAGGCAAACCGGCGTGCCGCGAAGGCCATGATAGGCATCGCGAGTGGAAACGGACGCATCGAAGCCGTCGAAATCGACGTCGCTGCACGCACGGCGGGACGTCTGTCGGACGTGCTCGTCCATGAAGGCGACTTCGTCGAGGCCGGCCAAGTCGTCGCGACGATGGACATCGAGCAGCTCAATGCCCAAAGGCGGGAGGCCATGGCGCAGCTCTCCAGGGCAAAAATTGCGATCGGCACGGCACGGACGCTGGTTGCTCAGCGGCAGGCGGAAAAGGAGGCCGCGGCAGCCACCGTTTCCCAGAACGACGTCCAGCTTCAGTCGGCGCAAAAGCGGCTTACCCGCAGTCAGCAACTTTCAAGGAGCGGCACCGTCTCCGAGCAGACGCTCGACGACGATCGCACGCGCGCCGACGCAGCGGCGGCCACACTTGGCGCAGCCAAGGCGAACCTCGCCGCCACTGACGCTGCCATCGGCAACGCCGAAGCGCAGGTGATCGACGCGGAAGCCGCCGTTGAAGCCGCTGAGGCGACCGTCGTGCGGATCGAGGCGGATCTGCGGGATTGCGATCTCAAGGTCCCGCGAAGCGGCCGCGTCCAATATCTCGTTGCGCATCCGGGCGAAGTCGTCGCGGCCGGAGGACGAGTCCTCAACCTCCTGGATGTTGGCGATGTTTTTATGACCTTCTTTCTGGGAACCGCGGACGCGGGCCGCACCGCGATCGGCAGCGAGGCACGCATCGTCCTCGACGCCGCACCGCAATACGTCATCCCTGCTCGAGTTTCTTTCGTTTCGGACGTCGCCCAGTTTACCCCGAAGACGGTCGAAACGCAGGAGGAGCGCGAGAAGCTGATGTTTCGCCTTCGTGCGCAGGTGCCGAAGGAACTGCTGCAGAAATATGTGACGCAGGTGAAGACAGGCCTTCCTGGGCGAGCCTATGTCAGGATCGATCCCGCCGCTAAATGGCCGGCCCCGCTTTCGACGCCTCTCACCCCGTAACCTGGAGCATCCTGTGACCTTCGAGATGACAGACTCGGCATATGTCGCCCGCCTGAAGGACGTGACGCATACCTACGGCGGATGCACGGCTCTCGATGCAGTCACGATCGGTATTCCGGCAGGTTTGATGGCCGGCCTTGTCGGTCCGGATGGCGTTGGCAAATCCTCACTCCTCTCGCTGATCGCCGGCGCGCGACAGATCCAAAAGGGCGATGTGACTGTGCTTGGCGGCGACATGCGCCGCGCCGGCCACCGTCGCCAGACCTGCCCCCTGATCGCCTATATGCCTCAGGGCCTTGGCAAAAATCTCTATCCGACCCTCTCGGTTTTTGAGAATGCCGACTTCTTCGGTCGCCTGTTCGGCCAGAGCCGAGAAGAACGGCAGGACCGCATCCGCACGCTCCTGCAGCGCACCGGCCTCTCCGGCTTCAAAGACCGGCCGGCGGGGAAACTTTCGGGAGGGATGAAACAAAAGCTCGGCCTCTGCTGTTCACTGATCCACGACCCAGAGCTTCTGATTCTTGATGAGCCGACCACCGGCGTCGACCCTCTGTCACGCCGGCAATTCTGGGACCTTATCGATGACATACGGTCCGAGCGACCGAGGCTCAGCGTGGTGGTGGCAACGGCCTACCTGGAAGAGGCGGCGCGTTTCGACTGGTTGGCGGCCATGGATGCTGGCCGGCTGGTGGCGACTGGATCGCCCCAATATCTGCTGGAGCGAACGAAGACGGCCACACTTGACGATGCCTTCATCGCACTGATGCCGGAAGACAGGCGGGCGTCGCATCATGTCGTGGAATTGCCGCCGCTCTCGACACCTGATGAAGCGGACTTCGTCATCGAGGCGGAGGGCCTGACGACACGGTTCGGCGAATTCACCGCGGTCGATAACGTCAGCTTCAAGATTCGCCGCGGCGAAATATTCGGCTTCATCGGTTCGAACGGATGCGGCAAATCGACCACGATGAAGACGCTGACCGGCCTTTTGCCGGCAAGCGGAGGCACGGCAAGACTGTTCGGCAAAACAGTCGATACGCGCAATATGGATGTCCGCCGGCGCGTCGGCTATATGAGCCAGGCCTTTTCGCTCTACACGGAATTGACGGTCCGGCAGAATCTCGACCTGCACGCGCGGCTTTTGGGGTTGCCGGCCGAGACCATCCCCGCGCGGATCGAGGAACTGGGGCATCGCTTCCAGCTCGATGGCGTCATGGAATTCCTGCCTGACACGCTGCCGCTCGGCATTCGGCAGCGATTGTCACTGGCGGTGGCTCTCGTCCATGGGCCGGAGATGCTCATTCTCGACGAGCCGACATCGGGTGTCGACCCCATCGCTCGTGACCAACTCTGGGCAGCGCTGATCGAACTGTCACGCAAGGAGAAGGTGACGATCTTCATTTCCACGCATTTCATGAACGAAGCCGAGCGCTGCGACCATGTCTCGCTCATGCATGCCGGCCGCGTTCTGGTGACGGACACGCCCGAGGCGCTCCGCGAAAGCCGCAGGGCGGCCACGCTGGAGGACGCCTTCGTCAGCTACCTCCAGGATGCGATCGGTCAATCGTCGAAAACGGATCTCGCTCCGTCTACCATGATCGGTAGGCCGCATCCACTTCCCGCGGCCAAGCCGCGGCGCGCTTTCGATCTTCGCGGCGCTTTGAGCTATAGCCGCCGCGAAGCGCTGGAGCTGCGCCGCGATCCCGTCCGCGCGACCATGGCCTTGATCGGCAGCGTTATCCTGATGTTTGTCCTCGGCTATGGCATCAACATGGACATCAAGGATCTTGCCTTCGCGGCGCTCGATCGGGACGATACGGTCGCCAGCCGCGATTATATCGCGGATATTGCAGGTTCTCGCTATTTCATCGAACAGTCGCCGATCACTGACTACGCCGATCTCGACCGACGCATGCGCGACGGCTCGCTGAAGCTCGCAATCGAGATACCACCCGGCTTTGCCGAACACCTCGCCCGCGGCCATAATGTCGAGATCGGCGCCTGGATCGATGGTGCGATGCCACAGCGCGCGGAAACGGCGCGCGGCTATGTGCAGGGCATGCACAATAGCTGGATCGCCCGCAGGGCACGCGAAGTCTACGGCCAACCAGGACCCGGCCAGTTCTCCGTGGAGACCCGTTTTCGCTACAATCCCGGCATTGAAAGTCTGGTCGCCATCGTGCCGGCCGTCATCCCGCTCCTGCTGCTTCTGATCCCCGCCATGCTTTCAGCTCTTTCGGTCGTCCGGGAGAAGGAACTGGGATCGATCGTCAATCTCTACGTCACACCTGTGACGAGGCTCGAATTCCTGCTCGGCAAGCAGCTTCCCTACTTGGTGCTCGGAATGATGAATGCCGCGCTGCTCTGGCTGTTTGCGGTCTTCATCTTTGAGGTTCCGTTCACCGGCAGCCTTATCGTCTTCACGATATCCGCCTTCCTCTACGTGGTCTTCGCGACTGCTTTCGGACTGATGATCTCCACCTTCATGTCCAGCCAGATCGCGGCGATCTTCGGCACGACGCTTCTGACCATCATTCCGGCTGTACAGTTCTCCGGCATGATCGACCCGGTCTCGTCGCTGCAGGGTTTTGGCGCGATAATTGGCCACATCTTTCCGGCGACCTATTTCAACATCATCTCGCGCGGCACTTTTTCGAAGGGGCTCGGCTTCGGCAATCTCGAAACGACCCTGCTTCCGATCCTCGTCGCCGGGCCGTTGCTCCTTGCCGCCAGCGCCCTTCTCCTCAAAAAGCAGGCGAGATAACCATGCGCCTCGCCACCATCTTACATCTCGGCATCAAGGAGTTGCGGGGGTTGATGCGCGATCCGATCCTCCTCGGATTGATCTTCTATTCCTTCACCGTCGCCGTTTATGCCGAAGCGAGGGCCGTCCCCCAAACCTTGAACAACGCTCCGATTGCCATCGTCGACGAAGATGGTTCGCCGCTTTCGCTGCGCATCGCCGATGCTTTTTTGAAGCCCTATTTCAAGCCGCCGGTGACGATCACCGCGGACGAGATGGACGCCCGCATGGACGCAGCCACGGATACGTTCGCGCTCGACATTCCCCCACATTTCCAGAGCGACCTCATTGCCGGCAAATCGCCGGTCATCCAGCTCAATGTCGACGCCACCCGCATGACCCAGGCATTTTCCGGATCAGGTTACGTGCAATCCATTGTTGCTCAGGAAATCACGGGCTTTGCCGCCATACAAACAATCTCCCAAATCCCTCAGGTTGATCTGGCGCTCCGGGCCCGATTCAACCCCGAGCTCAATCAAACCTGGTTCGGATCGGTGATGAACGTCATCAATATGGTGACGATGTTGTCGATCATCCTTACCGGCACTGCGCTGATACGTGAGCGGGAACACGGTACCGTGGAGCATCTGTTGGTCATGCCGGTTACACCACTCGAGATCATGCTCGCCAAGGTCTGGTCCATGGGGCTGGTCGTCTTCGTCGCAACCGGTCTTTCCTTGGTTTTCATGGTGGAGGGCCTGCTTCAGGTGCCGATCGAGGGGTCACTGGCCCTTTTCATGGCGGGAGCGGCACTCCACCTCCTGGCGACAACGGCAATGGGCATCGCGCTAGCGACAATTGCGGGCTCCATGCCACAGTTCGGACTGCTGCTGATGCTGGTGCTGATGCCGCTGCAGATCCTCTCCGGCGCCACCACTCCGCGCGAGAGCATGCCCGAGGCGATACAGACGATCATGCTCGCGGCGCCGAACACGCATTTCATCACCATGGCGCAAGCGATCCTCTATCGTGGCGCCGGCTTTGTCACCGTCTGGCCGCAATTCGTTTGGCTTGCAGTGATTGCCACAGTCTTGTTTGTTTTCTCCCTGCTTGGATTTCGCCGGTCGTTAAGGTGACCTCCGTTGATCGCGACTGACGATGTCAATTGACGGCGATCAAGGAAGAGCGCCGCAGACGTCGTATCCTGCCGTCATTTAAGGAGGCAGGAAGATGTTGAAAATTCGATCAATCATGACGCCAAAACCGGCGACGATCGGGCCGGATGCCAAGATCTGGGAGGCTGCCAACGCGATGCTGGATCACCGCATAAGCGGATTGCCCGTCGCCGATCAATCAGGCGGCCTTCTCGGCATCATCAGTGAAAGCGACTTCCTGCGGCGCAGCGAAATCCACACCGACGCAACGCACGGCCTCTGGCGTGATTTCTTTTCTTCACGGGGCGAGCTGGCTGAAGAATACGCGAAAAACTTCGGAAGTACCGTTGGCGAAGTGATGTCCTGTCCGGCGGTGACTGTGCAGCCCGATGCATCCGTCGAAACCGCTGCCGAGCTAATGGCCAGGAAGAACATCAAACGTCTTCCCGTGGTCGAAGGCGACGAAATCATCGGTATCGTGACCCGCTTCGACGTCATGGCCGCGCTCGTCCGCGAACTCGCAAGCCATTGCGCCGCACGAGCCGATAGCGACATCCGAAAAGCGTTGGAAGCGGAGCTGGCTCGTCAAAAATGGGGAGATTCCGTGACTCTGCACGTCGCCGATGGGGTGGTTACGCTTGAAGGCCGGGTGCTGGACACGCGAGAGAAGACCGCCCTTCACGTGGCGGCGGAAAACACGATCGGCGTGAAACGGGTGGATGACCGGATCCAGGTCGTTGTGCCGCCTGACATGCCGGTACCGCCACCCGGCTTCTATTTATGACGGCTGTGCGGGGCGGTCTCTCCGTTCTCTTGGGGCCGCCAGGCGCGGTTGCCAATCGCTGAAAAGGATCTGGAATGGACACGATCTCCGATCACGCGAGGCCGCCCTACTGGTCCTTATCCGCTGAGACAGTCTTGGCGGAGCTGCACAGTTCGCGGGACGGCCTCTCCACCTCCGAGGTCGCACGGCGATTGAAGGACAGCGGTCCGAATTCGCTTGGCCAGGACCGGAGGCACTCGGCGACCGCGGCTCTTGTGCGGCAGTTCCGCAGCCCACTCGTCCTGATCCTCATCGCGGCCGCGGCAATCTCCGCTTTTGTGGGCGAAGGGCATGAGACGCTTATCATCTCGATCATCGTGCTGGCCAGTTGTCTGCTCGGCTTCTTCCAGGAATACGGGGCTTCGCAGGCGACGGAAAAGCTCAAGCGGCGCCTGTCACAGAAAACGGTGGTCCTGCGCAATGGCGCCGAGAGTACTATTCGCGTCGAAGAGGTCGTGCCAGGCGACATCCTGCATCTTTCCGCAGGCAGCCTGATCCCCGCCGATGGTATCATCCTGGAAGCGCGCGACCTCAATGTCAGTGAGGCAGTACTGACAGGAGAAACTTTCCCGGCTGTGAAGATACCGGGCATCGCGGAAGCCGGTGCGCCTCTTTCCCGGCGCAGTAACGTTGTTTTCGCCGGTACATCCGTGCGCAGCGGCAAGGCTTCCGTCCTGACCGTCAAAACCGGCATCCACACGGAATTCGCCTCCATCGCCGAGAGCCTGGAACGTCAGGTTCCGGAGACCGAGTTTTCCCGGGGTATCCGCCGGTTCGGCCTGTTGATGACCGAGATCATGTTCGTCATGGTTATTCTGGTCTTCTTCGCAAACGCGCTGCTCGGCCGCCCGCTGATTGACTCCATCCTCTTTTCCCTTGCGCTTGCGGTCGGCCTCACGCCCGAGCTGCTGCCCGCCATCATTAGTGTGACGCTTGCCCGGGGAGCCAGGGCAATGGCGGCCAACGGCGTCATCGTTCGCAGGCTTGAAGCGATCGAGAACCTCGGCAGCATGGATATTCTTTGCACCGACAAGACCGGGACATTGACGGAAGGTGTCATCCGTCTCGAGAGCTGCCTGGATGCGAGCGGACAGCGATCGCAGGACGTGCTCCTGCTGGCCCGTCTCAATGCCACTCTCCAGAGCGGCCTCACCAATCCCCTGGACGAAGCGATCCTCGCCGCAGAGGGCACTGATGCGCGCGAGCAGTTCTTCGCCAAGCGGGACGAAATTCCCTACGATTTTGTGCGAAAGCGACTGTCGGTGATCGTCACGTCTCCGGAAGGACACACCGTGCTGATCTGCAAAGGGGCGGTCGACGGTGTCCTGGGGATCTGCAGCACCATCCGCGACGCTGGAAAAGAGGCACCCCTCGATCCGGAGAACCGAGCTGCGGTCGAGGGCAAGTTCCAAAGCTGGAGCCAACAGGGCTTTCGCGTTCTCGGTCTTGCAACACGGCGCTTGAGGACTCCCGGTCCTTACGCCCGCACGGACGAAAACGGCCTTTGCTTCGAAGGCTTTCTTCTTTTTCTTGATCCGCCGAAGCAGGGGATCCAGCGCTGCCTCTCCGAACTGGCGAGGCGCGGCATCATGGTCAAGGTCATTTCCGGTGACAACCGCTATGTCGCCGCCCACCTCGCTGCCGCGATCGGGCTGTCATCCGATCTGATTCTTACGGGGGCGGACCTATCGAAGCTCTCCTCGCAAGCACTTGCGGCAAAAGCAGCGCATATCGATCTCTTTGCCGAGATTGATCCCAATCAGAAAGAAAGCATCGTAAGTGCCCTCAGGTCGCGCGGCCACGTCGTCGGCTATCTCGGCGATGGGATCAACGACGCCCCCGCCCTACATGAAGCCGATATTGGGATTTCTGTCGACAGCGCCGTAGACGTGGCGCGCGAAGCCGCCGATATGGTCCTTCTGAAACGCGATCTCGGCGTACTGGTACAAGGCGTTGATGACGGGCGAACCACCTTCGCCAACACGATGAAATATATATCGATCACCACCAGCGCCAATTTCGGCAATATGATCAGCATGGCGCTGGCCTCCGTCGCGCTCCCTTTCCTGCCCCTTCTCGCCCAGCAGGTCCTGCTCAATAATTTTCTCTCTGATATCCCCTCCTTCGCGATTGCCACCGATAATGTCGACGAGGAGGACAGGCGTCGGCCCCGTCATTGGGAAATCGGCTCCGTACGACGGTTCATGGTCACCTTCGGCTTGGTCAGTTCGCTCTTCGATCTCCTGACCTTCGGCTTTTTGATTTTCCTGGTGGGGGCCGGCGAGCGGCATTTCCAGACGGCGTGGTTCGTTGAATCGCTGCTGACGGAATTGCTGATCGTCTTCATTATCCGTACACGCAAGAGGTTCTGGCAGAGCTGGCCGTCGCGCCTGCTCACCGCTCTGTCTGCTGTGATCATCTCGGTGACCTTTGCGCTGCCCTTCCTGCCGGTCGCGCGCTGGTTCGGCTTCCTCCCCTTGCCGCTTCCCACCATACTTGGGATCGTCTCCATCAGCGTGATGTATCTTTTGTCGTCGGAGCTGGCCAAACACTGGTTCTTCCGACGCGAGGACCAACGACGCCGCACCGCAGGCCGGAAACGTCGAAGATCTCCACGGCGTCTCCGGCCAGAACGCGCCTGAGGCGTCAGGGAGTTGCGCCGAACACGTATGAGGTCCGCCGCGCACGAAGCTTGATCCGCGTCAATGCTGACTTGCTCCTAAAGATTTGAAATGGAGATGCTCAATGACGAGCTGACGTCGGCTGCATCGAATTCCACTTGGCGCTTCGATGCGGCCTCCTTCTTGGAAGACAGGAGAAAAATCATGGCAGATGCAACCAAACTTGCTGTTAAGAACGAAGATAAGCCGGTCCAGTCGGCGGGAATCTGGTCCCCCTTCGAAGCGCTGCGCTCCGAGATCGACCGTCTGTTCGATGGCTTCGTGCCCTCGCCTTGGCGTTCCTCTGACCGATCCATTTTCGCGCGCGGCTTTCCGTCGCTGAATGGATGGGCAGCCGCCCCGGCTGTCGATGTGATCGAAAAGGACGACGCCTTCGAGATCACCGCCGAAATGCCCGGCCTCGATGAAAAGAACATCGAAGTCACGCTGTCCAACAGCTACCTGACAATCCGTGGCGAAAAGCAGGAGGAGAAGGAGGATAAGCAGAAGGAATACCATGTGTCCGAGCGTCGCTACGGCTCCTTCCAGCGCACCTTCCAGATCCCAGATGGGGTAGACGCCAACAAGGTGGAGGCCACCTTCAACAAGGGCGTCCTGAAGGTGAGACTTCCAAAGAGCGCCGATGCCAAAAAAAACGAGCGGAAGGTGGAGATAAAAGTCGCTTGATCGGATTCGTGTCGGACGGGCGCGCGTCGCGATGCACGCCCGTTTTCGTTGGCGATGAGGCAACAGAAATCGCCGAACGCCATGCACATCGTCCCATCGTGCTTTTGCCGATGCCGTTGCCCGGCCAGTCATCAGCTACCGGAGAGTCGACCTGGCCGCTGCCGTGCCATCCATGATAAATTCGTTGTTCACGACGTCAGATGTTTTTCGATTTCGTCGACCGGAAGGTTGACGAGGTCCTTGTCGTATTCGGCCACGATCCGCTTCCTCACACCCTCCGAAATGACACGCCGCAAGTCGGCAAGGGCCTTCGGGGGAGCCACGAGAAAAAGCTTCTGAATGTTGTCGCCGGCGCAGATCATTTCCAACTTTTCCGCGACCATGGAAGAGAACCGCTCTTCTTCAAGCTGATGGAAATCAGTCTGTCCGAGGCTGCTGCGATGGCTGCCGCTCGCGGTCCGGCCGGGACGATCTGTTCCCTGTTGACGGGTCGGTGCATTGTGCGGCGCCTCGAATACCTGCTCGACTTCGAGAGATAGGTCGGACGCTGTCCCAACATTGCGCAGAAGCAGGGCTTTTCTCGCGTCCATGACGAGCACTCGCGCGTTGTATGAGATGATATTCTGATTCATCGCGATATCCTTTCTTTCGCGCGGTTCATCATACTCGGGTGCTGGATTGGCGATTTGATCGGCGTCAATGCCCGGAGAAGGCCTCGGCGGTTCGATCAAGACTTCTTCATGCGCTTACGACACAACGGAACCTGCGCTGAGCGCGTCTGCCGGATGTCTTGCAGGCATGCTGGAAAGCGGCGGCAGAGTGAGCCGAGCGCGCCGCGCGGGCGGCGCTTCCGCGGGCTTCGTTCCGCGTCAGAAAAACCGATGTCACACCCGCCTCCACCGGTGACCCGCTGCCCGCTTCGACCAGCTGTAGAGACCGAAGGGTGCGGGGACGCAGATGTATTTCCCTTTCTTGTACATCGTCTTGGCTTCCCACCTGCCAGCTTGTTCCGCTCGCTGCTGTTGTGATCCCTTCCTCGTATGCCCTCGCAATTGGAGGTGCGACGGGATCGTCCGAAATCTACGCACATTCCGCAGGCCGGACATTAAGCGAGATCAAAATAGACGCCGTGTCTTGATCGGCATCAATGATCTTTCCGGGCGATAAACCATGGTTGAAAGGCAAAATTTCGCCCTCAGAATTTTCAGGAGTGAGATAAGTCGATGCGTTGGAACCGCTGGTATAGCTTCAGGAGTTACATCAGATCCTCTTTGTGGATCGTTCCCTTCGTGGCCCTGCTCCTTTACGTCGCCGCCATCCGATTGGTCTATGCTTTTGAAAACTGGACCCCTTGGATCGACTTCTGGCCTTGGGAAGTGGCGGGCACGCAAAGGATGCTTGAGACAATCATTACAATGACTTTGACGTTCGTGGTGTTCACGTTCGGATCGCTGCTGGTGGCAATTCAAGTTGCCGGCGGCCAGTTGACGCCCCGGATCATCGCGACGACTCTTTTGCGCGACAATGCCATCCGATTCACCGTGGGCCTTTTCATTTTTACATTACTGTTTGCAACCGGCGCCCTTTCCAGACTCGATGCGACCGTTCCTCATGGTGTCTCTGCGATCGCGGGACTGCTTGGCTTTCTTTCCATTGCGGCCTTCCTGTATCTGATAGACTACGCGGCCCGCCTGCTGCGTCCTGTCAGCATCATCTTGAGAGTCGGCGAAAGCGGTCATGCCGTCATTGAGGAAGTCTATCCCGCACCTGCCGAAAGTGACTGCTCCCATCGTGGAGTGACCTCGTTCACGAGTTCGCCCGATAGAATTGTTTACCATCGGGCCAATTCCGCGGTCGTGGTCGCGGTCAATATGACGGCGCTCGTCGCGCTGGCCGAGAGGACGGACTCGATCATCGAGCTGGTGCCAAAAGTCGGCGATTTCGTTGGTGCGGGCGAAATTCTTTTCCGCCTGTACGGCGAGGGTCTGCCCCCGGATAGCGTAGTGACAGCCTTGGTCGCTTTCGGGCCGGAACGCACGCTCGAACAGGATGCGACATTTGCCTTCAGGATCATCGTCGATATCGGAATCAAAGCTCTTTCAAAGGCCATCAACGATCCCACAACGGCCGTTCTCGCGATCGATCAGCTTCAACGCCTTCTTTGCTTCGTGGGAGGAAGGCATCTTCTCGGCGATGAGATCCGCGGAAAATCCGGCAAACTGCGGTTTATCTGCAGGACGCCGAATTGGGAGGATTTCGTGCAGCTGACCTTCAGCGAGATACGCTTATACGGCGCGGAAAACTTTCAGATCGCCCGCCGTCTGCGAGCCCTGATCGAATATGCCCTGCAAATTTTGCCTCAGGACCGGCGCCCGGCGCTGCTCGCTGAACTGGACCTCATCGACCGGATGCTCGAGAGGACATACGTCTTTCCTGAAGATTTGGCGCTGGCACGCACACCAGACTCGCAGGGACTCGGAGGGGCTGCCGAGCGGACAAGCGGAGTTAGCCAGTATTGATCGCCAAATCGGGCCTCGGCGCCAGTCGAGCCAATATTTTCGCTACGGCAAATCCGACCGCCAGAGTGATGAAGGCTGCCAGGATGCACATCGTGCTGGATCGCGGATCGGCATTGGCAACTGCTGACAATGGGGCGAGTGCCGCCCCGACGTTCCTGGTACAGACCCCAAGTGTGACTACGCCTCGCTTCTCGCGAGGAAGCCTGAACGAAACGGCGTAGGAGCCCAGAGCCAGCGCGCAGTAGTAGATAAACTGTGCTGCTATCGCCCAGGTTCCTATGGCGCTGAGAATGTGGTCCCAATTCTGCAGGAACGCGACGGAAAGCAATACGATAGTGCTGAAGGCGACCAGTTTCCTAATAATCGGGTCGCACCTATCCGCCCACCTGTTCGACAGTTGACGCACTGCTATTCCAATGCCGAAAGGTGCGAGAATGAGAAGCAGGAGCGGCCGTGCGATCACACCTACACCCGCGTGGAGGCCTGGGGCAACAACGGGAAGTGCGATCGGCATCAAGAGGATTGTACCAAGAGCAGCAATCAGGATGAACGCCGCCGTATAGGCGGCGTCTCCTTTCGCAACGTCAGACAGCATTGGCATGAATGGCGCACACGGCGCCAAGCCCAGCAGCAGCAAACCGATGGCGTAAGGTTCCGGCAAGGCGAGCAATCTTGCGATGACAATGGCAAGGATTGGCCCCAGAACGAAGCCTGACAATACGCTGGGGACGACGAATTCCTTGTCATGCAGTGCAGTCGAGGCATCCCTGACATCAAGTTTAAGGCCGACATCTGCCAGGCTGCCAAGCATGAACGAGATCAGCGCGACCTGTAAGGTGTATCTAAGTAACTCCGATATCATGTTCTTCTCCTCTCCGCCGGAGAACTCCGCTCTCTCGGTCTGTTGCCCTGTGGCTATGCGCCGTCGGTGCTCTCGCCGAGGTGGCAAATCCTGGCGTGCGGTGGCGGTCCTAGGATCTTTCAAATGATTGCCTAAGCGGCCGGTTTAGTGCCCCAAAGGCTAAAATAGATCCTTGCCGCTGCGGCCAATGAATTCAGTTCGCAATCCCCTTTCGTGCGCCTCTTTCACGAAAGAGTTCGCGCTGAGAGCATCTGCTCGGACGACGTCATTGAAGCATTGAGCGAAGGGGCCGCATAATTCGTCACGCATCCAGGCGTGGGCGCGGGGTGACACGGCCGTTATCTGCCAGTCATCATTGCTCGTTCGCTCAAGGCGAAAGTCCACACCACCGCGAAGGACATCCGGGCATCCTGCGCCGGCTAGCAATGCCTCTGCCGTCCGCGAGACAACTTGGCTCATTTCATCCCCCTTTCTTTCATGGGGTGCGATCAACGCCAGGGATGTCGTAGTCGCTTTCGTCCGACCAAACGCGGTAGCGACCATCATCTCGGCTGGAGCGCTTCAAGAAGACATCTCTTAAGGCCGTTTCTCATTGATGCGGGTCAAAATGTGATCAGCATTCATCTCCATTGTGAAAGCCCTGCAGGTGACGGGCCTGTTTCTGCCTCGCAGGGGGCGGATCATGGATGAAGGCTTCCACGTCTTGACGTGAGTCAAAGCGCCCGCAAGCAGGCGGACTAGACTTGCGGCGTGCAGCCCAAAGAAGGAGGCATAAGATTGCCTTACAAAACGATACTGGTCGTGCTTGGCGTCAACGACTTTCAAGACGACATCAAGGACGCCATCGTCAGTGGTCAGACGATTGGCGCGCACTTGTCGGTTGTAGTGGCGGCCATGGCAGCGCCACCGCCCTTTGGCGCATCTGCCGAGGAGATTTCAGCCGTCTGGCTGGAGGAACGCGGAGGCGACATCGCGAAGCTTGCGGAGCAGACGAGGCATGTGGAAGAGCAGCTTGCCTCTTCGGGGCTTTCGTTTGATGTTCAGGACCTCTACACGGAGGGCGCCTGGGCGGACGAGGCGATCGCCGAAAGAGCGCTGTATGTCGATCTGACTCTTGTCGGCCGGCGGGCTGCCCGCGATCGCGATCTCTGCCCGCGGATCATCGGCGGAGCCTTGTTTCAGGCGCCCGCCCCTCTGCTTTTGAACCCGACGGATCAGCCCGCCGAGTTCACCCCTCGCACCGTTCTGATCGCCTGGAACTCCCGGAGAGAAGCGGCCCGCGCGGTTCAGCAGGCCCTTCCAATTCTCCAGCGCGCCGGCGAAGTGCGTCTTGTTCTGGTCGATCCTTTGGCAAAGGCATCGCCCGGCGGCGAAGATCCGGGTGCCGATATCGCTGCCTATCTTGCACGACAAGGCGTGCCTGTCACGGCGGAAACCGTCATGAGCAGAGGAAGGCCCGTCCAGGACATCCTCAAGCAACGCGCCGCGGAAATGGGGGCCGATCTGATTGTCATGGGCGCATATAGCCACTCCCGATTGCGCGAACGCATTTTCGGCGGCGTGACGCGATCGATGATTGAGACGTGCAGTCGGCCGCTTTTCCTCGGTCACTAGCGCAGGCATCGGGATCAGTATTGCAGGAACAAGTCGCACTGTAGGCCGAGGCCATTGATCCAAAGAACGATGTGCGCTCAGAAGCGCGCCGAAAGGAGATTTACGATGTTCAAGGATAGAAAGGATGCTGGTCGGGCACTTGCTGCAGCCCTGCTCCGGTATCGTGGGCGAGACGTCGTCGTCGTAGGCCTTCCGCGCGGAGGCATTCCAATTGCTTACGAGATCGCCAGCGCTCTGGACGCGCCAATGACGATGGTGTTCGTGAGGAAAATTGGAGTGCCCGCAATGTCTGAAGTTGCTATGGGCGCGGTCGTCGACGGACCGCATCCCTGTATCTTCAAGAACGACGACATCATACGCCAAACCGACATCTCGGACGCCGTCTTTCAATCCGCCACGGATATGGAGTTGAAAGAAATCGCGCGCCGCAGATCCGTGTTCAAGGGCATTTTGCCCGATATCGACATCGAAGGCAGGACCGTCATCCTGGCGGACGATGGCATCGCTACCGGTGCCACGATGAAGGCAGCGGCGATGGCAATCAGACAATGCGGGGTCGAACGCATCATCATTGCCGTTCCCGTTGCGCCGGCAAAGGTGGTCGCCGATCTCGAGGACGAGGTCGAAGAGGTGGTTTGCCTTGAGGCCGGGCTGTCCTTCCGCGCGGTCGGTGATTTCTACTTCCACTTTCCTCAGCTGTCAGACGAAGATGTCATCCGCTGCTTCAAGCAGCTTGCACCGGCGGCACACTGATTGCGTCGGTTAATCCAGCGTCTTATCTGTATGGCGCGCGGCGCTCCCCGCCGAATAATCGCGCTCGAGAGGCACGGCACAGCAAGATATAGACGCAGGGGCTTCATTCCGGTCTCGTCTGCAATCACCCCCGAACGGTCTGCTCCCTGCACCGCTCAGCCTCCGCCACTTTCTGTTTTACAGCCACGAAGCTGTCCGGCGTGACGGAAATGCTGTCGATCCCGCATTCGACGAGGTAGGCGGCAAAGTCGGGGTAGTCGCTCGGCGCCTGGCCGCAAATGCCGATCTTGACGCCGGCCTTTCTGGCTTCGGTGATCACTCTCGAAATCATCCACTTTACCGCCGGATCCTGCTCGTCAAATAGATCGGCGAGATCGCCCGCGTCTCGATCGACGCCGAGCGTCAGTTGCGTGAGATCGTTTGAGCCGATGGAGAAGCCATCGAAATAGCGGGCGAAATCCTTAGCAAGAATGACGTTTGAGGGTATCTCGCACATGACATAGATCTTCAGTCCGTCCTCGCCGCGCTTCAAGCCGCTTTCCGCCATGACCTGCAGCACCTTCTCAGCTTCTTCGACCGACCGGCAGAAGGGAACCATGACGACGACATTGGCAAAACCCATCTCGTTGCGCAGCTTGCGAATGGCGCGGCATTCCAGCGCAAAACCCTCACGGTAGCGAGGTGAATAGTAGCGGGAGGCACCGCGGAAGCCGAGCATCGGATTTTCTTCCTTGGGCTCGAACTCAGCCCCGCCCAGAAGCCCGGCATATTCATTCGTCTTGAAATCGCTCAGCCGGACGATGGCGGGATTGGGGTGGACCACAGCGGCGATACGGGCAAGGCCACGCGCGAGATTGTCGACGAAATATTCCGACTTGTCGTCATAACCCTGCGTCAGCGCCGCGATCTCGTTCCGGGCAGCCTCGTCCTTCAGGCTGTCGAAGTGGACAAGCGCCATCGGATGGATGCGGATGGCGTTGCTGATGACGAACTCCATCCGGGCAAGGCCGACGCCATCAGCGGGCAGCCGCCACCAGCGGAAGGCCGTACCCGGATTTGCAAGATTCAGCATCACTTCGGTCTGCGTCGCCGACAGGTCGTGGGCATCGAACGTTTCGGACTCGTATTCGGCAGCCCCGTCATAGACGAACCCTTGGTCCCCCTCCGCGCAGGACACAGTCACCTCCTCGCCCGTATGCAGCAGCAGCGTCGCGTTGCCGGTCCCCACCACCGCCGGCAGGCCAAGCTCGCGGCTGACAATTGCGGCATGAGAAGTGCGGCCCCCGTGATCGGTAACGATCGCCGCCGCCCGTTTCATGATCGGCATCCAGTCCGGGTCGGTCGTCGCAGTTACCAATACCGAACCGTCGATGAATTGATCGATATCCTTGGCCGTTTCAATGAGGCAGACTCGGCCCGAGACGATGGCGTCACCGATCGCCAGACCTTCGACAAGCTTCCTGCCTTTCTGTTTGATGCTGTAGCTCCTGAAGACCCCTGTCCTGTGCCTCGACTGAACTGTTTCCGGCCGCGCCTGCACGATGAAGAGTTCTCCGGCCTCGCCGTTACGGGCCCATTCCATGTCCATCGGACAGCCGTAGTGCTGCTCGATGAGCGACGCCCAGCGGGCGAGCTTGAGCACCGCTTCATCGTCAAGCACATAGCTTGCCCGTTCGGCTTTCGAGGTCGGAACGTTGAGGGTAGGCTCTTCGGCCGATCCATAGATCATCTTCTTTGCCTTTGCGCCGCACTTGCGGGCGATGATGGGGCGGAGAGAGCCCTTTGCAAGAAACGGCTTGAACACTTGGTATTCATCCGGGTCGACGGCGCCCTGGACGACATTCTCACCGAGCCCCCAGGCGGCATTGATCAGCACGATTTTGTCGAAGCCGGTTTCCGTGTCGATGGAGAACATGACGCCGGAGCCGCCGAGATCCGACCGGACCATCTGCTGGATGCCGATCGAGAGTGCGACTTTCAGATGCTCAAAGCCCTTCGTCTGGCGATAGGAGATCGCCCTGTCGGTGAATAGGGAAGCGTAGCAGCGCCGGCAGGCATCGAGAAGCGAACGCTCACCGCGAATATTCAAGAAACTTTCCTGCTGCCCGGCAAAGCTCGCATCCGGCAGATCTTCGGCCGTGGCGCTGGAGCGAACAGCAACGGCGACATCTTCGCTTCCGATGCGCTTCGAAAGCTCTGCGTAAGCGGTTCGGATGGTGTTCGCCAGGTCCTCTGGCCAGTCGCCGCGCAGGAAAAGCTTGCGTATGGCCGAACCGGTTTCAGCCAAGCTCGCTTTGCCCTGCTGCCAGTCGGCGATGCGTGCGGCGATCTCGCCCCGAATACCATTGGCGTCGACATAATGCCAGTAGGCATCGGCGGTGGTGGCGAAACCCGCGGGTACGGCAATTCCTTTCGGCGCGAGATCCTGGATCATTTCCCCCAGCGAGGCATTTTTGCCGCCCACTCGGGCGATGTCGCCGCGCCGGAGATGCTCAAACCAGATCACCTGTTCCATCCTGCCGCCCATGACACGCTCCCGGCCTGCCCCCTTGAACTGCGCCGAGAGTAGACGGGCTCGCCTCCTTCGACCTTGATGAAAATCAAGGCCAGGGCGCAGCAGCTGGCGCAGACTGGGAAAAGTTTAAGAATGTGGAGACCCAATATGCCGACCCTTTCAGATCGTCACGCCGTTGTCGGGGAGATCGGCCCGACCCACTTGCGCTTTGCGGTGGCCGATATCGATGAACTGGCGATGGACCACTATGTCAACTTTCGAACCGCCGAATTCGACTCGATCGAACTGGCGATCGATGCTTATCTCACGTCGCTGCAGGACCGGCCGGCGAGGATGAGCCTCGCCGTGGCCGGCGATGTCGCCGGAGGCCAGGCTCGCCTCCTTCATCATCCCTGGAGTTTTACCGCCAAACAGCTGCACGACGCGTTTTCCATTCCCACAGTCAGCCTTATGCGCGACATCGAAGCAGTCTGTCGATCCGTGCCGCTGCTGACGCAGCACGACCTTCTGCGGATCGGCGAAGCAATGCCCCCGCGGGTCGGACCGAAAGCCATCCTGCTGGTGGAAAGGGACGTGGAGGTCGCTGCCGCCGTTCCGGTTGGCCCGGGTTGGAAAGCCGTATTGGGCCGAGCCGGCGACATTTCGTTCGGTGCCGAAGACGGGGATGAGCTCCTCGTCCTCAATAGCATACGACGCGGACCGGGCAGAATGGTGCTAAGGAATGTTCTGACTTCAACCGGGCTTGCCGGTGTTTACGATGCGCTGCGGCAGCATGCCGGTCTCAGTGCATCAGCTTGCGGCGTATCGGAGATCATCGAAGCCGCGTCGCTCGAAGAGCCGGACCCCCATGCGAGGGAAACGCTCCAACGTTTTGCCACTTGGCTCGGGCGCTTGGCCGGCGACCTGGCTGCTGCTTACGGCGCAGAGGGAGGACTTTATCTGGCCGGCAGCCTGCCGAACGATCTGCGGAACGTTCTGACGGAGGGAACATTCGCCGCCTCGTTCATGGCTGCAGGCGGCCCAGCAGGCTTCGCGTCGACTGTGCCGGTCCACATCGTGACCGCTTCGAACGTTGCCCTGCGCGGCGCCGCCCTGGCGCTTTCCTGATTGCCACGAAAGGATTTCACGCAAAGTCCGGCCGGCGTCGACCGGCTCTACATCTCCATCGGCGGCGCAGTCGGCTGACGGGCGGGTTCGGGAATCTCCGTCATCGTCGCCTCCGTCAGCAGCAATATGCTGGCGACGGAGACCGCGTTTTCCAATGCGACGCGCACGACCTTGGTCGGATCGATAATGCCTTCCTGCAGGAGATCGACATAGCGGTTCCGCGCTGCGTCGAAGCCGATCGCGCCCTGACTTTCGAGCATCCTGGCAACAACGACACCGCCATCGACAGCCGAGTTCTCGGCAATCTGCCGCGCCGGGACTTCCAGAGCACGCTTCAGGATCTGTACGCCCGTCCGCTCATCCCCATCGCAGAGCTGTTCTTCCTCGGCCACAGCCGCGATGCAGCGCAAGAGCGCGAGCCCGCCGCCGGGAACGATACCCTCCTCAACCGCCGCCTTGGTGGCATTGATCGCGTCGTCGAGAGCTTCCTTCTTGGCCTTCACCTCCGCTTCCGCAGGAGCACCAACGCGAATGACGGCCACCCCACCGGAAAGCTTCGCCAGCCGTTCCTGCAGCTTCTCCTTGTCATAGTCGCTGGTGGTCGTCTCAATCTCCTTGCGGATCTGCTCGCCCCTTGCCCTGATCGCCTGCTGCGAGCCGCCGCCCCCGATGATCGTGGTGGTGTCCTTATCCACGACAACGCGCGTCGCCGTGCCGAGCTGCTCCAGCGTCGTCTTATCGAGCTTGAATCCGAGGTCTTCCGAAATGAGCTGAGCGCCGGTGAGGATCGCCAGATCCTGCAGCATTGCCTTGCGGCGGTCACCGAAGCCGGGCGCTTTGACGGCGCAGTTGCGGAAGGTGCCGCGGATCTGGTTGACGATCAAAGTGGCAAGCGCCTCGCTTTCCACGTCCTCGGCGATGACGAGGAGCGGCCTGCCCGACTTGGCGATTTCTTCGAGCAGGCCGACCAAGTCGCCAAGCGCAGAGATCTTCCTGTCGAAGATCAAGATCCGAGCATCCTCGAGAACGGATTCCATCTTTTCCGGATCCGTCGCAAAATAGGGCGAGATATAGCCGCGGTCGAATTGCGTGCCTTCCACGACATCCAGCCGGGTTTCCATCGTCTTCGATTCCTCGACAGTGATGACACCTTCCTTGCCGACTTGCGTCATGGCTTCGGCGACCAGCTGGCCGATGGTTTCGTCATTGTGTGCGGAGATCGCCGCAACCTGCTGTTTTTCCTTGTCAGTGGTCACCGGCCTGGAAAGATCCCGCAATGCCTTGATGGTGCGGTTGACGGCGCGGTCGAGGCCACGCTTGAGGTCGATGGCGCTCGCGCCCGCCACGACATTGCGGTGACCATCCGCCAAGATCGCGTGCGCAAGCACGGTGGATGTGCTTGTTCCGTCTCCAACCACATCTCCTGTCTTCTCGGCAGCGGCGCGCAACATGCGGGCGCCGAGATTTTCCTCGGGATCCTTCAGATCGAATTCCTTGGCGATCGTCACCCCGTCATTGCAAACGATGGGAGCAGCCCACTTTTTCTCGATCAGAACCGACTTGGAACGCGGGCCGAGGGTGATGCGAACGGCGTCTGCCAGTCTGGTTGCCCCCTGAAGAACCTTACTCCTGGCCTCTGCATGAAAGAGAACTTGTTTGTGCGGCATTGCCCTATCCCCAAGTTGTCATGACCTCGCCTGACAGGCTGGCACGATATCAATGACATAGATCCGCGGTGATGAAATTGACCGGCGTCAAAAGCGGCCGCCAGGAAATCGGCGCGGCGGCAATTTGATCCTGCGCAATGCCTCTTCGATGGCGCCCTCTAGACTGTTGCCGTGAAGACAATCGTTCTCACTGGCTCACCAGCTACGATTGGAGCAAGGCCGTGAACCACTTCTCCGCGGGACGATGGCTGCGATGGCTTATCATCGATCACCTCCTGTTGATCGTTCTCATTCTGATGGTTGCGGCCGTCTTCAGCATCCCAGCGATCAAAGCTATGATCGAGCACGATCAGCGAAATGCGCCGCTGATGGGTTCGACACCGCAGTAGCCCGTGCTGGCTGGGACCCCTCACTCGACCTCCAGCGAGCGATAGATCTCCTCCTCCTGCGCAAAATGAAGACGTGTGATCGCCTCCAGCCCGTGCAGCAGCCGCTGGACCTCATGAAGCTGCGCCTCTGTCGGCGCCTTGCCGTCGAACGCCTTGCGCATGACGGTGAGGTTGTGAATTTGCCGCTGAATTTCCATGTGCGTCCGGCTCATTCCGGCCAGAATGTCAGGCTTGGCGTTTTTTTGGCGAAGCCGCGCGTAAACCTGTTCGTCCCTCTTCTCGTGGGGAAGGAGACGGTCGCGCAGCCCGCGATCCAGCCTTTGGAGCTCGTCTATTGCCTCTTCCTGTGGCAGGCGTGCAATTCGATCTGCCGTCATGCCAATATCGTCGACCACGTCAGCCAATGCCTTATGCTCGGCCTCCAGTCTCTGCAGGTCTTCGTTGCTCAACCGCGGCGAGGCCATGGCGAAGGAGACAGGTGGCCCCAGGGCGCGCAGGGCATTCAGGATGACGGCGACATCGATCGCCTCCTGAAAAAGCGCTCCTTCGACCGGCGTCAGATAACCGAGGGCGGCAGCAATCATGCCTGCGACCGAAAGGGCCATGCCGGCATAAACGCTCTGTAGCGCGATCGCGCGCGAGCGGCGTGCGATATGGAGGGCACCGACCAGCCTGTCCAGACGATCGACCAGGATCACGACATCCGCCGCTTCGGACGAAGCAGCGGCACCGCGCGCTCCCATTGCTATGCCGACATCGGCGGCGGCAAGCGCGGGCGCATCATTGACCCCATCGCCGATCATCAGCACGGGACGGCCTCTCACCCGCTCCTTGTCGACCGCATTCGTCTTGTCCTCGGGCTTCATTTCGCTGATGACGTCATCCACTCCGAGGAATGCGCCAACACCTGCAGCGAGATCGGCGCGATCGCCGGTAACGAGAACGATGCGCGCAATGCCGGTCTCGCGCAGATGCCGCAATACGTAACCCGCTTCGGGACGAATCTGGTCTGCCAGAAGCATCGCCCCGGCCAGGGCGCCGTCTATTGTCACAACGACTGCGACCGTTCCGTCGCGCCGTATCCATGCCTCGATCTCGCGGCGAAAGTCCGAGTCCTCAATGCCTGTGCTCGCGAAAGCCCAGCCGCCGACCACGACCTCTCGCCCGGCGACGCGGCCCGTCAATCCTGAGCCTGCCGTTTCCCGGACGCCGCTGGGTACATCAAGCCGCAGCCCCCGTTCACGGGCGGCGGCCACGAGGGCCTGGGCCACGACATGAGGCGAGCTCTGATCCAGCGATGCCGCCACCCTCAAGAGGTCGAGCGGATCGAGGTCGCCGCGTGCCTTGATCTCAATCAGGCGGGCCCGACCATCGGTAACCGTTCCCGTCTTGTCGAGAAGCACCGTCCTCGCGGCAGCAAGGGCTTCAAGGGCGCCTCCGTCTTTCACCAGGACGCCCTTCTTTGCGCAGCGCGAGATGCCGGACACGATGGCGACGGGTACGGCGAGTATCAGCGGACAGGGCGTCGCCACCACGATGACGGCAAGAGCCCGGGTTGCCTCGCCGGTCAGTGCCCAGGCCGAAGCGGCAATCGACAAGGTGAGGGCCAGGAAGGCCAAACCGAATTTGGCCGCCAATCGCACGATCGGCGCTTTCGTCCGCTGTGCTGCCTCGACCAGCCGGATGACGCCGGCATAGGTGCTGTCGGCAGCCGCGCTCGTCGCCTTCAGGTCGAACGCATCGCCGGCATTCGTGGAGCCGCTCATCACCGCCTGTCCAGATTGCCGTCGGATAGGCAGCGCCTCGCCCGTCAGTGCGGATTCATCTAGGACGGCAAGGTTGCCCGCGACAATGCCATCGACGGGAACAACTTCGCCGCGGCGGACCAGAACGAGATCGCCAGGCGCGATGGCCGACACCGCAACATCCTCGATGCGGCTGTCTTGATACCGGGCCGCGCGCGTTGGCACCCGGCTCAGCAGTGCTGTCATCTCCCGGCTTGCCCTGTTTTGCGCGAAGTTCTCCAGGAACTGCCCGCCAGTAAACATGAGTGCCACGACAATCCCTGCCAGATACTCTCCAAACAGGATGGCCCCGCCCATCGCCAGCGCCGCGATGAGATCCAGGCCGAAATCCTTCCTGTGCAGACCAATGCCGATATCGATGACGAGCACCGCAAAGACGACTGCTGTGCCCGTCGTCCAAAATTGCGTCGCAAGGCTCTCTTGCCCCACAAATCTGGCCAATCCACCGCCGACCAGAGCCAATGTTACCAATGGCAGCATCCATGCTTTGGCGACACGCCAGCCGGGCATCCGCATGTGGACGTTTCTCCGTTTCTGAACCACGGCCTCCCGAAGCAGACGTGACGAATATGGCCGGAGACCCCTTGCACTCCGGACACTCGGACTGCGCCCGCATTGGGAAAGCCGAATACATCACTAGTCCACGCCGATCGGTCAAACCTTGAGCATGATCATCCTGCGGGGGGCGCGCCCAGGGATAGAGGTTGAAGCCCGACCTGCTCGCAGATGAATTCAGCAAGGGTTTCGATGGGACCGATCAGATCGATCTCCCCGTCGTGCATCGCCGCATTCTCCGGCATGTCCGGAAAGGAGGCTTCCGCCGGATCTTGCACCAAAGCGATGCCGCCAGCTTCTTTCAGGAACTTCAGGCCTAGCGTTCCATCTTTCAGGGCGCCCGAAAGGATCACGCCGATCGTACGCGGGGCAATTGCGGCGGCAAGAGACATGAAAAGGGCGTCGACGTTGTGGGCTCGATAGAAGCCATCGGCCAACAAATGTACTCGGCAATCCTTCGACACGCTCAGGTGCCGGCCAGGCGGGCTCAACAGACAGGTGCCGTGTTCGAGTTGCTCGCCTTCGCGTGCGAAGCGCACTGGAAGCGCGCATAGTCGTGCGAGAACCTCAGGCAGGTAACTCGGCGGCTCAATTGGTCGATGGATGACGACCAAGACAGCGGCTGGGAGTTCTGCCGGTAAATAACTCAGTAACTTCGAAACGGCTTCAATTCCACCCGCAGAGGCTCCGATAGCGACAACATCCCGTTTCATGATCTACCTCGACCATCCGTTTTTCCGATCCTTTAGCCGATGATAGGTTTTCGGACATTGACGTTGGTCAAGGTCGAAAAAATCAGCCTCAGTGACCAGAGTTTGGCGCAATTCCTCTTCATCGAAGTTCGAGCAATTGACCCTTCAATGCCGATCGAGATCCGTCGGGTCATCTCCTGAGCTCCCGCGGTAGGCGATGCCTTGATCAGAAATTGCATAAATGCATTGAACCGCTCAATCCTTCGCAGACCACCGCCGTCGACGTCTCGACTGGGAGGCGGCTGTCCGAAGCGAGCCACTCCTGTTTCCCCCGCGTGCAACAACTTCATTCGACGTCTTTGATTCGAATCAAAGAGCGCCGGAACATTTCGCCTATGGTGAACGAAAGAAGAAGGAGCTCATCTCATGTATATCGCTCGCGCCTCGGAAGACCTCCGAGTATCGCGGGCTTCATGTCGAACGTATCGTTGCGCCGATAGGGGAGAAATTGGATGTCCGTCTTAATTGCTTCGAATGAGCAGCAACTGCCAGATTTCAGGGTTAAGCGTGAAGAGGCCAGCCACTGGACGATCAGCCCGCTCACGCCCCGAGCAGCCCATTGGATGCGCGCGAATTTCGGCCAAGGCGATCCAAAAGAGGATCAGATCATCAAGACCAACCTCATTGGCGCCAACGCACTGATCAGGAAAGCCCGTTCTTTCGGCTTCGTGACGGAATATGTCGGGCCGGTTACCACCTTTCATTTCTGAAGGAGAAGAAAATGCGGATGCCAGCAGCGATTTTCGTTTCTTCCATCGGCCTCGTCGGTCTGATGAGCCTGGACGGGGCAGGCCACCGCATTTCGAAGGGTCCACGGGTGACCCTGCCGGCGGCGGTCTACAACGACCAAAGCCCAATTCAGAGATCGCGCGCACAACTTGACCAACTGCGCAGCGCCTTGCTTCAGCAGAAGGAGGGGTTGCGCGCGAAATCGGCAAACGAACGCATGGGGCTTCCCGTCTGAAAGCGCCTTCGGCCGTTGCCGGAAAAAGTCCTGAAAGCAGAAAGGAGCAAATCATGGACGATATTACTCTCAGACAGAACATCATCGACGAGCTTGACTTCGAACCCAGTATCGATGCCGCCAACATCGGAATATCCGTCGAAGAGGGCATCGTCACTCTCACCGGTCACGTCGGCTCCTACTCAGAAAAGGAGACCGCCGAGCGAGTGGTAAAGCGGATCAAAGGCGTGCGAGGCATTGCCCAAGAGATCGACGTCAGGATCTTCGGAAACTACGAGGCTTCCGACGATGATATCGCCCGCCGCGCCGCCAACATGCTCGACTGGAACGTTTCCGTCCCGAAGGGCGCAATCCAGGTCAAGGTCCAAAAGGGCTGGATCACGCTCACCGGCAAGGCCGAATGGCAATATCAGAAAAATGCTGCGTCCGATGCCGTTCGCAACCTCGTGGGCGTCGTCGGCCTGTCGAATTTGATCGAGATCAGTCCTCGTGTCAGCGCTGCTGACGTGAAGAAGCGCATCGAGGATGCGTTCAAGCGTGATGCCGAGCTGGAATCGCAGGGAATTCGGGTCGAAGTGTCCGGCGGCAGCGTAACTCTCAAAGGCAAGGTCCATACTTGGTCGGAGCGGAGAGCGGCCGAACGGGCAGCCTGGTCGGCTCCGGGAATCAAGACGTTGAATGATCAGATAGCGATCGGATGATCGCATTAAGGCTTCACATCAAAATTCGTGCCGGGGAGGTTTTGCTGTCCCCGGCGTGACTGCATCAGCGATTGCATGCAGGTCATCTGAGAAGGCGACGCGCTGTTGCCAGCGCAACAAGAAGCGCTGCTCCGTCAGAACGGCGAGGCGGCAATCCGTCGCTTGGCGTGAATGGTTTCATATGACATCCGAACTGAAGATCGGCCAGTTGCAGGAAACTCAGATAGAGCGTGCGTATGTCGTCGCCCAGGCGGCAATGCCACGTCTGACGCTCGCCTCCTGGCGTCAGGTCACTAGCGGTTCGGAACGCTGCAACTTCATCGTCGCGGCCGATATCGATGATCACGTCCGCGGACTCTGCCACGCTCGAATCGAGAACCACCCACTTGCCGGGCGTCTGTTCGATGTTGCGATTTTCATCGTGGTGAGCCCGTTTCGCGAGCAGGAGATCGCCGCAAAGCTCTTTTCCAATGTGAGGAAGAAGGCGATTGACGCGAACTGCAATTATTTGAGGGTCTGGACGCTCAGGCCAGAGAACTGGAACCTCCTCGATAACCAGGAATATCGTCATCGTTGGGATCACGGGAGCATGCACCCGCTTTGACCCTCCTTCCAGCCGCCGTAATCGCTCGGCGCCCTGAGGTCCATCTATTCCCCGCGAAGATTTGATGTTGATCAATGCGTGGCAGATCAATAGGCACACATTCTATCTGTATGGTTCGATGGCACTTCCAATTTCGAGACAGGTTCGATGCAGGGCGTCAGCTAGCGACCAAGCTCGTTGCGCTATCTCTCGAGCAACCTGTCGTCTATGCCTTGCCGCGCGGTGGCGTACCAGTCGCGCTGGAAATCTCGCGTGCTTTGCAAGCGCCGCTCGATCTCCTTCTGGTCCGAAAGATTGGCGCACCGGGGACGCCCGAAGTGGCGCTCGGTGCTGTCGTCGAAGGCTCAGGGGCCGAAACCGTCATCAATGAAGACGTACGAATGGCGACGGGTGCCGACGATACTTACCTTGAGCGTGCGCGGCAACGGGAACTTGTCGAGCTCGAACGTCGGCGCGCCTTATACCTCGGTAGTCACGCACGGTTGGAGCCGGCGGGACGAACCGCAATCGTCGTCGATGATGGTCTTGCCACGGGGGCAACAGCCAAAGCCGCGCTCATCGCAATCAAAAAACAGGGTGCCGCAAAAGTTGTACTTGCTGTTCCCGTGGCGCCAGAAGCAACGCTGGCGGAAATGCGTCCATATGCGGACATTATCGTCTGTCTTCATCCGGCGCGAGGTTTTCAGGGAGTGGGCGCATTCTACAGCGATTTCCACCAACTCACCGATGAAGAGACAATCGGGCTGCTGAGACAAGGATGGGCCGAGGGTAGTACCACCGGCCAAGATCGTTCCAGGCGCCGTATCGTGGTCCCGCCGCACAGTCTGGTGGGCGATTTGAGCGTGCCACCGGATCCACGGGGCATCATATTATTCGCCCATGGTAGTGGGTCGAGCCGCCTCAGTCCTCGCAACATTGCTGTCGCTGACCGGCTGAATGACAAGGGTTTCGCGACGCTTCTTCTTGATCTGCTGACGGCAGATGAGGCGACAGACCGCCGAAATGTCTTCGATATTCCATTGCTTGCCGAGCGTTTGCTCGAGGCTGCGATCTGGATTCAGGCTGAGCCGGACATTGCCGATCTACCGTTGGGGCTGTTCGGTGCGAGCACCGGCGCCGGGGCGGCAATGTTGGCAGCTGCCGAACTTCAAGGCCGCGTGGCAGCGGTAGTCTCGCGCGGCGGGCGCCCTGATCTCGCCGGGCCGCGTCTGGCCGAGGTCGAAGCACCGACCCTGCTCATTGTCGGCGGCGATGATCGGGAGGTTCTTACCCTGAACCACAAGGCACTAAATGCACTCGCATGTGAGAAGCTGCTCAAAATCGTTCCTGGAGCCACGCATCTGTTCGAAGAACCTGGTGCGCTTGAAGCGGTGACCGACTTGGCAAGTGCCTGGTTCGAGCATTACCTGTTGACGCCCAACCAGCCAGCCTCCGCGATACCTCAGTCAATCTCACAGACATCGGCAGTGGCCGTGTTGCGGACTGCGGCCGAGCCACTGCCTTCGCTGGAGGACGCGAATTTCGCAGCCGTCTTTGACCGGTTCGCTCAAGCAAGGGTCGTGTTGCTTGGCGAAGCCTCCCACGGTACTTCGGAATTTTATCGGGCTCGCGCCGCTATCACGCGCCGTCTGATCGAGCGGCACGGCTTCACGATTGTCGCTGTGGAGGCTGACTGGCCCGATGCCGCCGCAATCGACCGCTATGTTCGGCAAAGCCCGCATCGGCCAATGCACTCAACACCGTTCGCGCGATTCCCCACCTGGATGTGGCGCAACAAGGATGTCGACGCCTTCATCAGTTTCCTGCGCGATCACAACGCCACGAAACTCCAAGGTGAAAAGGTCGGTTTCTATGGCCTGGATCTTTACAACATGACGGCGTCGATCGCCGCAGTGCTCGCCTATCTAGACCGCGTGGATCCCAAGGCTGCGCAAATTGCGCGTGAACGGTATGCCTGCCTGTCGCCGTGGTCGCGGGAGCCGGCTGCCTATGGCCGCGCATCGCTGACTGAAGGTTATGCACTGTGCGAACGGCCGGTGACACGCATTCTCATCGACCTGCTGCAGAAGGAGCTCCAATACGCCAAGAACGATGGCGCTGAGTTCTTCGACGCGATGCAGAATGCCCGTCTTGTGGCTGACGCGGAACGCTACTATCGGGCCATGTATTACGGGGCCCATGAATCATGGAACCACCGCGACCAGCACATGTTCAACGCGCTGCAGAATATCCTCGCATGGACAGGTCCAAAAGCGAAAGCGGTTATCTGGGCACACAATTCCCACATCGGAGACGCCCGATTCACCGAAATGGGTATGGAGCGCGGCGAGCTGAACATCGGCCAGTTGTGCAGACAGGCGTATGGACGTGATGCAGCGCTGATCGGCTTTGGCACACATTCCGGTACCGTCGCGGCGGCATCGGAATGGGATGGGCCGATGGAAATCAAGACCATACGATCGTCTCGCCGAGGCAGTTACGAGGACTTGTTCCACAACGTCGGCGCCGACCGCTTCCTGGTAGATTTTCGCGCAAAGGAGCACGACAATCTCCGCCGCGTCATCGCTGCCCCGCGGCTTGAACGCTACATTGGTGTCATCTATCGGCCCGAGACGGAGCGATGGAGTCACTACAGTTACGCGTCGTTGTCCGACCAGTACGATGCGTTCGTGTGGTTCGATCAGACCTGCGCAGTAACTCCCTTGCCGACTGAGGTGGCCGCCGGAGAGGATGAGACTTATCCCTTCGGTCTATGAAGCGCCGCTATCCTTCAGTTTTTCTCACGCCACTTCAGGAGGCTGTTCAAGTCTATGTCCCAGCCTCAAAACCGTGGACGCGACGAGTCCGTCACATAAGGCGTCCTCACGTCAAAATCCAATGACAGCCATCCGGATCTAAAGGCGAAGCAATTTTGCCAGGCATCCGAAACGAAAAAGGGTCGCCACATCGGCTTATTGGGAAGAGCCAAAGCTCTCACGGCACTCCTTCCGATTCATCTCAAATTGCCTCGACACCATGCCTGCCCGAAATCTCTTCAACCCAAATTCCAAAGAAAATCGGCTCGCGTGGCTTTGCGGCGGTCCCATCTTCAGGGGTGAGCGCGCCAGGCTCCCACCACCCGCTGTCCTTCTGCAGAACACTCCAGGCGTGCTGACGTTCACTGGCAAAGCCATTCTTATCTGGAAATTCTTCGAAGCGTCCGGAGGCAATCACGGAACGCCATGAGCCACGGGATGTATGTTCGTGGACCAGCACGCAAACTTGGGGATTTGCGCGCATCCAGTCGATTTTCTTTCCCTCGAGCGAGAAGGCGTAGATCTTTCGTTCCTCGCAGGCAAAGGAGATCGGCACGAGATAGGGTTTGTTCTCATGGCTACATGCCAATATTCCCGTTTTCGCGTGGCGAAGCATATCGAAGCAATCGTCTGTGTTCATTTCCTTAATCGTCACGCTCATCGTCGTCGCCTCCAGCCGAGTATTGAAACAATGCCACACTGCTCGCCACAAGACCTTGCGATAGCTCAATTCGCCACAGATTTCAGGAACAACGCACCAGGCGCGTTCCGTTAGAATCTGATCTCGTTGGAGAGAGGACGCGCCGCGACAGTTTGCCAACGCAGGAGTTTCGAGCGCGCACGAGCAAGTCTTCGACAGGCAAGGCCAATTCTCACCGCCCGGAGCGTTTGATCTGTCGCAATGTTCTCCAGCCGTCCGACATCTATAGTTCGTTAGATCTTTGCTCCTCATTGCAGCGGGAGGGCAAGCGGTGTGAACGACTTTACTGTAGCGCCGGTTCAGGAGTGCGATTGGCCGGACCTCGAGCGGTTTCTGGATGCGGGAGGCGCAATGCCGCCGCCGGCTGTGTGGCAGGAACTCAAGCAGCTGACCGTCGAATATCCAGCGGGCATGACCCATCGGGGCTCAAACCAAATGCTCATCGCCGTCGATAGAGTTGGCATGATCAGAGGCTTTTGTTTGCTCCAACGCACGCAACAGTGGCCTTATCACGAGGTGCTGGACGTGCCGGTTCTTATTGTTGAAGAAGGCGCAAACCAGAATGCTATCTGCCGCGCGCTGTATGACTACGCAACTGAGATTGCGAGAAAGTACGCCGTTCGTACTGTACATTTTCGCAGATTGGCAAAGGATTGCTGGTGGTCTGCTCCACAATGCCAGCCGGCTTCGAAAGGCAGCGTGATTGTACCAATTGCGGGAAGCTCGCTTGCAGGCCGCTGACAGCGAAAGGCGCATTATATTTGTGGCCGAGGCTGCTGCGAATATGCATCTGTTGCCGAAACGGGATGATCTGGAGGCATGGACCTTATTATCCCGCCGTCGAACGGGCCCCGCCGGACCCTTCTGCTCGACAAGCCGTTGCCTGTTACCAACTGTTACAAATTCGCACCATCTTTAACACGCGCGGCATCGGCGTGTCACCGGCGGCTGGTCAATTGTCGTCATCAACAGCACGGAGGGATGGACATGCTGCAGGTCGCCAATTTTCACCATGCAGAAGGCGTCACGAGCGCGACCTTTCCTGGCTCCGCGCCGACCGGCCTTCAGGCACTTTTCCAAAAACAGCCCGTCGAACGCGTCGCCGCGGGCCAATCGCTGTTCTTCGAAGGGGATGCCGCCACGCATCTCTTCGAGGTTATCGAGGGCAGCCTGCGGATCTTCAAGATCATCTCCGATGGCCGCCGCGTCATCACCGGTTTCCTGCATGACGGCGACATTATCGGCGTATCGCTAAAGAGCCACTATCTCTACAGCGCCGAAGCGGTCACCGATATCAAGGTCCGCCGCATCTCACGCAGGGCTTTCGAGACAGCGGTCGACAAATCACCGGATCTGCGGCCTGAGGTCTTTGTCCATCTCTGCGACGAGATGGCAGCCGCCCAGGATCAGATGGTGCTCCTCTCCCGCAAGAATGCCGAGGAGCGCGTTTGCAGCTTTCTATTGAAGGAACTCCTTCGCGATGCTGACCGCCGCCGGTGCGATGCCATCATCGAGCTGCCGATGACCCGGCTCGATATTGCGGATTATCTCGGCCTGACCATCGAGACGGTTTCGCGGACGATGACGAAGCTGACGAACAAGGGCGTCGTCGCCCCCGCCGGTCGTCATTCAGTCAGGATCGTCAAGCGCTCCGCTCTGGTGCTGCTGGCGGGCAATGACGACGAATACGTCGACAACATGGTGGAATTTGCCAGCTATGCAAGGGGGTCGCACCACTGAACGCCAGCGGCGGAAATAGATGTGACAACGAACATACATCATGGAAGCTGACCATAGCTAAAACGAGCTATTGATCTGGGCGGGCGTGAGACTAAAATGGGCGTTCCCGCTGTCCGGAACAGGTCTAAGACCATGGACCCTTATGTCATCCAGCAGAACATCAGGCGATTTCAGGACATGCTCGAACTGGTGCGAGATCCTGTAGAGCGTGAAAAACTAAGTCGGATGATCGACCAAGAGCAAGCGCAGTTGGAACAGGCGATTGAGAAAAAGGCTGACAGCTTCAAGAGGTCCTGACTATCGCTATCTTTGGTGTGGTTTGAACCGGCGGCTCTTCGCCGGCGCACGGCTAAGCTTTGCAACGTACCTTCCGTTGCACTGGTGCCTCTACAATTTGCCTTCCATTGCGGCAGCCGAGCTCTCTCCGAACTGGTCGAGCGCCTCTTCGAGGTAGTCCGGCAGCAGCGGCAGGCCAAGAAGGTAGGCAGCCGTGCGATTGTTATGCGCTTCGGCAGCCTGATGGCGCAGATCGTCCCATTCGCTGGCGTCGCCATCACCGCGACCGAGCCAGGCAAGAGCGACAAGATCAATCTGCTCGTCTTCGTTGAGCGCCCAGATCGCGCTTTCCAGCTCCTTTTCGACGACGTCATCCGGATGCTCTTCCAGGATTTCAATCATATTGTCATCCGTCGGATTGGAGCCGGGATCCGGCTCCGTGAGCACGTCCTTCGCGTCGAATTCCCGGCTCTTAAGAATGAGAAAGCGCACTTTATCCGGCGAAATGCCAGGCTTCCAATCACCGCTCGCATCATTGCGCATGTCGCTTCCTCACATCACGTCATCTTAACCTCACAGTCTATCAGCTTTCGGTTTTGCCGCGTTGCGTTGGATCAATTTCAAATTCCGCCGATCGCGACACTTTCCCATGGCGACGCGCCGCAACTTGATCGGCGTCAATGATCGCCTCGCCCACTTATGCAAGGAAAATGGAAGAACGCGGATGCGGGAGTGACCGATGGAACGCAAACACGGCTTCAACCTTGGGTACTTCTTCGTTGCGATGGTCTTGGTCGGAATTTTTCAGCTCTGGCTCGCATCGAGAGATGTCGTCGAGGTTGCCTATAGCGATCTGATGCACATGGTCAGCGACGGAAAGGTACAGTCGGTAACGCTGACTGAGACGACGATCCAGGGCATGTTCAAGCAACCGCAAAACGGCAAGACATTGTTCGTCAGCAACCGCGTCGATCCCGCCGCCGCCGAGGCTTTCGAAAGGGCCGGCGTCAAGGTTATGGGAGGCACGGACAGCAATTGGCTGACGACCCTCCTTTCCTGGGTGCTGCCGACGCTGCTGTTCCTCGGCGTCTGGGTTTTCCTCTTCCGCGGCTTTGCGGAGCGGCAGGGCATGGGGGGGCTGATCAATATCGGCAAATCCCGGGCCAAGGTCTACCTCGAACGCAAGACCGGTGTCACGTTCGAGGACGTCGCCGGTGCAGACGAGGCCAAGGCCGAATTGCAGGAGATCGTTTCCTTCCTGAAGGAGAAGGACAAGTACGGTCGGCTTGGCGCCCGTATTCCCAAGGGCATCCTGCTCGTGGGTCCGCCGGGCACCGGCAAGACGCTGCTGGCTCGTGCGGTGGCTGGCGAGGCGGGTGTGCCCTTCTTCTCGATCTCCGGATCAGAATTCGTCGAAATGTTCGTCGGTGTCGGTGCGGCGCGCGTCCGCGATCTTTTCGAGCAGGCGCGGGACGCCGCCCCGTGCATCATTTTCATCGACGAGCTCGATGCGCTCGGCCGCGCTCGAAGCCCGCTTGCGGGTTACGGCGGCAGCGACGAGAAGGAGCAGACGCTCAACCAGCTTCTATCCGAACTCGACGGCTTTGACCCCCGGGTGGGAATCGTGCTCCTGGCCGCCACCAACCGACCTGAGATTCTGGACGCGGCGCTGCTGCGTGCCGGCCGTTTCGATCGGCAGGTCGTAATCGACCGGCCGGACCGGAAAGGTCGTGCCGCCATTCTTGCCGTCCACGCGAAGAAGGTGACGATGGCGCCTGACGTGAAGGTCGACGACATAGCGGGCCTGACGCCGGGGTTCACAGGCGCCGACCTTGCCAATCTCGTCAACGAGGCGGCGATCTTCGCGACGCGCCGCAACGGCACCACCGTCAATATGGATGATTTCACTCAGGCGGTGGAGCGCATCGTCGCCGGTTCCGAACGCCGCAGCCGTCTGCTCAATCCGCAGGAGCGCGAGCGCGTTGCCTATCACGAGATGGGACACGCGCTGGCGGCAGCTGCCCTGACGAGGACCGATCCGGTGCAGAAGGTTTCGATTATTCCGCGTTCCATCGGGGCCTTGGGCTATACGCTGCAGCGGCCAACGGAGGATCGCTTTCTGATCACCCTCGGCGAGTTGAAGGAGCGGATGATCGCTCTGTTAGCAGGCCGGGCCGCGGAGGCCGTCGTCTTCGGCGAGGTGTCGACGGGAGCTGCCGACGACCTTGCCAAGGCCACCGATGTGGCGCGGGGATGTGTGACTCGCTTCGGCATGAGTTCGGTCGGCCAAGCCGTCCTGGAACCGCAGCGTCTTCAGTGGCTGGGCGACGGCCAGCCGGACCTGCGGCAGAAAGACTATTCTGAAGCTACTGCACGCGAGGTCGACATCGCTATTCGCACCATGCTCGACGAGGCTTATGAACAAGCTAAAGCGCTGCTGAAGACACGCATGGCCGATCTCCACGCAGGCGCCAAGCTGCTGCTTGAGCGCGAAACGATCACCCCTGCCGATTTCGAGCCGCTGCAGCGTGGCGACAGTGCGAGCGCCCATCAGGTGCAGGAAGACCTGCCACTCGCGGCACAATAGGATGCGATCATGGTCAATCGCCGACCAGATCTCGTGGCACCGGGGGAGCCATCGCTGGAGTCGGAATTCCCATCGCTTTCAAGTGAGCCGAGCACCGTCAACCTGCTCGTCGGCTGGGGAATTGGCGTTCTCGTCCTTGCAGGATTGGTCGGCTTCATCCTGCACTTCGGCGATCTCAGTCTGTTCATCGCCACACTGAAATCAGCGGATCCCAGCTGGCTTGCGGCGGCGCTGATAGTCCAGGCAGCCACCTATGTCTGTGCGGCGGCAATCTGGGCAATGGTGATGGCCAAGGCCGGCCACCGCAAACGGATCCCCGACCTCCTTTGCCTGGCAGTTGTTGAACTTTTCGCCAATCAGGCGATCCCGACCGGTGGGCTGAGCGGTAGCCTCATGGTGGTTCGCGGCCTGATCAAGCGGGCTGTTCCCTCGCCGATTGCGATAACCGCGCTGCTGGTGGCGGCAATCTCCTATTACGCCGCCTATCTGCTGGTCGCCTTCATGGCCTTCGCACTTCTGTGGTACGGAGGCGAACTGACCGACATCTGGTTCTCCCTATCGATCGCCTTCAGTGGCGTCGTCGTCCTCATCGCGGCTCTTCTGCTCCTTGTCGCCCACTCCCGCGGCCGGTTTATCCCCAGACGGATGTTGTCCTGGCCGCCTATCGCGAGAACTGCGGACATGCTAGCCAAAGTCAGGCGCGACTTGCTGAGCGACGGTACCGTTCTGGCTCAGGCAACGGCCTTACAGGCAGCGATCTTTCTACTCGACGCTGCAACGTTATGGCTCGCGCTACGGGCAATTGGCGTGCACATCGAGCTGTCGAACGCCCTGGTCTGTTTCATTCTGGCCTCCGTCGTCGCGACACTTTCGCCGCTACCACTTGGTCTCGGTCCCTTCGAAGGAAGCTGCGTCGCTCTCCTTCACCTGCTCGGGGTGCAGGTCGAAATGGGACTCGCGGCGACACTTATGCTGCGAGGCTTCACGTTCTGGCTGCCGATGCTGCCTGGCCTCTGGCTTATTCGCCGAGAAGCCCGGGAGAAGCAGACATCATAATCGCGATGGGTTCAGCCAGGAGAAGACGCCAGTAGTGAAATTCACATGGTGCCTGTCGCGGAGGTCGCCGTGGCAATGTCGGCATACACGAGACCAAACACTTAAAACGCGTCGCATGAATCGATGCGACGCGTGAGGCCCCATCTGCGGCATTCGGTCATACACGGCGGCTCGACTTCAGCCAGGCCGATATGCTGCTTGAGCAGACGCCGAGCCGTTGCCTGACGATTCCCTTCCCTTCAGTGCACCGCGATGCGGTTGTCTACCTTGGTCACGCCGGGAACAGACCAGGCAGCGCGTTCAGCGGCGCGACGCTCGTTCAAGGAATGGACATCGCCATTGAGGACAACGCTGCCGCCGGCCACGTCAGCGCGAATGCCGGACGCCTCGATCTCGGCATTGCGGCGCAATGCACTCTCGATACGCTCCCGAACGTCAGCCGCGCTTGCGGTCGGCCGAATGGTCACACGATTGACGATCGCCAGAACCCCGCCCAGTTTGCGGACGGCATTTTCCGCCGCGACGCGCTGGAAGTGCCACGGCACCTCGCCCGTCAGCGTAACGCAGCCGCGCTGGACGGTCACGCCGATAGCGGCATCTGGAAGTGCTGTATCCCAACTGATGATCTTCACCGCCCGGGCAGCAATTTCGTCGTCGGCATGCTTCTTCCGCTCCGGATAGCGAATCTCGATTTCCTCGGCAATTGCCCGTACACCTCTCACACGTCGCGCCGCTGCTTCGGCAGCGGCCTTTTCCGCATAACTCTCGACGTGGCCTGACAGGGTGACGATGCCATTTTCGACCGCGACGCCGATATTGGCAGCATCAATGCTTGGCTCGAACTCAAGTTCGTCCAGAACGTCCTGTTGTATGGTACTGTCGTGCATCTGATCTCTCCACTTTTGAAGATGATAGAGGGGGACCCTCGGAGGCAACTCTGTCCCTTTCCCGGCAGGACTGCATTGCGGTCGATCAAAGAAAGCTTGCGACTGCGCGTTTGAGATCCGATTGCAATTTCCCTCATGAACTCTTCCGCAGGCGCCTGATTTGACCGATCTCAAGGAAAGGCGTCGCCTAAACTCTGATAAACTCAAGAAATCATGCATGTGGATGCTGAGATCGAGCCCGACCGCTGATGAAGGTTTGCGTCACATAGGGCGCCAAAAAGAGATTGTTCGGCAGATGGACGATGAGAGCCACACGATCATTTTGAAAGTCGATTGCGCCGCGCGCCTATTCAACTCCCTCGACCCCACGCCATTTCGTGAGCGGGACCTTGATCCAGACGCGGAGCGCTTCATCGTCGAATGGGCACAGGAAGCACCGAGAAGCGCTCGGCTGGAGATCGTCGTTCAGCTGCCAGTTCAAGAACTCGCAACCGACTCGGCTGCAATGATATGCGAGGCAATTCAACATAACTTCGGCGATCGAGCCGTTCAAACTCGCCGCGAATTGCGGGAGCTCCTAGGGGAAGGGCGACGTGAACTGATCGTTGGCATTCCGACCCTGGCGTTGAGCATCGTTTGCAGCCAACTCATCATCAACGTGATGGGATCGGACACCCTTGGAAAGGTCCTGAGCGAAAGACTGCTTATTTTCGGCTGGGTTGCGAATTGGCGCCCGCTCGAGATCTTCCTTTATGATTGGTGGTCCATCGCCCTTAAACGCCGCTTCTATCAAGGACTCGCGGCAGCCGATGTGAAAGTCGTTGCAGCATGATTATCCAGATCCGGCCCGCTCCTCCCCGCAATCACCCACGCAACAGGTTTTCCCGCGTGGCAGCGCCGACGAGAAGTTTCGGGAACCCCAGCGAAAGGCGAAGTCAATCGAGGAGCTCACGGAGCCGGAACGCCAACTCACGGGCGGTATAAGGCTTCTTCAGCCAGCTCCCGGAAAGGGCCAGCTCCCGGCCTGCGATTGCCGGCTCCGCGTACCCAGACGTGAACAGGATCTTGATCCCGGGCTTCCGCGCCCTCACTTCGTTGGCGAGCTCATCGCCGGTCATGCCGCCAGGCATGACGATATCGGTGAAGAGCAAGGCGATATCATCATGTTCGTCCAGCCGCTCCAGCGCTTCCCCACCATTCGCGGCCGAGACGACCGTGTAACCTGCGGCTGCCAGACGGGAGACAGCGACGCGGCGCACGCGCGGATCGTCCTCGACGACGAGGATTTTTTCGACGCCGCCCGGAATGCTCGGTTGGAGGCGCTCTTTCGCTCCCTCTTCGCCGGCGCCTTCTGCCGCCGCGCGCGCGGCTGGAAGGAAGACGCGCACACTCGTACCCCGGTCGATCTCGCTGTAAAGCTGGATAAAACCGCCGGATTGCTTGGCGAAGCCATAAACCATCGAAAGGCCGAGCCCGGTTCCGGCGCCGACGCCCTTGGTGGTGAAGAAGGGTTCGAAGGCCCGCTGCTTGACCTCGGCCGTCATGCCGCCGCCGGTGTCGGTGACCGAGATCAGCACGTAATCGCCGGTGCGCACCTCGGGATACATCTTGGCATAGTCGACATCGAGCTTGACACGCGAGATCTCGATCGAAACCTGCCCGCCGCGGGGCATCGCGTCCCTGCCATTGAGCACGAGGTTCAAAAGCGCATTTTGGAGTTGCGAGCTGTCGACGAGCGCCTTGTTGTCTACGCCGGTGACGATGGTACGGAACTCGATCGCCTCGCCCGCAGTGCGCCGCAGCAGCTCGGAAAAGCCTGAAACCAATTGCGCGACATCAACGAGCTTCGGGTTCAGCGGCTGCCGGCGGCCAAAGGCGAGCAACTGGCCCGTAAGTTTGGCGCCATCGTCAGCAGCATTCTGCGCCTCACGCAGGAGCGGCCGCAGCCTTTCGTCGGTCAACTTATCCTCGATCATCTCGAGATTGCCGATGACGACGGTCAGAAGATTGTTGAAGTCGTGCGCCAGTCCTCCGGTCAACTGACCAATCGCTTCCATCTTCTGCGATTGGCGCAGTTCCTCGTCGATCCTCTGGCGGCTCGTCAGATCACGGATGAAACCGGTGAATATCTGCTTGCCATTGGCAATGGCCTCGCCGACAGCGAGCTCCATGGGAAAGACGGAGCCGTCCTTGCGCTGCCCGGTCACTACCCGGCCATAGCCGATGATGCGCCGTTCGCCAGTCGTCATGTAGCGAGAGAGATAGCCATCATGCGCGTCGCGATCAGGCTGCGGCATCAACATCTTGACGTTCCGGCCAAAGACTTCCTCGGAGGAATAGCCGAAAAGTCGCTCGGCCGCGGCGCTGAAAGAGGAGATGGTGCCGGTACTGTCGATGACGATCATCGCCTCGGGAACGGTATCGAGGATGGAGCGCAAATGCGCCTCCCGTCCTGCGAGATCATCCTGCACCCTCTTCATACTGGTCACATCATTGTTGGTCTGGACGATCATGCCCTTGGAGGAAGATGGGTCGATCCCAATCCAGCGAGTAGCGATGAAGAGGGTGCGCCCGTCCTTGTGGCGATGCAGCACCTCGCCTTCCCAGGCGCCTTCGCTTCGCACCGCTTCGCGGATTTCTTCCACCGGCCGGGGGAAATGCGTTGCCAGAAGCTCATGTACGACCTTGCCGAGAGCCTCTTCCCGCGACCAGCCGTAAAGTGCTTCGCAGCCGCCGGTCCACCGGCTGATGACGCCATCGAAACCATGGATGATGAGATTAGCTCCATCGAGCAGGCGCGCGAGCTCGACGAGCTGGGTTTCGCTGGTGGATCTGGTCGTCATGTCGCCGTTCATGGCACTTCTTCATCAAAAGACAGGTGGCGCGGCTTCGATCGTAAGATCATCCGACATTCGCCGCCATCAAGAATGCACTATCGTGCCACATTTTGCGAGACAGCGTCGGGTGCCGGCCGACAACAGGTTATCCCACGGCCGCCTACCGGTTACGAGAGCGTCTCGCTTTCGGGTCAAGACTGCGGCAACCGCTCAAGGCGTCAGAACGGCGGCCCCGTTCACCCGGCCTAGCCGAAGATCCTCAAGCGCTCTGTTGGCATCGACAAGCGCATAGACAGACGTATGGGTCCTGACCCTGGCCTTGCGAGCGACCGGAAAGAATTCCTCCGCGTCGGCGCGCGTGAGATTAGCGACCGAGACCACGCTTCGCTCGCCCCAAATAAGGGCATAGGGCATCGCCGGGAGATCGGTCATGTGGATACCGCCGCAAACGACCCTGCCCCCCTTCCGCACTGCCTTCAAGGCAGCCGGCACGAGCTCGCCGACAGGCGCGAAGATGATCGCCGCGTCGAGTGGGACCGGCGGACTTTCGTCCGAACCTCCCGCCCAGACGGAGCCGAGGCCGAGCGCGAAATCTTGCGCCGCCTCGTCGCCGGGGCGTGAGAAGGCATAGACCTCGCGACCCTGCCAGCGACAGATCTGGGCGATGATATGAGCGGCCGCGCCAAATCCGTAAAGACCGATCTTGCCGGCATCGCCGGCCTTCTTCAGCGAACGCCATCCTATAAGGCCGGCGCACAGCAGCGGCGCAAGCGCAACGGGGTCGGCATCGTTCTCCAGCGCAAAGGCATAATCCGCATCTGCAACGACATGTGTGGCAAAACCGCCATCGCGCGTGTAGCCGGTGAATTCAGGACGGTCGCAAAGGTTCTCCCGTCCGGCGCGGCAGAAGGAGCAGGACCCGCAAGTGTGTCCCAGCCACGGCACGCCGACCCTTTGCCCGAGCCGCGACGAAGCGACACCCCCGCCGACGGCCTCGACGATGCCGACGATCTCATGGCCCGGAACGAGCGGAAGCTTTGGATCGGCCAGATCGCCGTCACAGACGTGAAGATCGGTTCTGCAGATGGCGCACGCCTCCATCCTCAGCATTAGTTGCCCATATCCCGGCGCGGGATCGGGCCGCTCTTCCGAGCGCAGCGGAGAGCCCACCCTTTCGAGGACCATTGCCTTCATCAACGCCTCCTCACCTCTGTGACGCGACTCTGGTCGACGAACATCACTTAGCCGGCATTGATCGCCCGGAGTAAGACGGGATCGGATTGGACCGGCATGCGGCGCGCGATGACATGAGCCTCGGTGGCGTGCCGTCGAGATTGTCGCCGAGCGAGGCACCGATCATCAGTGTGATCTTCAGCGGATCGCGTCTTGCCCGTTCCGCCAGCGCCAGCGGCACGGCCTTGGCCTCGCCGGCTCTGGTGAAGCCGCTCATGCCGACGATCATGCCATCGGTGATCAGCTGCGCGGCCTCCGCGGCATCGACGACACGATCCCACAGCCGATCGTTCGGAAGCCGGTCCTTGAACGTCATGCACAGGCCCCTTTTATTTACCGGTCCTGCCTATTGCCGCCAGAACGCCTGCATCTCCTCGGGCGTGACCTTGCCGTCTTTGTTGGCATCCACGCTGTCGAAAATCCGCTTATGGATGGCCGTGACCTCCTCGAATGACAGCGCACCATCCCCGTCCACGTCGGCAATTGCGAACATGATCTTCATCATCTGACCGCGCATGCCCATCTGGGGCATGCCTCCCATCATGCCGGGCTGCATCATCATACCCTGCCCCATCATTCCGCCGGGCATCATGCCGGAGCCGGGCATGGACTCCTGGCCCTGTCCGTTCGTCTGTGCGACCGCGAATCCCGCAGCGCCGAGGGCGATCGTTGCGGCCAAAACGAGAGTGTTTGGAATTCTTGTCTTTCTCATGTCCTTCTCCTTTGGTGGATCTGTCTACTCGCCTGTTTCCGAAGTGGAGCAGGACGATTTCGAATGCCGGATCCGTCGGATCCGGCGCCGGGTCATCCAGTTGACAACTTGCCGATGCTGACCCGAGGCCATGACACTGCGTCCGTCGCAGTGATCGGCGACAGGCGCAGTCCGAAAGCCCGGATAACGCACGCCTGCGGTAATAGAAACGCCAGCCTCAGATGAAAACAGAAGCAGGTTCTGGCGAAATTGCTCACGTAAGCTGAGGTTGCGCCCAAGCTCCACAGATCGCCTTCATCAGCCAAAACGTCGGCTGATGAAGTTGAAGATAATAGCGATCAATGCTCCCGCGTAGCCGCCGAAGATAACGCTTTGAATCGTCCCCAGGGCCAGGCTTCGAAGATCAAAGCCGGTCAGACCCGAAAAGAACTGCAGCCAAGGCCGATGCAGCCCCCAGTCGGGAGCTACGAAGCCGAGAACCATGCAGAGCAGGAATGAGATGGTTACGAAGGCGGCCAGTGTCGTGCCAAGCACCAGCACGGAGACATGAATCGGCATTGCAGAGTAGGTTGACGGTTGCGCATGCAAGGTAGTGTTCGCCATTGAATGATCCTCCGCATATGACCGCGAAGCCGCGGCCATGACGATAGAGCCATCATCTGTCTATCGGGCGTGAGCCCCATTGATTCAGGTCAACAATGGCAACGCTTTTGCTTTCAGGGAGCTTAACGTCTCGCCCCTCTTACGAACGGTTCAGCAGGAAATCTGCGGCATCCGGATGCTTGGTTGAAGCCCCTCAGCAAGACGGTGGCCAGTTTCCAGATTCTCAGCCTGGTTGCGCCGCGGCCTTGACGAAGCGCAATGCAGACTCCCTCTGCGGCAGGCATCATGACGGCTGTTTAACCTCAGGAGGCCAGCATGCACCCGCAGTTCCATCTTCCGTTGTCGACCTATCCCGACGCAAGTTCCTTCACCATAATCGACAATGCAATTGACCTGGCTCGGCAGAATGACGCCCATCTGGTCGCCAGCATCCCGCAAGTTCGCATCCCCCAGGTCCACCAGCCCTTTCCGACAGTGATCGATGTCGACACATGGCGGGGGCAAGCAGAGCAGTATAGCCGGGACAGCGGGACTGCGCTGCGGGAACATCTCACCCACGCTGTTTCGGAGACTGACGTCCGAATACGAATCCATGGATTCGAGGCCACGGAGCCGTTCGTATATGAACGACTTTCCGAAATTGCCAGGTGCCACGACCTGTCCATCATCGAGTCCTCGGAGCTCTCCCGCCAGCTTTCCGAGACGCTGCTGTTCGGAAGCGGCCGTCCCCTCGTTCTATTTCCCGCCACCAGCGTCTGCTCTCGCGTAGACACGATCGCCGTTGCCTGGGACGGCAGCGCCACCGCCGCGCGTGCCCTATCCTGCGCCCGCATTTTCTTCGAGCGGGCGACCAAGGTGCAGGTCATCTCGATCACCGACGACAAGCAGACCGACGAGGTGAACCGCGCCCTTCTCATCTCGTCTTTGAAGCACTCTGGATTGGATGTGGAAGACGTATCGATCCAGGCAGGTGGAGAGACCGCGACCGCGGCCATCCAATCGGCTGCGCTGGAACGAAAAGCAGACCTCCTGGTTGCGGGCGGTTTCGGCCATTCCCGGCTTCGTGAATTCATCCTCGGCGGCGTTACTCGCGAATTGCTCGTCCACGCTGAGCTCCCGGTGCTTCTCGCCCATTAGGGGAACCGAAGAGCGTTGCGGATGACCGCCACGTTGACCGCCTCCTGAGGCAACACCCCGCCGCCGGGCTGAAACTGACGAGGTCCTGAGGCAGCATGCGACGGATGAGATTGCCGATTTGATCGTCATGGGCGCATACAATCACGCTCGTTGGCGGCAGACGCTGTTCAAGGCGTGACGCACAACATGATAGGGCAAAGCAGCATGCCAGTTTTCCTGGCGCATTAACCGAGGGCGGAACATGACCGCGCCCCGTCCCTCTGCTTTGCGCCTTACCCCGACACCAGCGTCCCCCGGTTCCGATGCAAAATGTAAGCAGCAACCACGAAGATGAGCGCTGCGAAGAGGCGGTTGAGGATGTTTTTGTAGGCGCTGAGCCGCGTGGCGAGCAGCATGCCAAAAACGCCGCCGACAATGCCGCCGCCGATGAACTCGGCGGCAAGCCACCAGTCCACAAGGCCCGAACTGGCATAGTTCAGGGCGGTCGCCAGTCCGAACGCACCGACGGAGAGGAGAGATGTGCCGATCGCGTTGATCATCGGCATGCCCGTCGCCAGCATGAGGCCGGGCACGATCAGGAAGCCCCCGCCGATCCCGAAGAAACCGGATGCGGCGCCGGCGGCGAGTGCCACGGCCGCGGTGGCGAGGCACATCCTGAGGTCGACCGGGCGGCCGTCGACGGCCACCGCCTTCCGGGGTTTCAGCATCAGAGCGCCAACGACCACCATCACGATCCCGAAGAAAAAGATCAGGCGATCTCCGTCTATCGCCTAGCCGAGGCTGGAGCCGCCTACGGCGCCGGCGATGCCGAGTGCAGAGAAGACGGCCGCGCAGCGCCACCAAACGTGACCCTTGATCGCGTGGCTGGCAAAATTTGCGAATGCGTTCGCCGAAACAGCGAGCGCTCCCGTGCCGATGGCAACGTGCGGCTGGGCCACTCCCACCACATAGAGCAGAAGGGGCGTTGCCAAGATCGATCCGCCTCCACCCAGGAGACCGAGCATGAAGCCGACGAGTCCGCCGGAGCCGACTGCCGAAACGATAGGATAGTTCACGCCCGTCCGCTCCATACTCTGTCATACAAGGTCATCCCGCCCAGCATCGCGACGACGAACAGGATTGTCGGAGTTAGACCCATTGACAGGGATGCGACTGCCGGACCTGGACAGAAGCCGCCGATCCCCCAGCCAAGGCCGAACAAGACGGAGCCGATAACCAGCGGCGCATCGATCCGGCGGCTCGCCGGCACATGGAAGCTGTCGTCAAAGGCTGGGTGCCGCATCCGCTTCATCACCTGCACGCCGATGGCCGCGACCGCAACTGCACCGCCGAGAACGAAGGCGAGGCTCGGATCCCAGGCGCCGAAGACGTCGAGGAAGCCCTGGATGCGGACGGGGTTCAGCATGCCGGACAAGGATAGCCCGAAGCCGAAGACGACGCCCGCGGCGAGCGCCGCGACGATTTGGTAGACTTTCCTGTTCATGACCCGACACCTCGCAAAATTGCGACGCCGATCACACCGGCGGTCAGGAACGTGGCGACCGCCACCATCGATCGTGTAGAAAGGCGGGCAAGCCCAAGCACGCCGTGTCCGCTGGTGCAGCCCGAGCCCATGCGTGAGCCGAAGCCGACAAGCAGTCCCGCCACGATGAGCAGCGGCCAGCCGGCGGTGATCTGCACGACCGGCCAGCCGCCGAACACGAGGAGATAGGTGAGCGGCCCGAGCATCAGCCCGAGCACAAAGGCAAGGTTGGTCGTCAAGCCGATCCCTTGCGCGAGACGCCCGACGATCCCGCTGATCCCGGCAATTCGGCCGTTGAGGAGCAGAAGCATGACGGCCGATGTCCCGATCAGCATGCCGCCGAGCAGAGATGGGAGATAGGCGCTCATTTTTCTTCCTTCACGCAGAAGATGTCATAGAGGGCGGCAACCAGTTGCGCGGCCTTTTCTTCCGTCAGACGGTAGAAGATCTGTTTCCCCACCCGCCGCGTTTCGACGATGCCGGAGCCACGCAGTACCGTCAGGTGCTGCGACAGATGCGGCTGGTGGACGTCGACTTTCTCTTCAAGCTCCCCGACCGAATACTCGTCTTCCACCAGGGTGCAGACGACCATCAGACGCGCCGGATGGGACAGCGTCTTCAGAAGGTTCGCCACTTCGCCCGCGCGGAGAGAAAGCTCCGCAGGAGACAGCCCAGCCTTCATCATTGCCTTCAGATCGGCGGTCATCCCCATGCTGCTCCCTGTAACGCATCGAGCGGAAACTTGAGGTAGCGCTTGCCGTTGGCTTCCGGCTCCGGCAGGCGCCCACTGCGGATGTTTACCTGCAGGGCATGGAGGATGAGCTTCGGCATCGGCAGCGTCTTGTCGCGCTTCGTCCTCAGCGCCACGAATTCTTCTTCCGTCACAGCAAGATGCGGGTTGAACTTCTTCTGATCAGCGACGCTGCTTTCCCAGCGAGGTGCCCGCCCGTCTGGCTGGTAGTCGTGGCCGGTGAAGATCCGCATCTCATCCGGGAGCGTGAGGATGTCCTGTATCGACTTCCACAGGACGCGTGCGTCACCACCGGGGAAGTCGGCTCGTGCGGTCCCGCTGTCGGGCATGAAGAGCGTGTCGTGCACGAAAGCCGCATCGCCGATCACATAGGTGATGGAGGCGAGGGTGTGTCCCGGCGAGAACAGCACCTTGGCATCGATGGAGCCGACCTTGAAGGTCTCACCATGGGCGAACAGCCGGTCCCATTGCGAACCGTCGGTCGCGAGCTCTGGCCAGTTGTAAATGCCCTTCCACAGCTTCTGGACATCCACGACGCGCTCGCCGATGGCCGTTTTCGCCCCCGTCTTCTCCTTCAGATACTGCGCCGCCGAGAAGTGGTCGGCGTGCGGATGGGTGTCGAGGATCCACTCGACGCTCAGCCCCTGGTCGCGGACGTAGTCGAGGATGGCGTCGGCATTGATGGTCGCTGTCGCCCCTGACTTCTCGTCGAAGTCGAGCACAGGGTCGATGATGACGCACTCGCTGCTCGCGGGATCTGAAACCACGTACTGAACGCTCCAGGTACGCTTGTCGAAGAAGCCCTTTACCTGTGGACGGCGCGCGGCTTGCTTCTCAAGCCAGCGTGCGGCGGCGCTGGTGTCGTAGCCGCGGCTGCGTCCGAACTCGACGACCTCATCGGCAGACATGCGGCCGTCAAGGACCTCACCGATCAAGTAGAGGCTCAGCGAGCGAGTGCCGGTCTTGCAGTGGCCGAACACAGGCCCCTCGGATTCGTCGACCGCGCGCTGGAACGCACGCACGTCCGCCTCGGTGATCGTGCTGGCCGTGACCGGGATGAACGCATAGGACAGGCCGCAGTGCTTCGCTTCCTGGCTTTCCGCTTGCGTGCCGGGTTGTGCAGGATCCTCGTCTTCCGGTCGGTTGTTGATGAGTGTCTTGAATCCTTTGTCGCGGAGTGACTGGATGTCCTCAATGCTCGGCTGCGTCGAGACGGAAAGCTTCTCGGATATTGCTGTAATGGGCATGACTGGCTCCGTGCCTAAGCATTATATGTTCTAATATAATATATATCGATATCTCATCAAGATCGGGCATGCAACTTTGTGCTTAGCCTGCGGCTCCCCGAAGAGGAGGAACCGCCATGGCCATGACATAAAAACCGGGTCAGCGCGCCCAGACATCCGACGAGATCAACCGGCGACCTGCGCTGGCAGATGGAGGAGAGGCTCACATCCCGACCAGATAGAATCCAGGCTGACGGAGCTCGATCGGAAGTGGAACATCGAGCGGACGCTCGAGGCGAATGCTTTCACGTTGGTCTTCACGGGAACAGTCCTGGCGGCCGCGTTGGATCGCCGGTGGCTGATCGCCACGGGGTCGTCGACCAGAATTGGCGCTACCTACGACCGTCCTGAATGATCGCTGACTGGCACAATAAGATTAGGCTCTTACGTGATAGGCAAGCGCACGCGCACTTCGACGCCCTCGCTTTTTCCTGAGCGGGGAGACACGACGTCGACAGCTGCTTCGACACGATCTGCGATCGCCTTGACGATGGCGAGTCCAAGCCCCGATCCATCAATCTTGACGTTGCCGCGCTCGAACTGGCGCATCAGGCGATCCATTGCCTCTGTAGGAAGCGTCGCTCCATCATTGGCAACACAAAGAACCCCTTCAGGTTCTAGAACCACTTCGACCGGGCTTCCTCGTGCTCCGTGCTTCAATGCGTTTTCGATGAGATTACGGGAGAGGATTCCGACCGCATCTGGATCGAGCGGCGATAGAACAGGCCCTTCCGGCATAGTCAGCTCAATTTGCCGCTCTCCGGCACGTTCGAAGTCCTCTACGATCATGCGGATCACCGTCCTCAGATCGGACGGTTCGTCGGCGCGCAGCCGACCGCCTTCGGCTCGGGCGAGTTGCATCAGCTTTTCCGACATGCGCATCAGCCGCTTGAGCGTGGCTTCGATCTCATTTGTGCGCTGTGCCGTCAGCCTTTCCTTCGTCTCGGAGCGGATGCGTTGCGCCTGCGCTATCGCGCCGGCAACCGGTGTGCGGAGTTCATGCGCCGCGTTTGCAGCAAAGGCCCGCTCCGCCTCGAACGCGGCCCTCAGGCGGTCGAGAAGCTGATTGATTCCGGCGGAAATCGGCCGCAGTTCACTTGGCAAGCCGCTGTCCGGCAAAGGTGACAGATCCTGCGCTCCCCGACGGGAAAGTCCCTGCCGAAGAGCACGGACCGGACGCAGAGAATAGCGGACCGCGAACAGGATCACCACAAGGCTCAGCGGAATGACAACCAGCAGCGGCAACAACAGCCCGAGCAGCATGCTCTGCGACAGTTCCCGACGACGATCCAGTGGTTCGGCCACAGCGATGACCAGGTTTCCGTTAGCGCTTGCCGCATAATAGAGTTGATGCGTCCTGGTGCGGGAAAACCCCTGTCTCTCGAACGGAGGAAAGATCGAGGCGTCCGCACCCGCCGAACCAAGCAGCACACGGCCTTGTCTGTCGCGCAGGATGAAGGTGACATCCTCGCCGTAGCGAGCCTTTCGTTCTTGTCGCGGATCACGCCCGACGTCGTCGTTCTCCTCATCATCGACGCTTTCACGTCTCTGGTGTCCTTCGCGCAGGTCATGTTGGGCGATCGGCAGGATGCGCTCGGCAGTCGCTTTCAACCCGTCGTTATAGACTTCTTCCATGTCTTGTCCGAGGCGGTGCGCGGTGGCTATGGCGGCCGCGAGCCACAATATGGTCACTGAAACACCGACCGCGACTGCCAGCCGCGCCTGAAGCGAAGACATCATCTTGATGGCCGTCCCAGCCGATAGCCTAGACCGCGCTCCGTCTCGATCACATGAGCCCCCAGCTTCTTGCGCAGCCGGCTCACATGAACCTCGATCGCATTGCTGCCGACTTCCTGATCGAACGAATAGAGCCGCTCCTCGAGTTGTGCCTTGGAAAGCAATTGGCCAGGACGCTGGACGAAAACCTCGAACAGCACCCATTCGCGCGCCGTCAGAGCGACCGGCTTGCCGTTAAGCCTGACGCTGCGGGCGGCTAGGTCGACCTCCAATGGTCCAAGCGTAACGATCGGGTTCGGGTTGCCCGTATAGCGACGCGCCACAGAACCGATACGTGCGGAAAGTTCGTCTAGGTCGAAGGGCTTGACCATATAATCGTCCGCGCCGGCGTTCAGCCCGGCAATTCGGTCGGAAACCTGATCCAGCGCAGTCAGTATGATCACGGGCGTCGCGTCTCCGCGCGCCCTCAGGCCCTTGAGGAAGGGAATGCCGAGGCCGTCCGGCAACATCAGGTCGAGCAGTACGAGATCGTAGGCGGCCGAGCAGAACGCATCTCGCGCCTCGTCGAGGCGGCTCATCCAATCGACGGAATGACCGTCCGCGGCGATCTGGTCACGAATAGCCGTCCCCAGTGCCCTATCGTCCTCTATCAGCAGAACCCTCATGCAGGAATTCTCCCTTCGCCCTCTCTGTAGTCCATCCGCCAGCTTACCGGAAGCTGAAGCAAGATCTTGGCGTCCGTCAGGTGGCGGTCAGTCTGCGGCCTGAATTATCGGTTCGACACCGAGAGGAAACGATGATGAAGACCGGCATCCCCGTGACGCTCGATGTCGTCGGAATCGAGGAACCCACGATCACGTGGTGATCCCTCGCTCTCGCCAATTCTCAAAGGAGACACACGCATGAAACACCGCAAGCTCCTTCTTACCGCGATTGTCGCTACCGGCATTCTCGCCGCCTTCGCCGGTATGGCCCTACCGCTTAATCCATTGAGGCTCAGTGGTACCGACGTCGTGAAAGCGGATTATCGCGAACATGAGAGCAAAGGCCACAGCGAGGAACAACGCCGGCGTGAACACGAGGATGACCGCTACGCTGCCAACGGCTGTGGCGGCCGAAGTGATGACGACGATGATGACGATGGCAAGGCTGGGTGCGACGCTCGCAATCCCCCCATGCAAGAGAAAGCGAATCCCCCGAGCAACAGCCTGTTTACGCCCGGCAGCAAGCCGCGCGCCCAGATGAACTGACCGCACCCGGAAAGGAGATAAACAATGAGGATGAAGTCGTATTTGGCCACGCTGGCCGTCACGACGGCGTTGACAGTACCCGGTCTGGCGCTCGCAACCGAAGTGACCTTCACCACCAGCATGCGCAACTATGGTGGAGACGGAGCCTATCTTGCCTACTACGTGACCGACGCGCAGGGAAAATATGCCGGCAGCTTGTGGATGGCAGGAGGCAAGGCGCGCTACCACGAGCATCTGAGCGGCTGGTATCGGGCCACAGGCGGCGACACAGGCGAAATCAACGGCATCACCGGAGCCAGCGTCGGGGCCGGCCGCTCGCTCAAGATCACACTTGACCTCGCCGATACCCTCTTTGATGCCGGCTATAAGCTGCACATCGACTCCGCCGTCGAAGACATGCGCGACAGCCCCAACGAAATCGTCGTGCCGCTAACCTCGGCCGGATCGGGTCAGGCGGCTAAAGGTAGTCACTACATCGCCGACTTCATCTATACGCGTTAATCTGCAAGGAAATTGCCATGATCCGGTCACTCCACCGCTGGTTCGGGCTGGTCGCCGCTGTGCTTATCGCCGTCATCGCCCTGAGCGGTACGGCACTCTCCATCTTCCCGGCCATTGAGGGGCTCACCACCCCTGTCACTCAAGACATCAGTGTCGCGGAACTCGCGGCACGGATCCAGACAACGGAACCCTCAGTAGAGCTGATCAGGCGCGCGCCATCCGGCCGGATCACGGCACACTATTTCGACGGCGACCAGCCGGCGTCTTCCATCATCGACCCGGCGACCGGCTCGCCCGCTGGCAGCGCCGACACGTCGACCGTCGAGCGTTGGCTCATCGAGCTTCATCGCGCGCTGCTCCTCGACGATAGTGGCCGTCTCATCGTCGCTATCGGCGCGGCATCCCTGCTGACGCTGACCCTGTCCGGCCTATTCCTGCTGGCGCGCCGTGCCGGCGGCTGGCGCCATATGCTGAAGCCTGCAAAAGGCACGGGCGACAGACGCTTCCATGCCGTCATCTCGCGGATTGCGCTGCCCGGCCTGCTCCTGTCATCGCTAAGCGCACTCTGGATGACCGCCTCAACATTCGGCTATCTGCCGGAGGGGGCCGGCGCTCCGCCCTTCCCATCGCAGGTCAGTGGCGCCATCGGTGCTCAGATCGCCTCCATAACCCTACTGCAGGAGACCCCGGTCGAAACATTTCGCTCCCTCAGCTTTCCGGCTGCCGGCGATGCAAGCGACGTATTTACCCTCAAGACGGCTGCCGGCGAAGGCTATATCGACCAGGGTAGCGGCGAACTGCTCGCCTGGAAGGATTCAAACTGGGTCAATCGCCTGACCGACCTCCTCGCCATGCTGCATACCGGTCAGGGAATGGCGTGGCTCGGCCTGCTTCTCGGTGTTTCCGCACTTGCCGTTCCTGTCCTCAGTTGGACCGGTCTCGCCGTCTGGTTCAGGGGGCGTGGCGAGAAGAAAGGCAGTTCCGTTTCCGCAGACGAGGCCGACACCATAATCCTCGTCGGCAGCGAGGGCGGGACGACCTGGGGCTTTGCCGAAACCCTGAGAAAATCGCTCGCGGCGCATGGCATGCATGTCCATGTCGGTCCAATGTCGAGCTTCCAACCCGCACGCTGGCCCATCGCGCAACGGCTCATCCTTCTTGCCGCAACCTATGGCGACGCCGAAGCCCCGGCGTCCGCGCAAGGTTTTCTGGAACGCTTTCGGCGCACGCCTGCAGAGAAGGGGCTTTCGCTTGCCGTTCTCGGCTTCGGCGACCGGAGCTTCCCTGCCTATTGCGGTTTCGCGGCCGACATCGCGCGGCTGGCGGAAGAGAAGGGCTGGGATAGGCTGCTGCCTTACGACACCGTGGACCGTCAGTCGTCGCCGGATTTTGCTCGCTGGGGCCGTGATCTCGCGGAGATGCTCGGGCTCACCTTCGAACTCGATCACCGGCCCACCAGACCCAAGACCTGGGAGCTTTCACTGGTCTCGCGACGCGACTATGGCGCAAGCGTTCAGGCCACGACTGTGATCCTGCGCTTCACTCCGCCGATGCCGTCCGTCTGGCAGCGTCTGGCCGGCAACGCATTTCCGCGGTTCGAAGCCGGCGACCTGGTCGGCATCCTGCCGGAAGGTTCGGAAGTGCCGCGCTTCTACTCGATCGCTTCGGGCACGAAGGACGGGTTCCTCGAAATCTGCGTCCGCAAGCGGCCGGGCGGCCTCTGCTCCGGACAACTGACAGCTCTGGAACCCGGGCAGACGGTGACGGCCTTCGTTCGCTCCAATCCGAGCTTTCGGCCTTTACACAGCGGCAGGCCCGTCATCCTGATCGGCGCAGGCACCGGTATCGGACCTCTTGCGGGGTTCGCCCGCGCGAATAGGGCCCGCCACCCCATGTATCTTTATTTCGGAACACGTCATCCGGCGAGCGATGCTCTCTATGCGGAGGAATTGTCGGACTGGAGGCAGGACGGCCGGCTGGCATGCGTCTCCACCGCTTTCTCGCGCACCGCAAATCCGGCCTACGTCCAGGACATCTTGCGCAAGGATGCCGCTAAGATCGGTAGACTCATCGCGGCAGGCAGCCAGATCCTCGTCTGCGGCGGCCGTGACATGGCGGCGGGTGTGGCCGCCGCTCTCTCTGAAATCCTAATTCCGCAGGGCGTAAGTCTTGCAGCACTCAAGGCAGAGGGCCGTTATGCCGAAGACGTTTACTGATCTCGCCCGCCATGCCCTGAACGGTCCCACCATGGGCACACGCTGGTCTGCCCTCTTCCACATGCCAGACGGCTTTGAAACCGCTGGGGTCTACGCCGCGATGGCGGGTGCCGTCGCAGAGGTCGATCGGCAGATGTCCACCTGGAAGCCCGAAAGCGATCTCAATCGCCTGAACGCGGCCCGTCCTGGCGAATGGGTCGCCCTTCCCGAGCAATTGGTGAAGGTGCTTCAGGCAGGCCTTGCCGTCGGCGTGGCTTCAGGCGGAGCCTTCGATATCGGCATAGGCGATGCCGTCGCCGCGTGGGGATTCGGCGTTGGAGAAGCCGACGCACAGGCAATAAAGGCTGCTCGCCGCTTACGCCGTAACCCGGCTCATGACATCCTGGAGCTCGACGCAGCTAACGGGCGGGTGCGAAAGCATGCCGACATGCGCTTCGACTTAAACGGCATCGCCAAGGGCTACGGTGTCGATCGGCTGGCGGAAGCCGCCGCTCTGCACGGCATAGAAGCGGGCCTTTTTGCCATTGACGGCGAGCTACGCGCCCGCGGCGCGCAGCCTGACGGCACGGGCTGGGCGGTTGCGGTCGAGAAACCTCATCGTCATCAACGCGCGCCGCATTCCATCATCGAACTTGAGGATGCGGCCGTCGCAACCTCCGGGGATTATCGCCATTGGGTGGATGTCGGCGGACACCGCCTCTCCCACACCATCGATCCATGCCGCGGCATGCCGCTTGAGGATTCGCCCGCCTCGGCGACCGTGATCGCTCACGATTGCATGAGTGCGGACGCTTGGGCGACGGCAATGATGGTTCTTGGCGAGCACAGAGGGCTGAAATTGGCGAAGAGGCTGGGCCTCTCCGTGGTCTTCCTGTTTCACGGCCGTGAGGGCGGGGCAGGATGTGGCGTGTTCGCCAGTTGCTGAATGCGCATGCCCACCCGAAAGACTGCTGCTCGCGGATAGCGGTATCTTACATCCTGCGATAGCGAATTGAACGAGACGTTCCGCGAAATCAATTGCCGGTCACGCACGTGAACCGAGCTCAAAGTGGTATCCACGGTGCTCCGCGACGGTGTCCCGAGCCTGAGGGAGAGGCGCCCGAATACTCGTGTCGAAGATGATCGTCAGCGACAATGGCAGCGAGTTCACCAGCAACGCGATCCTGCAGCGGAGGCGCAATTCGCGGTCGGCGAGGACCACGATGTCCCGCCTCATCTGAACTTGATATCACCCGCTTTCTGGGAAACGCGGACGTTCCAATCCCGTAGAGCATCGCACGCCTCTGCTCGCGTGGGTGCGCCGATGCGTCCGCCGAACACCTGGCATTTGAGAGCCGCCGCCATCGATGACAATCGCATCGTCTCTTCGATCGGCAGGCCTTCTGCGATTGCCAGCGCGAAGGCGCCGTGGAAGATGTCACCGGCCGCAAGCGTGTCGATGGTTCTCACTTTCGGCGCGGCGAGGTGACGGATGTCGCCGCTTGGGTCGTCGAACCACAGGGACCCGTTTTCGCCAGCCGTAACGCTGATGAAGGCATGTTCGAATTTCCGCTTTAGCAGGCCGACGGTCTCGACGAGATCCGCCGTCCCGGCAAGCCGCTCGGCCGCAGGCTGTGAAAACACGATGTGGCTGGCGGCCGGCGCCAGCATCTCGATGACGCCCTCGCCGGCAACGTCGCCGTCCAGTATGGCGGGTTTGCCCGCCTTGCCAGCTGCGATCAGCGCCCGCAGTGCAAGCTTCGGCCATCGGACATCGACAAGCACCGCATCGAAAGCAGACATCTCCTGCTCGGTGACCAGCCTCACTGTATTGTGGAGCCGCTCGTCGTAGAAAGGCACGATCAGGCGTTCGCCTTGATCATCGATGAGGATCGTCGAGACGGCCGAGCGGGCGCCCTGCACAACCGTCATGCCGCTCGTGTCTATGCCGTCATTCCCGAGGTCGGAAAGGATGCGTTCGCCCGTCGTATCGTTGCCAACCGCGCCCCAGAGGCTGGCATAGCCGCCAAGCCGGGCGACTGCGAATGCCGCACTCGACGCCATGCCTTCGGCGACCTGCAGCATCCCATAGGGCAAGATCTTGCCCTGGCCCGTGGGCAATGAGCGAACGCGGAACAGGGTGTCGAGCACCGCCGCGCCGATGCAGAGCACGCGGCGTGGTGGACCGGGCGGCGGGCCGAAGGCAGAGGAAGTCATCGGCGGTCGTCTCACATGCTCACTTGACGGCGCCTGCCGTCAGACCGGCGACGATCTGCCGTTGCGCAAACACGGTCAGGATCAGCACCGGCAAGGTGACGATCAGCGCGGCTGCCGCGAGCGGTCCCCAACTGACCTGTTCGAAAGACAGCATATTGTAGACGGCGACCGGCAGCGTGCGTGTCTCGCGGCTCGCGAGCACGATGCCGAAGACGAAATTGTTCCAGGAGAAGATCACCGACAGGATGAAGGCGACGACGATGCCGGGCCTCGCAATCGGCAGGGCGACCAGGCGGAAAACCTGCCAGGGCGTCGCGCCGTCGATGCTTGCCGCCTCCTCCAGCTCCATCGGCGTCGTCTCGAAATAGCCGATCATGATCCATACGACGATCGGCACGGTGACGACGAGATGGATGATGATCTGCGGCATCAGCGTACCGAGCAGGTTCAGCCATTGGAACAGCAGGAAGAGCGGAATGAGGAAGGACAGGCCCGGCGTCATGCGCGCGATCATGATCACCATCGCCGACTTCTCCGCCTTCAGACGCGCGATGCCGTATCCGGCCGGCACGCCGATCAACAGCGCCAGAAGCGTAGCGGCACCCGTCACCAGCAGTGAATTCCAGAGATAGAGGAAGAAGTTGTTCTCCTCGAAGACCTTCACATAGTTCGACCAGGCGAAACGTTCCGGGATGAAGATCGGCGGATAGGCGCCGTTGTCGATCTCATATTTCAGCGACAGCGAGATCATCCAGAGGAAGAACAGCACGACCGGCGAGATCATCACCAGCGCGACGAACAGCAGTCCGATGCGGTCGAGCGTCTTGCGCTTCATCAGCGTGCCTCCCCGTCGGACCAGTTGACGCGCTGCCGGATCATCATCAGGACGAAGGAGAGCAGCACGATGAGGATGAAGAAGACGACCGCCATGGCGGAGCCATAGCCGATGTCGTAATAGGCGAACGCCGTATTGTAGAGATAGATGTTAATCGTTTCCGATGCCGTTCCGGGACCGCCTTGGGTCATGGCATAGATGATGTCGAAGCTCTTCACCGCATCGATGCTGCGGATGATCACGGCGATCATCAGGAACGGCGCGATCATCGGCAGCGTCAGATAGCGGAATTTCTGCCAGACATTGGCGCCGTCGATCTCAGCGCTCTCGTAAGGTTCGCGCGGAACCGCGGCCAGGCCGCCGAGCACGATCAGCATGACGAGTGGCGTCCACTGCCAGCTTTCGACCAGGACCAGCGAGGGAATGACGCTGCGCTGATTGTAGATCCACTCCTGCGGGCCGATGCCGACGAAAGAGAGGAGATAGTTGAGCACGCCGAGTTGCGGATGGTACATCATTGTCCAGACGAGCGCGATGGCGACGGGCGTCGCCATCATCGGCATCACGAATATGCCTCGAATGAGGCCGCGCAGCGGGAATTGGGCATCGAAGATCAGCGCGGCGAGCGTCCCCAGGAAAAGGGGAACCACCACGGAAAGCGTCGTATAGAGCACCGTATGCCACAGTGACTCCCAGAAGCGCACGTCGGTGGCGAGTCTGATATAATTGTCCAGCCCCGCAAAGACCTGCGACTGGCCGAGCGTCCAGCTGTTGACGCTCATCCACACCGTAAACACCCATGGAAAGACGATGACGGCTGAGATGACGATGAGCGCCGGGATGACGAATGGCCAGTAGTTGGGAGCAAACCGATCCGGTTTGCTCCTTCCTTTCGACGCCTTGGCCATAGCGGCCGTTTCGATGCCTGCCGAGGCCATTATCCCTCGCTTTTCGCCAGGACGGGTTCGAATTGTGCCGTCGCCGTCTTCAGTTCGGTTTCAGGATCGGCGCCGCCGATCATGTTGGTGAGACCGACGCCATAGATGTCGCGGAACTCGGTGACCGGAATGATGACCGGCAGGGCGAGCTGCGAGATCTTGCCGGAGCCGGCAACGGCATCCAGCCATGTGCCCGGCATCTTGACGCCTTCGCGGACCTTGGCGTCCTCAAGTACGGACTGGCGGAACGGAACGCCGGCACCGGCCTGCAGCAGGCGAGCGCCCATGTCGTGCGAAATCGCCCATTGGCAGAACAGGTAGGCGGCTTCCTTTTTCTGGCTTGCCGCGACCACACCGAGGCCGTCGCCGAACGTGCCTGCGGCTTGCGCCTTCGGTCCTTTCGGCATGATGCCGTAACCGACCTGGCCGACGACGCGCGACTTTTCCGGATTCTCGATCGGCGGGGCGAAACCGACGCCATCGAGCCACATGCCGATCTTGCCTTGCAGGAAGGCCGACTGCGCCTCGGCCCAGTTGAAGCCGGAGACGCCGGGAGGGGCGGTCTTGGTCATCAGCCTCTGGTAAAGCTTGGCCGCATCGATCGCTTCCGGTGACGTCGTGCGCAGCTTGCCGTCCGGGCCGAGCGGGCTCGAGCCATAACCGAGCAGCAGCGTCGTCCAGACCGGCGTGTTGGCGTTCTTCAGGCCTCGGGCGACGAAGCCGTAGGTGTTGGTCGACGGGTCGGTAAGCGCTTCGGCCGCACTTGCCAGTTCTTCGAAGCTCTGGGGATAGGCAAGCCCCTTCTTCTCGAACAGCGCCTTGTTCCAGTAGATGATCCAGTAATCGACCGAGAAGGGAAGGGAGCGCAGAACGCCGTCGCTATCCTTGGCGAAGGCGAGGCCTGCTTCGGCGAAGTCGCTTTCCGTGAGAGACGGTTCGGTCAGCGAGGCGTCCTTGAGGAAGCCGCTGATATCGGCAAGCCAGCCGCCTTTCTCGAACTGCCGCTTCTGGACGTGGTAGCTGAGGTGCACGACGTCGAAGCTCGGCTTGCCGGAGCTGAGCTCGATCGTCGTCTTCTGGCGCTGCTGCTGTTCGGGCGTTGCCTCGGCATTGACCTTGATGCCGGTGAGTTCCTCGAACTCGGACAGGTACTTGGTCAGGATTTCGCTACGCGGGCTCTTGACCAGATTGACCTCAAGCGTGGTTCCGGCAAAGCGCTTCCAGTCGACCGCGGCGGCGGCCGGGCGCATACCGAGCATGCTGCTCGCCCCGAGCGCGGCCGTACCCGCCAGAAATTCTCTGCGCGACGGATTGAAGAATGATGGCATGTGAGTCCTCCTCCTTTTGCGCCGGCGATCTCCTCACCTCCGGCTGCTTATTCCCGATTAGATCCTCAGCGCACGATCCCTTGCACCGTTGATGTGTGCGACAAGGCTGTTGACGGCGTCCTCCACCGACCGGCGCTCGATCGCCTCGAGCACCTTCAGGTGCTCGCCCATCACGGGTCCGACGTGACCGTCGATGCGAAACCGGTCCTGACTGATCAGGCGCATCTTGATCGAGTTCACGCGGTAGGCGTTCGAGATGATGGTATTTCCAAGCGCATCGATAAAGGCGTCGTGCATGCCCCAGTCGACGGCCTGCGCGTGCAGCTCCAGTTCATGCGACGCGTTGCCGCTTCGAATGGCGTCGGCGATATCCCGGTGCTGTTTCAGGAGATTTGCGATCGTCTCGTCCGAGGCGGATTTGGTAAACAGCGCCACGGCCTCCTTCTCCAGGAAGACGCGCAGCTGGAACGCCTCGCGAATGAGGTTGAGATCGATGTGAGCGATCTGCAAACCTCGCTGCGGCACGGTCTTGATCAGCCCCTCCGCCTCAAGCCTCGGGATGAGCTCCCGGATGGCGCCAAGCGTCAGCCCGGTCAGCTCGACGAGCCGGCGCTGCGACACGAACTGGCCGGGACGCACGTCACGGGCCAGCAGGTGGCGCGTGAAACTTGCATAGGCCTTTTCCCGCAGTGTCGGCTGCTCTTCCGTTTCGTTCATCGCCTCCCCCGCAAACATGGCTGACCTATGCGGCTTTCGATTGAAAAAGACGGTCAAAAGCAAGGGCAAGCTGTGCCTGCGCTTCGCCGGATAATGAAACGAGCGGCGGACGAACCGCAACCCAAATCTCCTCCAAGGTCGTACGCGCGATCATCGTCTTCACGGCCGGAACGACTGGGTGTTTCAGCAATTCAAGGACGAAATCGGCAACGCGAGTATCGTCCCTGCCCTCTTCGGCCACCGGCTTGAGTTCGCGGGGCACAAAATTCGCCATGCCCGATATGGCGCCCTGGCCGCCAAGCCGCACGGCCCTTGCGAGGTGCCGCTCGTCCCCGACCAGGATGATGAGATCACTATGCGCTTTAAGAAGCGCCTCCGTATAGGGCCAGTCGCCGGAGGAATCCTTGACGCCTGTGACGATATGGGGAAAGGCGGTCCGCAGTCGGCCGATCAGCGACACGCTCAGCGGCACCATGGTCACGGAGGGAAGATTGTAGACGATGATATCGCGGGCCTTGTCGCCCAACAGGGCGAATACGGCTGAGAACCACTGGAAGACGCCGTCGTCGCTGACGTTCTTGAAATAGGACGGCGGGGCAAGAAGGATGTTGCGGGCGCCCAGGGAAAGAGCCTGACCGGCCTGCATCGCGGCATCCTCTGCGGCATCGACCAACACGCCGACGATGATGTTGCCCGGTGCGATGCCGGCATCAAGAAAGGCTGCCACTATGCGTTCCCGTTCGCCATTCCCGATGGAAGACCCCTCACCTGTCGTCCCGAACAGCGTCACGCTGGAGCACCCGGCGGCAAGACAGCGCCGCGCTTGCGCGATCATCGCCTCGATCGCAATATTGCCATCGCTATCGAACGGCGTGGCGAGAGCGACGGACAGCCCGAATCTTGATGTCAACTTTGTTCCTCCCGGCTAATGAGTTAAGTGTAGCAGACTGACATGTTAGTTGTAAAGAGCTGATCGTATCGGTCGTGGCGGAGACTCTCTTGGCACAATATTGCCAGTGGCTGTAAAGCAGACGAAACTCGTTTCTCTGGAAAGTGCGGCTTTAGTAGCAAAAACGGCCAATGGTGGGGCCTGCCTTTAATGACGACAGATGAAAGCTTTCGTCACGTCGACAAATGTGCTACTGAGTAGCAAACTCGGCTCGATGGAGATAAACCGATGAGTGTCAAGTCGTCGATCTCGCTGACCGACCAGCAGGACGCGTTTGCCCGGTCGCTGGTGGAGAGCGGCCGGTATTCCAGCATGAGTTCCGTTCTTCAGCAGGGCCTAGAGCTTCTCCGCGTAAAGACGGAAAGCGAGACCGTCGAAACGGCAGCGCTTCGCGAATTAATCCAGCGGCGTTTGAACGGCCCGAGGATTTCCACGACGGAAATGGAAAGCCGCGTCGAGACAATGATCGACCGGAAGCGGCGGGCTGATTGTGTGGACCCTTGAATATTCCGAGGATGTCGAACGCGATTTTGAGTTGATTTTTGATCATCTCTTCGACTCCCATGTCGAACTCGGAGACTCGCCTGACGAGGCTTTGGAGCGTACCGCTGAACGAATCCGTAAATCGCGTGTCGAAATCGACCGTCTCGTCGATACGCCTTATATCGGGACATTGCGCCCCGACATTTACCCTGGCATCCGTTTTCTTCGGAGGGACAAGACGGCGGTCTGGTTCTTGCCCGTAGAAAATAATCGCAAGATCGTTATTGCTGCGATTTTCTACGGTGCTCAGGACCATATCAGACATATGCTTGCGCGTATGCTGGCGAGATAAGGTTGAAGGGTTCAGATCACTCCTTCACCGCGCCTGTCATCGAAGACACATAATAGTCGACGAAGAACGAATAGAGGATAACGACCGGCAGCGAGCCGAAAAGCGCACCCGCCATCAGCGATCCCCATTCGAAGACGTCGCCGCGCACCAGTTCGGTCAGGACGCCGACCGGAATGGTCTTGTTCTCAGAGGACTGGATGAATGTCAGCGCGTAGATGAACTCGTTCCAGGAGAGCGTGAAGGCGAAGATGCCGGCCGAGATCAGGCCCGGCACGGCAAGCGGCAGGATGATCTTGACCAGGATCTGCCAGCGGTTGGCACCGTCCACCAGCGCGCTTTCCTCGAGCTCGAACGGGATCGAGCGGAAATAGCCCATCAGCAGCCAGGTGCAGAAGGGAATGAGGAACGTCGGATAGGTGAAGATCAGCGCCAGCCGCGAATCGTAGATGCCGAGCTTGAAGACGATGAAGGCGAGCGGGATGAACAGGATCGACGGCGGAATAAGATAGGCGAGAAAGATGACGAGGCCGATCTGGCGCGAGCCGGTGAAGCGCACACGCTCGATCGCATAGGCGCCGAACACCGAGGCGACCAGCGACAGCGCCGTCGACCCCACGGCCACCAGCATCGTGTTCCACAGCCACCCGGGATAGGATGTCTCGAGGAAGAGGTACTTGATGTGGTCGAGCGTCGGCCCGACCACCCAGAAGGGGCTGTAATTGTTGTAGTCGGTCAGCTGTTCGTTCGGCTTCACGGCGGTGATCGCCATCCAGTAGAAGGGAAAGAGCAGCACGAAGACGAAGACGGCCATCGGCAGGCAGAGCATCGCCACGCGCCGCGGCAGGCGGTTCAGATAGCTCATGCCCTCGGCATTGTCGGTCAGGACCTCATCGGCGGGTTTGAGATTGGTCGACATGGTTTGCTCCTCAATCCTGTCCGCCCTGCTGCCATTTGCGGCGTTGCAGACCGAAGAAACTGAACATGATGGCGCCGAGCAGGAAGGGTATCATGGCGACGGCGATGGCCGCCCCCTCGCCGAGCTGCCCGCCCGGAATGCCGCGCTGGAAGGAGAGTGTGGCCATCAGATGCGTGGCGTTAACAGGCCCGCCCTTGGTCAGCACGTAGATCAGCTGGAAATCCGTGAAGGTGAAGAGCACTGAGAAGGTCATGACGACGGCGATGATCGGTGTCAGCATCGGCAGCGTCACATAGCGGAAGCGCTGCCAGCTCGTGGCGCCGTCGAGCGAGGCCGCCTCCTGCAGCGAGGCCGGAATGGTCTGCAGGCCGGCAAGCAGCGAGATCGCCACGAAGGGGATGCCGCGCCAGACATTGGCGACGATGACCGATATCCGCGCATTGGTGGGATCACCGAGGAAGTTGATCGGCGCGCTGATCAGCCCGAGCTTCATCAGCGACCACGAGATGATCGAGAACTGGGAATCGTAGATCCACCAGAAGGCCAGCGCCGAAAGCACCGTCGGCACCACCCATGGCAACAGCACGATCGCTCGAAAGAAGGATTTGAACGGAAGGTGCTGGTTCAGGAGCAGCGCCAGCCAGAGGCCGAGCGCGAATTTCAGCGCCGAGGCGATGACCGTGTAAAGAATGGTGTTGAAGACCGACAGCCAGAAAACCGCGTCATCGGCCAGGAACTCATAGTTCTCCAGGCCGACGAAGATGCCGTCCCGGCCGATTCGCGTGTCGGTAAAACCAAGCCAGACGCCGAGCCCCAGGGGATAGGTGAGAAAGCAAACAAGGAACACCGCAGCCGGCAGCATGAAGAGGAAGCCGAGCACGTTGTTGTTCTGCATCAGCGAGGGGCCGCGCTTATCCCCCGAGTTCAAGGTCGACATTGCTTATCTCCAGATTGCATTCAGTCCTTGAGGAGCTCGCGGCATGCCGGATACCAGGCATGCCGCATGTCCCGGCTCCGGATCAGACGCGGTAGTAGCGATTTGCCCGGCGCTCGGCTTCCTTCATCGCGTCCTCGGGCGACTTCTGGCCGGTGACGGCGGCGGCATACATGTCGACCAGCACGTAGTCCGCCATGGTCGCCGCCGAGGCATAGCCGAGCGGGCCGGCATAACCGTTCGGGCGCAGTTTTTCCGAGGCGAGCGCATAGGGCGCGTGGACCGGGTCGGCAGTCCAGATCGGGTTCTTGGCGAAGGCCTTGAGCGGCTGGCAGCAATAGGCGCTGGAGCCCTGGATCCAGGCATTCATCTGATCGGCTTCCATCATGAACTTGATGTAGGCCTTGGCGGCTTCCGGATATTTGCTGTGCTTGAAGAGCAGGAGCGAGCTCGTCTGGAAAAGCTCGACGCTCTTGCCGACCGGTCCGATCGGGAAATTCGTCGTGCGGATGTCCTTGGCGATCTCGGCGAGCTTCGGATCGTTCTTGGCCGTGTAATAGACCGAGACGCCGTTGGCGATCAGCGATACCTGGCCGGCGAGGAAGGCGCGGTTGTTGTTGACATCCAGCCAGCTTTCCGTGCCCGGAATGAAGGTTGCGTAGAGTTCCTTGGCATAGTTGATCGAGGCGAGCGTTTCCGGGCTGTTGATCGTCACCGTGCCGCTTTCGTCGACCATTTTGCCGCCATGGCTCCAGAGCAGCCAATGGGCATAGTTGTTGCCGTCGCCGACCGCCTTGCCGTGCGGGAAACCGGCGGGCGTGCCCTTTGCCTTCATCGCCTTGCAGAGCTCGAGGAAGCCTGCGGTATCGTTCGGGAATTCGTTGAAGCCGGCCGCCTTGACATGGCTGTCGCGATAGACCACGGCATTGCCGATCGTCGTCAGCGGCATGGCGATGAACTTGTCGTCACGGGTGGCGTAACCCTTCAGGCCGTCGTACCAGCCTTCGTACTTGTTGCCGAGATAGTTGCCGAGTTCCGTGAGATCGACCAGCTTGTCCGGATATTGATGCGCGTCGTCGAACCAGCACATGATGAGATCCGGACCGGAGCCGACATTGGCGGCAACGGCGGCTTTCGGACGGATGTCCTCCCAGCTCTCCTTGTCGATGCGCACTTCCACGCCGGTGGCTTCAGTGAACTTCTTGGTATTGGCAAGCCAGGCCTCCTCATCGCCCTTCACGAAAGGCGTCCAGCGCAGCAACCGCAGGCTGGCGCCGCTTTCCGGCGTGTAGGTCGGTTCGGCCTGCGCAAAGGACGGCTTGATGCCGAGACCTGCGACACCGGCAACGGCTGCCGATGCAGCAAGAAATTCACGTCTCTTGATCGTCATGAGATTCCTCCTCATTGAAACAGCGGGAGCAATTCTCCGGCATTCACCTCCCGCTTGGTGAACGGCGGCCTGGCATCCGCGATACGGAAAGCTCGTGCTCCCGTGGGGGTTCACCCCTCGAATGCTTGCGCTCCGGCGGAACGGGAGACTCCTCCTCTCCCCTTGTCCCGCCGGCGTCAGTCGGTCAATCGCATGCCGCCTTCGGCGTCGAAGAGATGGACATGCTTGGCGTCGATCGCCACCCGGATGGCTTCGCCCGGGCGGGCATCGACACGTTCGCGGAAGACGCAGCTGACATCGCTGCCGCCGAGGCGGACGGTCAGATGCGTCTCGTAGCCGGTCGGTTCGATCACCACGATCTCGGCCGGCAGTCCGTTGGGATCGAGCGAGATGTATTCGGGGCGCAGCCCGTAGACGAGGTCGCGGCCGATAGCGCTCGCCGGTGGATTGGCGACAGGCAGCCGCGTGCCGTTGGCGGCGACGAACTGGCTGGGGTTCTCCGGATCGAGTCTGCCGTGGATCATGTTCATCGCCGGCGAGCCGATGAAGCCGCCGACAAAGAGATTGGCGGGGCGGTCGTAGAGCTCGAGCGGGCTGCCGATCTGCTCGACGATGCCGTCATGCATGACGACGATCTTGTCGGCCATCGTCATCGCCTCGATCTGATCATGGGTGACGTAGACGGTCGTCGTTTTCAGGCGCTGATGCAGTTCCTTGATCTCGGCGCGCATGGCGACGCGCAGTTTCGCATCGAGGTTGGACAGCGGCTCATCGAACAGGAAGACCTCCGGATTGCGCACGATGGCGCGGCCCATGGCGACGCGCTGGCGCTGACCGCCGGAAAGCTGGCGCGGATAACGGTCGAGCAACTTGTCGAGGCCGAGGATGCCAGCGGCATATTTCACCCGCTTTTCGGCCTCCGCCTTCGGCGATTTGTTGAGCATGAGCGAGAAGCCCATGTTCTGCTCCACCGTCATATGCGGGTAGAGCGCATAATTCTGGAACACCATGGCAATGTCGCGGTCCTTCGGCGGCAGCGTGTTGACCACGCGCCCGCCGATCTTGATCTCGCCGCCGGAAATGTTCTCGAGCCCTGCCAGCATCCTCAGAAGCGTGGACTTGCCGCAGCCCGAAGGGCCGACGAGGATGACGAATTCGCCGTCGGCGATATCGATGTCCACTCCCTTGATGACAGGATGCGCACCGAACGATTTCCGGACATCCGCGAATTGAACGTTTGCCATACTCCCTCCTCCCAGATCATGAGCACTGCATATATGTCGTTTTCAGCCGGCGGCAGCCCGCCGATTCACCCCCGTCCGACAAAGGGCATTTTCGTCGCCATGACAGTCATGGTCAGTACATTGGCGCTGAGCGGCAGGCCGGCCATGTAGACGACCGCGTCGGCAATATGGGCCGGATCGATCGTCGCCTCCGCGGCGATGCTGCCGTTCGCCTGCAGCACGCCGGCCGCAATTTTCGTCGTCATGTCACTGGCGGCATTGCCAATATCGATCTGGCCGCAGGCGATGTCGAATTCGCGCCCGTCAAGGGCGGTGGATTTGGTCAGACCCGTGATGGCGTGCTTCGTGGCGGTGTAAGGCGCGGAATTCGGGCGCGGTGTCGTGGCCGAGACCGAGCCGTTGTTGATGATGCGCCCGCCGCGCGGGGTCTGGTTCTTCATCAGCCGGAAGGCCTGCTGGGTGCAGAGAAAGGCGCCGGTGAGATTGGCGGCGACGATGGCGCTCCACTGCTCGAAGGAAACCTCTTCGAGGGCCACGCCGGGCACGGTGACGCCGGCATTATTGACCAGGAGGTCGAGCCGTCCGTATCTCTCCGAGATCGCATCGAACAGAGCCCGCACCGAAGCGGGGTCGCCGACATCGGCGGGAGCTGCGAAAAACTCGGCCCCCGTTTCGCTGCCTAGCTCACTCGCGGCCTTTTCAAGCACATCGGCCCGTCGTCCTGAAATCACGACCCTGTAGCCGGCAGCGCCGAGTCCCCTCGATATGGCGCGCCCGACGCCGGTGCCACCGCCAGTGACAAGCGCGATCCTTGCTTCTCCGCTCGCCGCTGTGCTCACGCAATCCTCCCGCCGAGTTCATCCTCGATATGCACCTGCAGAATTTCGTCGAAGCTCGTTTCCGCCGTAAAACCGAGCGCAGAAGCCCTCGTCGCATCGAACTGCGTCGGCCAGCCGGCGACAATGCGTTCGATCACCGGATCGGGCACGCGTTTGATGAGGGCGACCGCCTTGTCGCCGGCCACTCGGCGCAGTGCGTCAATCTCTTCGGAGACCAGCGCGGAAAGGCCCGGCATGGTCAGGTTGCGGCGCGCGCCGATCCTCGTCGTATCGATCGTCGCGGCATGGACGAAAAAGCCGACGGCCGCGCGCGGACTGGCAAACCAGTGCCGCACGCTGTCGCTGACCGGCAATACGGCTTCCCTGCCGACGAGCGGCTCGCGCAGAATGTTGGAGAAGAACCCGGAGGCCGCCTTGTTCGGTGCGCCGGGGCGCACGCAGATGGTCGGCAGCCGGATGCCAATGCCGTCGAAGATGCCACGGCGGGAATAATCGGCAAGCAGCAGTTCGGCAATCGCCTTCTGGGTGCCGTAGCTCGTCAGCGGCGTGGTGAAGAATTCGTCGGGAATGACCTCCGGAAACGGCGTGCCGAAGACGGCGATCGAAGAGGCGAAGACGACGCGCGGGACGTAGGTGGTCTTGAGGCCGAGCTGGCGGATTGCATCGAACAGGGCGCGCGTGCCGTCGAGATTGACCGCGTAGCCCTTGTCGAAATCCGCTTCGGCCTCACCCGATACGATGGCGGCCAGATGGAAGATCAGTTCCGGCTGGCCCTCGATCAGCCGGTCGGCCGCGCCGGCGCCGGCGAGATCCACCGTCAGCGCGGTGGTCACGGACCGGAGCGCTTCCGGCACCGGCGGCGGAAAAGCGTCTGCCAGGGTCAGCCGGGTGACAGGCCGGCCGAAAGTGAGCGGCTCACGCTCAATCCTCTCAACCAGCTTACGGCCAACCATGCCGGCGGCGCCCAGAATCATCACATGCATATCGGCTCTTCCTCCCGTCGGCCGGTGTATTCGATCAAGATCGCGCTGCGCGTCCTATGGTTCGTGCGCTCACTCCTGGCCAGTGTCACGGCGATCCGGGACCGGCCTGATCGGACTATGCCCGATCGAATTCAGATAGATTTGCAACCTGCGGGTCAAGTCCTTGACCGATCCGGAGGCACCAGCAATCGTACATGTGTCGGATATCAGACCCTCAGGTGCTCTGCCCGCTCAGCGCATCGGACATGATCCGAGACAGCGGTCTTGTCATTCGTCCGCATGGCTTCTCCTCCCGTTTCCGATAGCTGTTATCGATACCGGTATCGGTAACAACGCCCATTTTTGCGTTTCCTGTCAAGTAGTGAGTGTTTTCCTTTTTTTGAAAAAGGCCTATGAATTTGACGTTGCCCGCTGGCGAGGCAGTTCGACGATGGGGTCGGTGCAATGCATAAATCGACACTGGAAGAAGTTGCCGCTGCGGCCGGCGTCAGCAAGATGACGGCATCGCGCGCTCTTCGCGGCGCCGCCGACGTCTCCAAGGAGACCCGCGAAAAAGTGCTTGAGCAGGCCGAGCGGTTAAATTACGTCGGCAACCGGCTGGCGCTCTCACTGTCGTCGCAGCGCACCAATCTTGTCGCCGTCGTCGTTCCCAGCATGTCCAACATCGTCTTTCCCGAAATGCTGGCGGGCATTTCGGCCGGGCTGCGAGGATCAGGCATGCAGGCGGTGTTCGGCATCTCCGATTATGATATGGCGAAGGAGCGCGAGATCATTCGCGACATGCTCTCCTGGCGCCCTGCCGCCATCATCGTGACGGGTCTCGATCAGCCGGCAGAAACGGTGAGAATGCTGCAGAATGCCGCGATTCCCGTCATCCAACTGATGGACCTCGACGGTACCCCCATCGATTTCAACGTCGGTCTATCTCATGGCAAGGCCGGAGAAGAGATGGCAAAAGCGCTGTTGGCGGCCGGCCGGCGGCGGTTCGGGTATATCGGCAGCGCGATCGACAGGGATCTGCGCGCCGGCAAGCGGAAAGCCGGCTTCGAGAAAGTGCTGCGCGAGAGCGGCCTTTCTTTCGTGGACGAGCGGTTCAACGCCGCCTATTCCTCGGTGGCGCACGGCAAGCGGCTGTCGATGTCGATGCTCGCGGCGACGAGAGATCTCGACTGCATCTATTATTCCAACGACGACATGGCAACCGGCGGCGTCTTTGCGTGCCTGGAACTCGGCATTTCCAGCCCTGCGGAAATCCTGATCGCCGGATTCAATGGGCTGGATGTCGCCAGCGCCCTCCCCGTCAGGATCGCGACTTCGATTTCGCCACGGCGTCAGATGGGCGAAGTCGCTGCTGCGCTTCTGCTCGCTGCGAGCAGCGGCGACGGAAGTCAGATATCCGAAAAAATTATCGCCTTCACTCCCGAGATCACCGGGGTCGATTGAGGCTTTTGCAGCCTCGGCTTGTCGAAGCAGAATCATGGCTGAGACTCCGGTTCACTGGTCTCGACCGAGCTGCGTAACGAGATCGGCAAGCATGGGGAGCTGGCCCTTGAGAATTTTGATCTCAGCTTCTGGGGTAGGAAACCATCCCGCGCGATCGACCTCGGGAAAAGCCTGGATGCGGCCCGATCGTGGTGGCCATTCGATCTGAAACTCCGAACTCCGCACCGTCTCGACATCAAGCGCCGCGTTCGCCTCCACCGACCAGACGACCACCACTTTTCCGCCGGGTTGGCGATATTCACCGAGCGGGGCGAAGCTTCCTTGAATTTCGACGCCGAGCTCCTCCTGCGCCTCCCGGATCGCTGCCGACAATTCGTCTTCGCCGGCTTCGATCAAACCTTTCGGAATAGACCATGCGCCCTCGTCCTTCTTCGCCCAGAAGGGACCGCCGGGATGGACGAGCAAGACCTCCAGCCTCGTCTCGCAAAGGCGGTAGATGAGAAGCCCGGCGCTACGGACCGGCATCGACAACCCCCTCAATGATCATGGTCTTTCCTCGATGACAACTTTCCACGCGGTGGCGCGTTAGAGGTGACAGCCACACAGACGCGCGGAGAATATCATGCCCAAAGAATTTCGTTTCGACCTGCTTGCCAAGAGCGGCTATGTGGCGCGCGGCGTCGTATTCCTCCTTGTGGCGGGCCTCGCCCTCTTTTCCGGCGTCGCCGGGGGGAAGCCGGAAACGAAGTCGGCACTTTCGACGCTTCTCGCACAGCCCTTCGGCCGCGTCTGGGTTGGTCTCATCGGCATCGGACTTCTCGGTTTCGTCGCCTGGCGACTGGCGCAGTCGCTCGCCGACAGCGACGGCCATGGCCGCGACGCCAAGGCCATCGCCATCCGCACGGTTTTCTTCGGCAGCGCCGTCGTCTATCTCGGCCTTGCCGGTTATGCGCTGGGTCACGCACTCTTCAGCGGCGGCGGGAGCCAGCAATCTGGTGAGAAAGGGTTGGCAGAATGGATCATGTCGCAGCCGTTCGGCGCCTATCTTGCCGTAGCCGTCGGCCTCGGCTTCATCATCGGCGGGGTCGTGACGGCAGCCAAGGGCATCAGCAAGAAATTCGAGCGCTATCTCAGACTTGCGGACGTCAGCGGCGTGGTGACCTCGGTCTGCGTATACGGCCTCGTCGCCCGCGGCGTCGTCTTCGTGATCAGCGGAATCTTCTTCGCCTATGCAGGGTTTCGCGTTGATCCTCAGCAGGCAGGCAGCATGGCGGACGCGCTCGAATGGGTGAGACAGCTTCCTTTCGGCTCGATCCTCTATATCGCCGTCGCAATCGGACTGGCGGCCTTCGGGATCTATAACCTCGTCGAAGCGCGCTATCGCGTCGTGCACAGCCCGTCCTTTGATGACGTCAAGCAATCGATCCCCACCCCTGGCCATTAGCAAACGGCTTCCCAAGCGGGCGGGCTGCGCCATCTCTGTCAAATGATCTACTTCACCGGCGATACCCATTTCGCAGATCCCCGCGTCCTTCGCATCGACCGACGCCCCTTTCCCGACATGACGTCGCATGACGTGACCCTGATCCGCAACTGGAACGAGATTATTGGTCCGCAGGACGACATCTGGCATCTCGGTGACTTCATGTCGTCTCGCGGCGGGGACTGTGACCAGCTCCTTTCGATGCTGAACGGGCGAAAGCACCTGATCATTGGGAATAATGATCCCGCGACGACGACCGCGGCGAAGGGATGGACAAGCATTCAGCACTACAGCGAGATGACGCTGGACGATCATCTGCTGATCCTGTGCCATTATCCGTTCCGCACCTGGAACAAGATGGGTAAGAAGTCGATCAATCTGCACGGACATTCCCACGGTCGCCTCAAGCCCTTGCCCCGCCAGTACGATGTGGGCGTCGATGCGCAGGGCCTCAGGCCGGTGTCGCTGCAAGCCCTGTTGTCAACGAAGGCGGGGTCATGATGCCGCTGAAGAGCGCTAAGCGACAGGACGAAATGACAGCCTGGTTTTCTTCGCTAGCGCCGGTCCAGCCGACCGAGATGCTCGGCCTGTGGCGAGGTGCGGGCATCCCATCGGATCACCCGCTCGACGGCGTTCTCGAGAACCTCGGCTGGTTCGGGAAGCGGTTTCACGTCGACATGCGCGCGGACGCCCTCCTCTTTCAGTGGCGGTCGGATCGGCTGGTGGCGATCGACCCCGGCATTTTTCCGATCAGCCTGGCCATCAAGGCGGCGCCGTTCGGCCGCACTCGGATCGCCCGGAACTGGTTCTCCTATCTGCAGAAGGCGCTCCGGGCGCGGGGTACGACCGCGTCGCTGAAGCTTCGGACCTTCGATAACCTCACCACAGCTGCTATGATCTACGACAGGCAGCCAATCGCCGACTATTTCCGCAGGACGGGAGACGACGAGGTCGCTGGTATGATGTTCGTCGACGGCGATGCCCGTCGTTATTTCTTCAAGCTCCGGAGAATCGATGCCGCGTCGAGGCGATGGAGTGAATGAGGCGAGAAAGCAGGCTGCCGCCGCAATGGTTGCACGAAGCCTGCGGCGGGGAACAATCTGCTCCGCTCAGGTGTTAGGCCATGCAACCCGGGGGGATCTTATGCGTGCTGCTCTGATTGCGACTTTGCTCTCGCTCTCCTGCCTGCCGGCCAAGGCAACAGCGTCGGAGGCTGGATTTCTACAGTCTTTGGGCGGGGACTGGAGCGGAACCGGAATGGTGCTGACCAAGATAGGCGGCCCGAATCTCAAAGTCTCCTGCACCCTTCGATCTGACGCAGGTACATCGGCCGTCTCGATGAGCGGGACGTGTCGCGGCCTTGCGGTTTTCACCAGAACCTTCTCCGCGACCGTAAAGGCCGCCGGAGAGCGTTATACCGGCAATTACGTGGGACCATCAGGACTGCCGTCGAAGCTTGCAGGGAATAGGAAAGGCGCCGCCCTCAACCTGCGGGTGACTTGGGCGCGGCTGATCAACGGAGACCGAGACGCAGTGCTACTGATCGAAAAAATCGGGCAGAACAGGCTTCGACTGCAGACTGTCGACAAAGACCCTGCTTCCGGCCAGCCGGTCATCACCAGCCGCATCGATTTGCAGCGGCCTTCCATGGCGGAAAGATAGTCGATCGGGCCGCTGGCCAGAGCGGAGCGACGACTCGATTGTCGCCTTCAATGATTCTTGGCGCGATGATCGCCGCGGTCGCCCTCTCCGGGCTTCGCATCATTTCTCGCCCGGCTACGCTTGTCTGCCGAGAGCGAGCGGCTGACCTCGACCGACTCGGTAAAGCGGCCCTGATCGTCGCGACGGACGTAGCGCTTGTCGGGGCCTGTATCGATGAGTTCGCGTTTGGACATGGTGATCTCCTTGTTGAAGCAGGAAAACGCGCGAGATTCCAAAAGGATGCATGACCAGCACCATTTCCAGTCGCGCAGATGATGCCGTGGCTCGCAGCCCTACGCGGCCATGCTGACGAGCGCATTGGTAAGCTGCCTGGTATCATAGGGCTTGGAGAAGAAGACGCCGCGCTCGGGCAAAGCATCCGCCTCCGGCTGCTTCATGCCGGAGACGATGATGATTTCCACGGGCGGCCAGCGATCACGGACCGCCTTTGCCAGCATCAAGCCATTCATGCTTCCCGGCATGTCGATATCGGTAAACAGGATCCGTATGCCGGGCACTCTTTCGAAAAGCATGAGCGCCTCGTCGGCATTGCGTGCCTCGAGCGCCTCAAGGCCTGCCTCCTCGACGATGGCGACCGCCATCATCAGCAGCAGAGCTTCGTCCTCGACCACGACTACCTTGCTTTTCATGTCTGGCTCGTATGCTTTACGTCCGGGCTCAGAGGGTCAACTTCGCCTTTGGCAACCGGTTCCGCGATCGAAAATATTAGTTGGAAGACGAGGCCTTCGCTCCGGTAGTCCGCGCGGGATCGCGCCTGCGCCTTCGACGGGAAGGCACGTTCTATCAGCACCGAGCCGAAGCCTTTTTTCGTCGGCGTCGAGACCGGCGGTCCGCCGGCTTCCGTCCACAAAAGCAGGACGCGTCCATCCTCGTGCTTCCATTCGATGCTGACCGTTCCATTTTCGCTTCCGAGGCTTCCATATTTGGTTGCATTGGTCGCCAGCTCATGAATCACGAGCGAGAGCGGCAGGGCGGTGTCCGCCGGGAGAACCACATCCGGTCCGTCGAGGTGAATGCGCTCGGCTTGCGAGGCGACATGCGCTCGCAGGGCTGCGGAGAGGATATCCCGAATGGGCGAAGCCGACCCCTCCCGCGACAGGATGAGGTCATAGGTGCCGGCGAGGGCTGCGAGCCTCTCGGCGAAGGAACCGTATCTCTCCGGATCGGACCGCGAGAAGGTTTGTCTGGCAATCGCCTGCACGAGCGTAAAGCCATTCTTGACGCGATGCGCCAGTTCGCGGACGAGAAGGCTCCGCTCCTCCTCCGCCTGCTGATTTTGCCGCCTGCGCTCTTCGAGTTCGTCGAGCAGCCGATCGAAGGTTGCGCCGACGAGCCCCAGCTCGTCCGGTCCCGTCATGCCGGTCCGCGCCGTCGTCTGACCGCTGCGCCAGCTTTCCATCACATCGGCGATCCTCGAGATCGGTATCAGGATGAAGCGGTTACCGATAAAGATCGCGGCGACGAAGGCGAAAAGCGCACCGCCGATGATGGCGAGCGTATTCATCAGTGTCGCCCGGTCGATCGGGGCGAAGACCTCCGTTTTCGAGAAGCCGGCACTGACATAGAGGGGGTTGGAAGGCAAGGCTATCGGGCGATAACCGAGGATGCGCGCTGTTCCGTCCCGGCCGGTGGTCTCGATGACATCAGGCTGTTCGGCGTGGATCAGCCGTTGGTATTCCTCCACCAAGATCGTACCGACGAACTGTTCGGGAGAGGGAACGTGGGCAATGATCACTCCCTTGGCGTCGGCGATCGTCACCGCATTGCCGGGAGCAATACCGCGCTCGGTGATGCGATTCTGCAGCCAGTCCAGCCGGATTCCGCTGATGACGATGGCCTTGATGGTATCGCCTTCCATCAGTGGCATCGCGAGCGGCAGCACAGGGCGATCGGAAAGGCGGCTCTGCGTATAGGTGCCGACGACGAAGTCCTTGGTCTCCAGAGTCTGCCGGAAGTAATCGCGGTCGGAAAACATCACACCCTGTGGAAACGCCATGCTTCCGCAGATGGGATGCCCATCGAGGCCGGCGACGAAGATGGTGCGGATGTTGGGGATGCTTTCGACAACCGATTTCAGTGCATCGTTGCAAGCCTGGCCGTCGAGATGCCGGACGGAAGGCATGGCGGATACGGCGACGAGAAGGGCGTGCAGACCCTCGATAATCCGCTCGACTTCCGACGAGGCTTGCCTCGCCGCCTGCGCCGCGGAGGCACGCACTTCCTCGTTGCGCTGATGGCGAAGCGCGACTTCGTTGTAGACGAGCATCGCAACCACCGGCGCCAGCGCCGCGACCGCAACTGCAACCAGTTTGAGCCTCATCCTGCCCCCTCTCGGAAAAGAGTTGGTAGCATGATCGAGACGATCCGGCCCAGACCGCGCGCGCAATCTTGTTTACAAAATATCAACGTACGAATCCCGATGCGAGTGCGTAAGCCTTGCCGAGCTTTGCATCGCGGCTAGTTAAACCAGAGATGAGTGATGCCAAAAGCACTTCCTCTGAAACCTCTGCAGCCGGGTCTGTGCCGCCACGGCCGTTGACCGGCGCAATGGTGGATGAGGTCGAACGTCTTTTATCGGGCCGAACCCGCGATATCCGCCTGACGGGCGAACTGCGCCGCCGTTTTGATGAAAGGCTGTGGCGGCAGACGGCGAAGGTCATCCGCTCCTGGATGATTTGGGTCGCATTTGTCGATGTTCTAACGCTGGCGCTGAACGCCCTCCTGCTTCCCCGGCAGATCGTTCTGTCGATGATTGCGCCCGCCTGCCTTTTGCCGCCGGCAGCAATCTTCACCGCGGTCGTCTGGAACAAGCCGCGGCCGGCGGCCGTTCAGCGGGCGTCGCTGCTTGTGGGAATGTCCCTCATTCTCCTCTCGGTCGGGCTCGTCGGCGTTTTTGCCGGCGGCGAATTTTACGAGCGGCATTTGAGCATCATGTTGTTCGTCGCGACGAGCGCAATCACCATCTTCAGCGTGCCGCTGGCCTGGACGACCGCAATCGCCTGTTATGCCCTTTGTCTCTACTTCATCCTTCAATGGCACAACCCGCTTTTGGAAGCGGGCAGCGTCGTCGCCGCGACCCTTTTCTTTTCCTGTGGGATCATCGCGACGGTGGTCGCCAGGCGAACGATGAACATCCTGGCGCAGAAGACATTTCTCCTGGACTGCAGGGATCAGCGCCGCGTCGCGGAGCTTGCCGATGCGAACGCCCGATTGGAGCGGCTGGCCAGAACCGATCCGTTGACCGGAATCGCCAATCGCCGTTGGATGATGGAAACGCTCGAGGGCCTGTGGCGCAACGGCCGCGAAACCGGCGTCATCGCGGCCATGCTGATGTGCGACATCGATCACTTCAAAGCCCTGAACGATCGGCTTGGCCACAGCGAAGGCGATCGCTGCCTCGTCAAGGTTGCCGGCATCATCCAGAGCTGCGTGCGCGCCGATCGCGATCTCGTCTCGCGACATGGCGGCGAGGAGTTTCTCATCGTGCTTCCGGATGTCGATGAAGAAGAGGCCGTCGCAGTCGCCAGGCGAATACGCGAGAGCGTGGAAGCGGCTGCCCTGCCGAACCCGGCCTCCAGCGTTGGGCCCTCGGTGACGCTGAGCGTCGGCGTGGCGTTCAAGTCGGCTGTCGACACAGATGTTTCGTTGGCCAGTCTCCAGCACGAAGCCGACATGGCGCTTTATCGCGCCAAGGAAGCCGGACGCAACCAGGTCTCGATCTTTCGTCGTCCGCCTGCTGTCGGGCAGGCCGCCGCACGACGCCAGGGGTAGCGGATAGGCAGATCGATCAGAGCTCCTTCTCCCGAACAATCATCCAGCCCGCAGCCGACATAATCGACGATCGCGGGAAGGCCGGGTCTATGGCCACTCGGGTGATCGAGATCATCGGATCACCAGGATCAATACCATTGCGAAGGCGCAGATGAAGCCGGTGACGCTCAAGCCGAGCGTCAAATATTCGGCTGCCTTTTGCCCGTGAGGACCAAGCTCCACGTTTCCAAGCACCGCCGCGAAGCCTCCGGCTAACCAGCTCGCCAACGTCAATATGCCGAGGAGAAGCGCCCAATGTGTTGCTGTGTCCATCGTCTTGCTCCCGTTACGGCTAGTTTTCCTCGCAAGGGAAACGCTCCTGCGCGTCTGATCAGTAACCACGTAGCCGCCGTTTTGTTTCCGTGCGGTATCTGCAATTTCGTCCAAAGCCGCCAACTAGTTCATCGGCCATCAACAGTCGTGTTTTCAGCAGATCTCTTGGATTCTCCTTCGGTAACCAGTCGGGGAAACAATCTGGCCCTCAATGAAGGCAGCGATCGTCTCAAAACCACGCCCGTTGATCGCCATCATGCTGGCGCCGAGCACAACCCGACGCGACCGTTCGAAGAGCTTCGCCATGGATTTCCGCAGCTGGTCGGCTTCGCCGCCGCGGGGGCCGAAATCGTCTCTGTTGAAATTGTAATTGGGGCGCATGCTGTCTCGCCTCAGATAACATCGCTGACTGCAGTGGCTGAAAATGCAGCCTTGCTCGTGCTCGAACGAACCTCGAGGATCGAATGCTCAGTTAGGTCGTCACCTAGCTGAATCACAGCCAACGCAATATTCGCCATGTTGAAGCAAAAACATTCCTAGCCAGCGGAGCAAAAGGAACGACCTGTCTTTCTCTTGCCATCTAAGGCGCATAAAAGCTCTTAAACTAGTTCGCACGTGAAAGCGTACCGATTAAGAAGGCTGCCTTAAACAGTTCCATGAAAGCATCGATATCAGACCACATTCTTGCGTCAGCCGGCGCACTTTTTTACCGCGAGGGTATTCGCGCTGTTGGCATTGACCGGATCATCGACGAAACCAAGGTCGCCAAAGCGACGCTCTATCGGCATTTCCCGTCAAAGGACCATCTCGTCGCCGCCTATCTTCAGGACCGTCATGAGCGCGTCGTCCGCTCTCTTGAAGAAGTCTTAGACGAGGCAGCCAATCCACGGGATCAGCTCAAGCTCGTCTTTGAGCGGTTGCATGAGAAGGCTGATAGCCCTGAATTTCGAGGATGTGCGTTCGCTCTGGCGGTGGCCGAGCACGGCGATTCCGAACGTGTCGTTACCGTCGCACGTGCCCACAAAGCCGCCGTCAGCCAAATGTTTCGCGCGCTCATGGCGAGGGCGAATGCCGCAGCACATCAGCCGGCTGCTCACCTTGCCCTCCTTTACGAAGGAGCGCTGGCGACAGTCGCCGTTGGCCGCGATCCCCGAGCCGTGCTGACCGCCAGAGACTGCGCTCTTTTCGTTTTCGACGCCGCACTTTCCCCAATCAAGGACGCTGAACAGGCATAGTATGACCAAAGCAATCGACTACTTCTTCGGCATCGGTTCACCTTGGTCCTTCATCGGTCTCGATGCTTTTACGGAACTTGCGGGAAGGCACGGAGCGTCGATCCGCCCGCACGTCATCTCTATTATTGAGGACAATGGCGGTATCTATTCGCGCAACCGGCCCGAGGCGCGGCGCGCCTACTGGACCAAGGACCTGAAGCGCTGGGCGGCATTGCGCGGCAAGACGCTCAGCTTGGAAAATCGATCCGCGCTTTCCGATCCGACTCCGGCGGGCTTTATGGTGATTGCCGCCATCGAGGATGGCCTGGACTGGCTCAAGCTGACGCGCGCTCTTCAGGCGGCCTTCTGGACGAATGGCGATGATATCGGCCGAAGCGAAATCCGCCAGGCTATTGCCCAAACGGCAGGTTTCGATGGAACAAAGCTCGAAGATCGGGCTCGGTCGGAGGCGATCCAGTCAGTCTGGCGATCCAACATAGAAGGCGCCAAGAACGCCGGTATCTTCGGCCTTCCGACGTTTCGTTACGAGGACGAGCTCTACTGGGGCCAGGACAGCCTGCCATTCCTGGAACGCCATCTGAAGGGCGAGAAGATCGCCGTCTGACACCCATAGACTGGGTGCAAACACATATGCGCGATTTCTCGCCGCCACCACTGCTGACTGAGGAACCAGAAATGGGCGCCCTATCCACCGAGCTATCCGATCAGTTGCTGTCGATGTTCGGCAATCGCTTCTCGATTTCGCAGGCGCTGCGCGAACAGCATGGCCGCGGTGAATCCCACCACGCATCGGCAATCCCCGATGCCGTGGTGTTTGCGGAAAGCACGGACGAGGTCGCCGAGATCGTTCGGCTCTGCGCGGCCGAAAACGTGCCCGTCGTCGCCTTTGGCGCGGGCACGTCGCTCGAAGGCCATCTGACCGCGGTGCGCGGTGGCATTTCCATCGATCTTTCGCAGATGTCGCAGATCATTCGCGTCAGCGCCGAGGATCTCGACTGCACCGTCCAAGCCGGCGTCACGCGCGAACAGCTCAACGCTTATCTGCGCGATCAGGGCCTGTTCTTTCCGATCGACCCGGGCGCCAACGCTTCGATTGGCGGCATGGCAGCGACCCGTGCATCAGGCACCAACGCCGTTCGCTACGGCACCATGCGCGAGAACGTGCTGTCGTTGACTGTTGTGCTGCCGAGTGGCCAGGTCATCCGGACCGGCGGGCGGGCGCGTAAATCGGCAGCTGGATATGACCTCACACGCCTGTTCGTCGGTTCGGAAGGCACGCTCGGTATCATCACTGAACTGACGTTACGGCTCCAGGGGGTTCCGGAAACCATTTCGGCGGCCCTTTGTTCATTCGAGAACGTTGAGCAAGCGGTCAACGCGGCAATTGCGATCGTGCAGCTTGCGATTCCAGTCGCCCGGATGGAACTGATGGACCGTGGCCTAATTTCCGCCACCAACGCTTATTCCGGTCTCTCTCTCAAGATTGAAGATACCCTCGCCTTCGAGTTCCACGGATCCCCTGCCTCGGTTCAGGAGCAGGTCGAATTGGTTGGAGAAATCGTGAAGGATCACGGTGGCAAGGACTTCGAATGGGCCAACGCGCCGGAAGAACGAAACCGTCTCTGGAAAGCCCGCCACAACGCCTTCTACGCGGTCGTCTCGCAACGGCAAAATGCACGGGGCTGGTCATCCGATGTCTGCGTTCCGGTTTCGGAACTCAGCGGCTGCATTCTCAAGACGCGCACGCTCTTGCAGGACTGCAGCGTTCCGGCTGCCATTCTCGGCCATGTCGGCGACGGCAACTATCATGTGGTCTTCGCCGTGGATTCGGATAACGAAGCGGAGCTCGCGGAGGTCGCCGCCATCAACAAGAAGATGGTGGAACACGCAATCTCCGTCGGCGGCACGTCGACCGGGGAACACGGCGTCGGCACCGGCAAGATCGGCTATCTGCGTCAGGAACATGGAGACGCCGTCGAGCTGATGGCCCTGCTCAAGAACGCCATCGATCCCAAAGGCATCATGAACCCCGGCAAGATCCTGCCGGCATAAGTGCTGCTCATTTTTCCACCCTTGCCGCGGGAGACGGTGCGATGGACGGTTTCAAACCCCACAGCTCTCACTGGGGTGCATTCTATGGACGGCACCAGAGCGGCGAGCTCGAAATCCGTCCCCATCCCGCCGACCCGCATCCATCTCCCCTGCTCGGCAATCTTCCCGCGATCGCACATAGCTCCGCCCGCATCCGGCGCCCGGCCGTCAGACGAGGCTGGCTTGAAGGCAGGCCTGATAATGCGGAGAAGCGCGGAAGCGACGTCTATGTCGAGGTCGCCTGGCCGGAAGCGCTCGATCTGGTCGCCAACGAGCTTCGCCGTGTCTACGGCAAAGTCGGGCCGCAAGCCATCTTCGGCGGCTCGTACGGCTGGTCGAGTGCCGGACGGTTTCATCACGCCCAAAGCCAGATCCACCGCTTCCTGAACGTGCTCGGCGGATATGTAAGATCGGTCAATACCTACAGTTCGGGCGCGGCGATGGTCGTCATTCCGCATGTGCTCGGCCCCTATGATCATTTCGACCGAAAGAGCGTCACCTGGGAGGCGATCGAGCGTAGCACCGAGCTGATCGTCGCCTTCGGCGGCATGGCGGTCAAGAACACCGATGTCCATGGCGGCGGCATCAGCCGGCATGTCGTGCGCCCTGCGCTGAGCGGTGCCCGCGCGCGTGGTGCGCGCTTCGTTCTCATAAGCCCGCTCAAGGATGATATTGCCACCGATCTCGATGCGGAATGGCTGCCAGTCATCCCCGGAACCGATGTCGCGCTCATGCTCGCAATCGCCTTCGTTCTCGTCGCCGAGGGGCGGCATGACCGGGAATATCTCGACCGCTATACGACAGGCTATCCACGCTTCGAGGCTTATCTGCTGGGACGCGAGGATGGCGTCGAGAAGAGCCCGCAATGGGCAGCCGGCATCTGCGGTATCGCCGCCGAGACGATCGTGGATCTGGCGCGGAGCATGGCGAATGCCCGAACGCTTATCACCGTCAGCCATTCCCTGCAGCGCGCCGATTACGGCGAGCAGCCGGTCTGGATGGGGATCGTGTTGGCGGCCATGCTCGGCCAGATCGGGCTCGATGGCGGCGGCTTTTCCTATTCGCTCGGTGCGCTCGGCAACATCGGCAAGCGCCAACTCACCGTCCCCCTGCCGACGCTCAGGCAGTTCCACAATCCGGTGACGGATTTCATTCCTGTCGCACGGATCGCAGACATGCTGCTGAACCCCGGCGATCCGTTCCACTACAATGGCCAGTCTTTGCGCTATCCTGACATCCGCCTCGTTTATTGGGCGGGCGGCAATCCGTTCCATCATCATCAGGATCTCAACAGGCTGCGCAAGGCATTCAAGAAGCCGGAGACGATCATCGTGCACGAGACGGCGTGGACGTCTTCGGCGCGCCACGCGGATATCGTCCTACCCGCGACCACGTCGCTCGAGCGTGACGATATCGGCGCGGCCGACCGCGATCCGATGATGATCGCCATGAAGAAGCTGATCGAGCCGGTCGGCGAAGCACGCTCCGACTACGAGATATTCGCTGATATCGCAGAGCGCCTCGGCAGGCGCGGCGAGTTCACCGAGAACCGGTCAAGCCGTGAGTGGCTGGCTTTCCTCTTCGAGACCACCCGAACAGCACTCGCCGCCGCCGGGCATCCGGCGCCGGATTTCGAAACGTTCTGGGAAAAGGGTGAGCTGATGCTGCCGGTAAAGCCTGACGATGGCGGGCCTGCGCGCGCATTCCGCGCCGATCCAGACGGCAATCCGCTGCCGACGCCATCGGGCAGGATCGAAATCTTCTCTGACACGATAGAGAGCTTTGGCTATGACGATTGCCGAGGCCATCCGCGCTGGTATGAACCGGCCCTGGAGACAGACCCCGTAGAGACAACCTATCCTCTTTACCTCATCTGCAACCAGCCCCACGCGCGCCTTCACAGCCAGCTGGACTATGGTGACTTCAGCCGTTCCACCAAGATCGGCGGCCGGGAGCCGGTGCGCATGCACCCTACCGATGCGGCAGAGCGTGGCATTTCGGACCAGGATATCGTCAGGCTGTTCAACGCCCGCGGCAGTTGCCTGGCGGCTGCGGTGATCAGTGGGGACGTAAGACCGGGTGTCATGCAGCTTGCCACCGGCGCATGGTTCGAGCCCGATGATGCTGATGCCGCGATGGCCATGTGCATTCATGGCAACCCGAACATCCTCACCCGTGACGCCGGTACATCGCAGCTTGCCCAAGGCTCGACGGGCCAACTGACGAAGGTCGATGTCGAGCGCTTTACCGGTGAACTGCCGCCCGTGCGCATTCTCGACGGAATGACGTTTAGGGCCGGATAGACCGGCATCGCGCAATCTCGCTCGCCGGGCGATCGACGTCCGGAAATCTTGATCCTCGTGCTTCGGATTGCGCTGATAAAATAATCTACAGATTTGGTAGAAAAAGAACAACCAGTCTTTCTCGAAACTGATCCGCTCCCATAGGCTCCTGTTTGTAATCAGCCCGGCAACCAAACAGGACCGCTTCATGAACGACCGTTCTTCTCGCCCTCTTCTTTCCCGGCGTCGTCTGCTGACCGCCACCTCTGCACTGGCATTTGGCGCTCTGGTCGCAACAGCGAATGTAACCCCGGCATTGGCTGAGAACGGCGCGCATGATGGCGGGGATGTCGTCTTCCTGATCGACTCACTGGGCGACACCTGGATTCCCAACAACAGCGCGATCTCGAGCTTTCAGGGCCACATCTGGGGCCATGTCACCGACAAGCTTCTTTATGTCGATGCCGACGGCAAAGTCAGCCCGTGGATCGCCGAGCGCTGGGAGCAGAACGACAATGCGACGGAATTCACCCTGCATCTCAAGAGCGGCGTGACCTTCTCCGACGGCAGCCCACTCGATGCGGCAGCCGTCGTGGCAAATCTCGACATCTGGTATGCCGGACGCAAGAGCGAGGGCATCAATCCGATCGGCTTGTTCCCCAAGACCTATGATCATGCCGAAGCCGTCGATGCGACAACCGTGAAGGTCTTCTTCAAGAAGCCGACGCTCGGCTTCATTCCGACGCTCGGCTATCATGGCTCGATCCTTATCTCCCCGAAGACCATCGCCTCGCCAGCAAGCAGCCAGGCCGATCTCAGCAAGACCTCCGGCAGCGGCCCCTACGTCGTCGAGTCCTGGAAGGAAGGCGACTACGTCAAGCTTACCAAGCGCAAGGATTACAACTGGGGTCCTGCGGCGGTCGGCCAGACAGGTCCGGCCCATCTCGACACGATCACCTACAAGCTCGTCTCGGAACCGTCGCTGCGCGTCGCAGCCGTCCAGTCCGGCCAGGCCGACGTAGCCTATAACGCATCGCCGCAGGAACTTGAGTCTCTCAAGTCGGAAGGCCTCACGGTAGCGACGCCGCGCTATCTCGGCTTCGTTAACGGCTGGGCGATCAACACCAAGCTTGCGCCCTATGACGATATAAAGGTTCGCCAGGCGCTTCAGGCCGGCATCAATCGCCAGGAGATCATCGACACGGTCTATACGCCCGACTGGAAGCTTGCGACGTCGTTCATCCAGAGCAACGTTCCGGGCGCGAGCGACCAGAGCGCGCTGCTTGCCTACAATCCTGAAAAGGCAGAGAAGCTTCTCGACGAGGCAGGCTGGAAGAAGGGAACGGGCGGCGTCCGCGTCAAGGATGGCAAGCCGCTGTCGTTGACGCTGAATTCCAACCCCTACCTCGCGACATCGAAATCGATCGATGAACTGATTGCGCAGCAGCTCGGCAAGATCGGCTGGAAGGTCGATATCCGTGCCTATGACGTCGTGACCTACGGCCAGAAGGTAAAGTACGGCGGCGCGGGCGTACCGGCATATGAGGTGACGCGCTCCTTCATCGACGCGGGCACCGTCGCCAGCATCCTGACGAATGCCAACAATGGCGAGAACTGGTTTGCGCTCGACGAGAGCGACAAGACCCTCAATGACCTGCGCGACAAGATCGCCGGCGCCGGCTCCATCGAAGCCCGCAAACCGCTGCTCGACGAATTGCAGAGATACGTGCTCGACCAGGGCTATTTCATTCCGCGAACCCAGATCGTCCAGCGCATCTACGTGCAGTCGCCGAAGCTCAGGGGAGAGATCTACAACGGCGTCGCCTATGCCAGCTACTACACCGCCACGAAAAGCGAATAGGCCAGCCGTTCAACAGACTAGAGAGGTGATGGGCATGAGCAAAGCCTATTTCGACTACGCTGGAAAGCGGCTCCTGCAGGCGATCGTCGTGATCCTGCTGTCTTATGTCTTCACCTTCGTCGTCGTCAGCATCCTGCCCGGCGATCCTGTCACCAACGTCCTGAACAACCCTCAGAACGGCTTCACACCGGACGAAATCAAGGAGATCATCGCTGCGCAGGGGCTGGATAAACCGATCCCCGTGCAGCTTTGGAACGCCTTTTCCGGCTTCGTGACCGGCGATCTCGGTCTGTCGATGCGAACCAACCGGCCGGTTGCGACGCTGATCGCTGAGGTTCTGCCGTCGACACTCGTGCTTGCCTCGGCGGGCCTCGCAGTTGCCCTGTTGCTGGCGGCAATCATCGCCTATGGCACGCAATTTCTGGCCCGACGGTTCGGCCAGGGACTGCTCCGCGGGTTCCCGTCGCTGTTCCTGTCGGTTCCGAACTTCGTTATCGGCCTGGTGCTGATCCATCTCTTCGGCTTTCAGCTCGGCGTCTTTCGCGTTATCGAGCCCAACAGTTTCTGGGCAACACTTTTCGCAGCGATTGCCCTCGGCATTCCGATCTCGGCACAGATCGCCGAAGTCCTGATTGCCAATCTCGACTACGAATCCGGCCAGGACTATGCCGCCGTCGCACGCGGACGAGGACTCGGCCAGATGCGTCTCTTCGTCATGCACCTGCTCAAGCCTTCGTCGCTCCCGGTCATCACGGTCGTCGCCTTGACGATCGGCGAGTTGCTCGGAGGCTCGCTGATCACCGAAACGGTGTTCGGGCGAAACGGGCTCGGCAGCCTGGTGCAACGATCGGTCAGCACGCAGGACCTGCCGGTTCTGCAAGCGGTCGTTTCGCTTGCCGCGGTAGTCTTCGTCGTCGTCAACCTGATCGCCGACCTCACCTACCCGCTCCTCGATCCGCGCGTCAAACTTCTCGGCGGGCAGGCGCGCCGCCCGACGACCGCCGATGACAGCTCTCTCCCCATCTCCAAGGCGGTGACCCCATGACACTTGCCTCTGTCTCCTCCACCCCGCGCGCGACGGCGATCGGCCGTCTGGCTCGCCTACGCGTGCCGCCTATGGTCATCTTGTCTTTGCTGGTGGTTGCTCTGGCGATCGGCTGGTCTTTGGCGCCTGGCCTCTTTACCCATTACGATCCGGTGAACGGCACTCCCGCCCAAAAGCTGCTCGGCCCAAGTGCGGCACATTGGTTCGGTACCGATCATCTCGGCCGCGACCTCTATGCACGCGTCGTCTATGGCACCGCCTCGTCGGTGGCGAGCGCGCTGATCGCGGTCGTCATCGGCGTCGTCGCTGGCGGGGTTGTCGGATTGCTGGCCGGCTTCTTCGGCGGCTGGGTGGACACGGCCTTTGCCCGTCTCGTCGACGTGTTGCTGGCCATCCCAAAGTTCCTGCTGGCGGTCATCGTCGTCACCGCAATCGGTTTCGACACGACCAATGCGGCAATTGCGACGGGCGTGTCCGCCGTCGCCTTGTTTGCCCGGGTGATGCGCTCCGAAGTCATCAAGACCCGGCAGGCGACATTCGTCGAATCGTCTTTCCTCCTCGGTGGCTCGCGCTGGCACATTCTATGGCGCCACGTACTTCCGAACGCATCGCGATCGGTGCTGCCCCTTGCCGTCCTGCAGTTTGGCGATTCCATTCTGGTGATCGCCAGCCTTGCCTTCCTTGGCTACGGCGATCCGCCGCCGGCTTCCGACTGGGGTCTGCTGATCTCGATCGGCAAGGATTACCTCAAATGGCCCTGGTTGGTTTATGCCCCGGCCCTCGTCACGATCGCAACCGTCCTCTCTGTAAACAGGATCAGCCGATGGCTCCGCAAGACAGACTGACCATGCTTTCAAACCGCCCATCGACCCCGCTGCTGCGGGCCGAAGGATTGTCGGTTGCCTACGGCACCCATAGGGTCGTCAGCAATGTCGGCTTCGAGCTTCAACGCGGCAAAGGTCTCGCGCTGATCGGCGAATCCGGATCGGGAAAGTCGACCATCGCCCGCGCCGTCCTACGACTGCTTCCCGCAGCGGGACAGGCCACGGGCCGCGTCGAATTCAAGGGCCAAGAGCTTCTGGGGCTTTCGGAGCGCCGCTTCCGCCCGTTCAGGGGACGCAGGATAGGCTTCGTCCCGCAGGACCCCGGCAACTCCCTGAACCCGGTCCGCACGATCGGCGCACAAGCAATGGAAGCCGTCGCGCTGCTGGGCCAACCGGACAAGGCGCTTCGCAAGGCACTCGTTCTTGAGACATTCGCGCAGGTCGGGCTCGACAATCCGCAGCGTGTCTTTGATTCCTATCCGCATCAGCTTTCCGGCGGCATGCTCCAGCGCGTGCTGATCGGGCTCGCCGTTCTGCCGCGGCCGTCGCTGCTGATCGCAGACGAGCCGACCTCCGCGCTCGATGTGACGATCCAGAAGCGTATTCTCGACCTGTTGTCAAAGTTGCAGGAGGAACTGCAGATCAGCCTTCTGCTGATCACCCATGACCTGGCGATCGCAGCCGAGCGCGCGGATTCCATCGTGGTCCTCAAGGACGGCATCGTCCAGGAGGCTGGCAGTACCGCTACGATATTCTCCGCGCCTTCCTCCTCCTACGCCAGAAAACTTCACGGCGACGTGCCGGCACTCAACCCAGACCGGTACCGGCCGTTGCGAGAGCCCGGTTTCCGGCATCTTGGCGCCCTGCGCGAAAAGACACCGAAGATCGAGGTCAGCGGCGTAACGAAGACCTTCACCGTCGACGGCAAGGTGCTGACCGCCGTCAACGACGTCTCGTTCGACGTTCAGGCGGGAACGACGCATGCGCTGGTCGGTGAGTCCGGATCAGGAAAGACAACGGCGATCCGGCTTCTGCTCGGGCTAGAGCAGCCCGACGCCGGGAAGATCGCGGTCGGCGGCGAACAGGTCAACGGTCGGTCATCCGAACAGCTGCGCTCTGTCTGGCGGCACCTGCAGCTCGTCTACCAGAACCCCTTCACATCGCTCGATCCGACCTGGAACGTCGAGAGGCTCGTGCGCGAGCCGCTGGACCGCTTCAGGATCGGGACCCATCAGGAGCGGGCGCTTGCGGTGCGCAAGGCATTTGCAGATGTCGGGCTGGGAGAGCATCTCCTGTCTCGCAAGCCCGCCGCCTTGTCTGGCGGTCAGCGCCAGCGCGTCGCCATTGCCCGCTCGCTTGTCCTGAAACCTGATGTGATCGTGCTTGACGAGCCTACCTCTGCGCTCGACGTCAGCGTTCAGGCCGATATTGTCGAGGTGCTGCTGTCGCTGCAGGTCAAGCTTGGCCTTACCTATATTTTCGTGTCGCATGATCTGGCGCTCGTGCGCCAGCTTGCCCACACGGTCTCCGTCATGCAGCGCGGACGCATCGTCGAGCATGGCACCGTCGGAGAGATCTTCGATACCCCCCGCCAGCCCTATACCCGTTCTCTGTTGGAATCGATCCCGTCAGGCGCCGCTGCGCGAACTCGGCCCCTGCAGCACAGGCAGATCTTCAACGAGGAAAAGATTGCATGACCGTCATCGCCCCCGCCCCGGCACCGTCCGCATCATTCCGTCCGAAGAAACGGCTTGGCTTCAACACGCGCGTCTCGTTCAACGACGAGACCGGCCCGGCTCACGGCTTGCGGGAAGGCATCGAGCTTTTCAAGGCAGCAGAACGTCTGGGCTACCAGTCGGGTTGGGCCTATCAACGCCATTTCGACCATTATCTGTCCTCACCGCTCCCCTTCTTTGCCGCAGCCGGCCAGCACACCAGGCATATCGTCCTCGGTTCGGCCGTCATTCCGATGCGCTATCAGGATCCCATCCTGCTGGCGGAAGCCGCAGGCACGACAGATCTCCTGATCGGCGGCCGGCTGGAACTGGCGATCTCGACCGGCTCCAACGCCGCCTTCGATGCCGTCTTCGGCACGGTCGATACCGACGCCCGGACGGAAGCGAAACGCCGTCAAGCCCGTTTTCTTTCCGCGATCGCAGGCGAAGTTCTGCACACCATCGCAGGACCCGGCCAGGGTGCCGCGGAGGGCAGCCAACTCAGAGTGACGCCGCATAGTCCGACCCTTCGCTCGCGCATCAGACAGGGCTCCGCCAGCTTAGGATCGGCGATACAAGCCGCCGAACTCGGCATCGGGCTGATCGCCGGAACCGTACAGCATGACCACGCCGAAGGTGAGAGCTTCGGAGATTATCAGGCGCGCTGCATCGAGGCTTTCCGCGCCACCTGGCGGAGGGAACGGACAAGCGAGCCGCCGTCTGTTGCTGTGGCAGCGTCGATCCTGGTCGGCACCACGCCGGACCTTCGCGAAAAATACGTCGCCTATGATCTCGAGCGTCGCACTCAAGGCATTGCAGCATCGCGGCCGAAGGGCGCGCTTGAGCCGAGCTCGCGGACCAACCAGCCGCCAGGAAGCCAGATATCACCGGTCTTCCACGGCACGCCGGACCAGGTCATCGAAGCGGTGCTCAGTGATCCCGGCCTTGCCGTGGCCGACGAAGTCGTCCTCTTTCTGCCGCCTGCCTTCGACCTTGCCGAGAACATCCGGCTGCTCAGCGATCTTACTGAAACCGTCGCTCCAAGCCTCGGTTGGTCGCCCCACTGGTAAGGCCGCCGCCCGGACAGATCTTCCACGGGAGCGATTAGGGAATATTTTCTATAGTTTCGATGGAAATAGAAAGACCTGTCTTCCTTACTCCTTAGCTGCCGCCTAACTTTTGTCCAGCATTCGACAATCAGAGGAGCTCCCATGTCCGCGGAATTCATCAGCGTCAGCTTTCCCAACGCCTCGAACGATCTCGATCCCATCCCGGACGCTCCGGTCGATCCCAGCTATCTCGAGCGCTATGCACGCGCGCTCGATGACTACGGCTTCAACTATACGCTGATCCCCTACTCGTCCTCCTCCTTCGACCCATTCACCATTGGCGCCACCGTCCTTGCGCATACGAAGAACATCAAGATCATCGTCGCGCTCAGGCCCAATACCGTCTATCCGACAGTTGCGGCCAAATCGCTTGCCACACTTGACCAGTTGAGCGGCGGCCGGGTGGTCGTTCACTTCATTGCCGGCGGCAGCGATGACGAGCAGGCGCGCGAGGGCGACTTCCTCAACAAGGAGCAGCGCTACGAGCGGCAGGAGGAATATATCCGTATCCTGCGTCTTGCATGGAGCTCGACCGAGCCCTTCGATTTTGACGGCGAATATTACCAGTTCAAGCAGTTCCGCAGCGCCGTTCGTCCGACGAATGGAACCATCCCCATCTCGGTCGGCGGGTCATCGGACGCAGCCTACCGGATCGGCGGCTCGCTCGGCGATATCTTCGGACTATGGGGCGAACCGCTGGCGGAAACCAAGCAGCAGATCGAGCGGATCTACGCCGAGGCAGCAAAGGCCGGTAGGACCGACCGGCCCCGGATCTGGGTGACGTTCCGTCCGATCGTTGCAGAAACCGACGAACTGGCCTGGGAAAAGGCCCACCGGGTCCTCGACCGCCTCAAGGACAACCGGGAAAAGGGCCTTCATCGCGCGCCGCCCGCCGCCCCTCGTCCCGCCAATGTCGGATCGCAGCGGCTTCTCGACATTGCTGCGCGCGGCGACGTTCACGATCGCGCCCTGTGGTATCCGACGGTCACGGCGACCAATGCCTCCGGGGCGACTACCGCGCTCGTCGGATCGCCGCGCACCATTGCAGATTCGATCCTTGACTATATCGATCTCGGCGCCGACCTGATCTCTATACGCGGCTACGACAATTTCAACGATGCCGTCGATTACGGCCGGTACATACTGCCCTTGGTGCGCGAAGGCATACGCGAGCGGGAAGAGGCAAAGAAGAAGGCCGCCGCCTGATGAGTGCGCGCGTCACGGCTTTCGATTCAAGTCTGCTCAACGCGACGACGCGCGCGCTTGCGGACGCAGCTCCCGAGGCGGACCGAACGGGGGATTTTCCCTGGATTGGTATCCGGGCGGTTCACCAAAGCGGCCTGCTCGAAAGCACTGTCGCGGCGAGATATGGCGGCTCTGGTGCAACGCTCCACGACGCGGCAACGATCCTTGCGGCTCTCGGCCGTGGCGATCCATCGGTGGCGCTGATCAGCGCCATGACGATCTTCAACCACCTCGGCCAGGCAACCAAGAGCCATTGGCCCGAGGACCTTTACAAGCGCCTGCTGACCCAGTCCAAACAGTATCCGCTGCTGCTCAATGCTGCACGTGTCGAACCGGAACTGGGCTCGCCCGCCCGTGGTGGCCTGCCGGCGACGGTCGCCCGCCGGACGGCGTCCGGCTGGTCGATCACCGGCCGGAAGCGCTTCGTCACCGGCGCACACGGTCTGACCCATTTCCTGGTCTGGGCGCACACGGATGAGCCAGCCGCCCGGGTGGGAACATTCGTCGTGCCGAACAAGCTTCCGGGCATTCGCGTCATCGAAAACTGGAACAGCCTTGGCATGAGAGCCTCGGGCTCCCACGATGTGGAATACACCGACGTGGAAATCCCGCTGGAAAATGTCATCGATCTGGTCGATCCATCGGTTGCACAGCAGGACAACCGCGCCCATGCAGCAATCACGCTGGCGCTGACTGCGCTCTATCTCGGGGTGGCCGAAGCGGCACAGGAGGCATTCATACGCTTTGCTGAGGACCGTGTTCCGACCAACCTCGGCCATCCGATTGCCCGCACCGAGCGCTTCGTGACGCTTTCTGGCGAGATCGACCTTCACGTTTCCGGCGCCCGGCAGCTAATTTTCGATGCCCTGAAGGACAAGCAAGCCGAGGCCGAAAAGCACATCCGGGCCCGGTTGCTTGCCGGCCGGCAGCTGCGCGACGCGGTGCAGATCGCCGTGCGCGGCATCGGCAATCCCGGCCTCGGGAACGAACTGGGGCTTGAGCGGCATTTCCGGGACATTCAGTCGGTGCTCGTCCATGCCCCGCAGGAGGACACTTCCATCTCCATTCTCGGGCGCGCCGCCTTCGAACGTTGGAAAAGCGAAAGGGACGCGCCATTGGAACCTCCGATCGATTTCACGGTATTGAAGACGGCCTGATCATGACACGCTACATCATCATTGGTGCCGGTGCAGTCGGCGCGAGCCTCGCGGCCGAGTTCGAGACGCATGGCGTGCCCTACGTGCTCATCGGGCGTGGCACCCAGATCGCCCATATCGGCGCTCATGGTCTGTCCTATCGGCGGCCGGGCGGAGATCGTGTGCTCAAGCTCAACACCGCCGACATGGCTTCGCCGCCAGCGCTTCGCCCGGGCGATATTCTGGTCCTTGCGGTCAAGGCGCAGGATGTCGAATCGGCCACGGAATTCTGGGCTTGGCGGCAGGTCGAGGGTGAAGGCTTTGCATCGGAACTGCCACTCGTGACGTTACAAAACGGTCTCGCTGCGGAAGACATCGCACTGCGGCGCTTCGATCGTGTCTATGCGGCGAGTATCCGCATTCCGGCTCGCTACACCGTCACCGGGGAGGTCGTCGTCGGAGGCGAGCCGAATGTCGGCATCGTCGCCCTCGGCCGCTACCCCGAGGGGCTCGACGACACGGCCTTGTCGATCGTCGCCGATCTTGCAAAGGCCGGCTATCTCGCCGAAGCGCGCCCCGATATCCGGCGATGGAAGGCGGCCAAGCTCGAGCACAACGTCACCAATGCCGTCGAGCTTTTCGCGGGTCCGCCCGAAGTCCGCTCAAAGGCCGCAGCCAGCCTTGCGCAAGAGGCACGTACCGTCCTCCTGGCTGCCGGATACGATCCCGCAGCGCCCTCGGATTGGAAGATCGACATCTCAACCTGGCGGGTTGCGCCGGAGAGTGGCATCAAGCCGGGTCAACAATCCACCTGGCAAAGTTTCACCCGCGGCACTTCTAGCGAAGTCGATTATCTGAACGGTGAAATCGTCCGTCTCGGACGAATTCACGGCGTTGCAGCACCTCTCAACGCCGCCTTCCAACAGGCTGCGGCGAAGCTTGCGATCGAGGGCCGTCCCCCAGGCACACGAGATATTAGTGAATTTTATCGCGTTACTGCCGATGGCGCGGCGCTTAGCGTGCCTTCGGAAGGCAAGCCGACCGAACGGAATAACATGGGAACGCCTAGGGTCGTTGCGATATCGGGCAGCTTCAGCCGGCCTTCGAAAACCACGGCGCTTGTACAGCATATCGCCGGACGCGCAAGCGATCGCTACGGCTTTGATAGCGTGACTTACGACATGTTCGATGTCGGACCATCGCTCGGTAGCGCTCTCTGGCGCAAACAGCTCGACGGAAAGGCTCAGCATGTCATTCAAGAGATTGTCGAAGCCGACATTCTGATCATCGGCGCACCGACCTACAAGGGCTCCTACTCGGGTCTCTTCAAGCATTTGATCGATCTCATCGATCCTCATGAGCTACGGTCGAAGCCGATCCTCATCACGGCCACCGGCGGCGGCGATCGCCACGCGCTGATGGTGGAGCACCAGCTTCGCCCGTTGTTCGGGTTCTTCATGGCCCACACGCTGCCAACCGCGGTCTATGCGTCCGATCGTGACTTTGTCGATTACACCGTTTCATCAGATCAGATCCTCAAACGCATTGATGAGGCAGTCGGAGAGATTGGTGCCTTCTTTCCGATCAATGGTGCCAATCGTGCCGCTGCTGAATGACACGCCAGAGCGCAAAGCGCTTAGGAAACAAAGTTTCGGTCATTTGTCGCCAGCCAGCTTCTAGGCTCATTTATTTGCCCAGGTACTCGTTTTCAAAGGATTCTTATCTCAAGGCGCGCTTGAAAACGAAATGCAAGCATGTTGATAGAATTAGTCGAGATTAATACCCTCGACCGATCTCACGCGTCTCTTTCCGGGGAATGCGTGGAGAGTCGTGTGAATGCATGGCTTTTCGTAACCGCAACGCCCGACACAGGAGCACACATGCTGCCGCGTTATTTTCTTAAAAGCCGCCGCCATGACAAATGGCGTAATCCGTTATTCGCCGTTGGGGCGTCCCTTGGCCTCATCGCCATGCTAGCGCCTGGGCAAGCTGCGGCCGAAGGAAAGATCCGCATCGCGCAGCAGTTCGGCATCTCTTACCTGACGCTCGACGTTATTCGCGATCAGAAGCTCATCGAGAAGCATGGCAAGGAAGCTGGCCTCGATATAGCGGTCGAATGGGCAACAGTGTCCGGCGCGACGGCAATGAACGAGGCGCTTCTTTCCGACAATCTCGATATCGCCGCAGCCGGCGTACCGCCGGCGCTCACCACCTGGGACCGAACCAAAGGGCGCCAGGACGTCAAACTCGTCGCGGCACTTGGCGCGCAGCCCAACTACCTGCTGACGACCAATCCAAATATCCATACTCTCAAGGACTTTGGACCAAATGACCGGATCGCAGTGCCTGCTGCCGGTGTGGGGTTTCAGTCACGCACGCTGCAGATTGAAGCGGCCAAGGTCTTCGGGAAGGACAATTTTCAAAAGCTCGACGATATCACTATCAGCCTTCCGCATCCTGATGCGACCGCGGCATTGATTTCAGGCGGAACGGAAGTGAACTCGCACTTCTCCTCGGCACCGTTTTATTATCAGGCACTGCAGGGCAACAAGGCCGTTCACAAGGTTATCAGTTCCTATGATATTCTCGGTGGCCCGGCGACATTCAACGTCCTTTACGCGACGACCGCTTTCCACGACAAGAACCCCAAGACCTACGCTGCATTCTATGCAGCACTGCGGGATGCCGCGGATTGGATCAGCACGCACAAGGCAGAGGCAGCCGACACCTTCATCCGTGAGCAGAAATCGAAGCTCCCGCCCAAACTGGTCCTCGATATCATCAACGATCCGGAAAACGACTTTTCGATCGTGCCCAAAAACACCTTCATATATGCCTTGGAGCTCTACAAGATCGGCGTATTGAAGAACGAGGCCAGTTCCTGGAAGGACTACTTCTTCCCGGAAGCGCAGGGCGACAACGGCAGCTGACATTCATCGGATTAACCTGATCCTGCAATAGCGCGGCCCGAAAGGCCGCGCAGAACATTTGCGAGATAGAATGGACTGCACATCAACCGCATCCGTGAGCGCCATAGAGCGCTCAGCACAAACGCCGCTTCTTTCGGTCGAGAGCGTTACACTGGAATATGCTGCGCCCGGACGGATCGTGCGGGCGACCCAGAATGTGAGCTTCGAGGTTTGGGAAGCAGATCGCTTCATCCTGCTCGGCGCCTCCGGCTGCGGCAAATCCACCCTGCTAAAGGCGGTCGGCGGCTTCATTGCGCCAAGTGAAGGAAAAATCCTGCTGGACGGTCGTCCGGTCACCGCGCCGGGCCCGGACCGCGTGGTGGTCTTTCAGGAATTCGACCAGTTGCCGCCGTGGAAGACCGTTCGCGAGAACGTGGCGTTTCCTGTTCGGGTCTCCGGCCGCCTCGGCCGCAAGGAAGCTCTCGAACGTGCCGACCATTATCTGGAAAAGGTCGGACTATCCCGTTTTGCCGAGGCCTATCCGAATGCCCTGTCAGGAGGCATGAAGCAGCGGGTTGCGATCGCGCGGGCTCTTGCAATGGAACCGCGTGTCCTCCTGATGGATGAGCCCTTCGCCGCGCTTGATGCGCTGACCCGCCGCAAGATGCAGGAGGAACTACTGACCCTATGGGAAGAAGTACGCTTTACCCTGCTGTTCGTGACTCATTCCATCGAAGAGGCGTTGGTCGTCGGCAATCGCATTGCGCTGCTGTCCCCGCATCCGGGTCGCATGCGCGCCGAGATCAATAGCCATGAATGGGACCTGCAGAGTGGCGGAAGTCTCGAGTTCCAGGCAGCCGCGACCCGGATACACCGCCTTCTGTTCGACGACGCGCCCATTGCAAGGGAAAGCGATCATGCGTGACACTGCTACCGCTGGCCCCGGTACACGGCCGACGCCGCCGATCCGACCTGAATACGAGTTGATGCCTGAGCCAATCGCCGGAAGCTCCACCGAACGGAGCGTGTCGCTTCCGCGCCGACTCTGGCAGCAGGCATGGCTGCGAAAAGGACTTATCCTGATCTTTCTCGCCATTTTATGGGAAATCGTCGCAAGAATTCAGGGAAATGACCTTCTCCTGCCTTCGTTCACTCAGACACTTCAAGCCTTCGTCGACGATATCGCCAATGGGGTTTTGCCTGGTCGGGCAGCGAACTCCATCGATATTCTGTTGAAAGGTTATGTCGCGGGGGCCGTTTTGGCATTCGCCCTGACGTCGCTCGCCGTATCCAGCCAACTCGGTCGCGATTTCCTGTCGACCTTGACCTCCATGCTCAATCCTTTGCCTCCGATCGCGCTCCTGCCGCTCGGGCTTCTGTGGTTTGGGCTCGGACAGGGAAGTCTGATTTTCGTGTTGATCCATTCGGTGCTCTGGCCGCTTGCTCTCAATATGTATACTGGCTTCACCAGCGTGCCGGAGACCTTGCGCATGACGGGCCGCAATTATGGCCTGCGCGGATTGCGCTATGTCTTCCTTATTCTTGTGCCAGCAGCCCTGCCGTCGATCATCGCGGGCCTTAAGATCGGCTGGGCCTTTGCGTGGCGGACATTGATTGCCGCGGAACTTGTCTTCGGCGCGTCCTCCGGCCGTGGCGGGCTCGGTTGGTACATCTTCCAGAACCGCAACGAGCTCTACACCGACCGGGTGTTCGCCGGCCTGATGACCGTCATCCTGCTTGGCCTTCTCGTCGAGAATGTCCTGTTCCGGCAGTTGGAACGGCACACGATCCTGAAATGGGGCATGACGCGATAGCATGGCTGGCCGAAGATGATGACACAGAAGAAGTACGTGGTCGGCATCACCGATCACATGATTGGCAGTCCCGACCTGGAAGCCGAGGTGCTCGGCCAGGATGTGGAGATCGATTTTCTCGCGACCACGAACGAGACGCTCTTTGATGTTGATCGCCTGGCAAGGCTCGACGCGTTGATGGTGTGGGGCGCGCGACTGACCTCGCGTAGCATTGCGCATCTTAAGCGTTGCCGGGTTGTCGTGCGCTATGGCGTCGGCTACGAGAAGATAGATCTTGCGGCATTGGCAAATGCCGGCATCCCCTTTGCCAACAATCCCGATTACGGCACCGAGGAAGTTGCAGATCACGCGATCGCAATGATCCTCTCGCTCCATCGCCGCCTCTGGGAACATGATGCCCGCGCTCGCGGCTATGCGTCCGGTTGGCAGGTTCATAGCCTCAAACCGCTTTCCCGTTCGAACCACGCAACCATCGGCGTCATCGGCGTCGGCCGGATCGGTACGGCGGTCGTCAACCGACTGAAGCCGTTCGGCTTCCGCATCCTCGGCTACGATCCAGGTCAGCCGCCTGGCCATGAAAAGGCTGTAGGCTATGAGCGCGTGGAACGCCTCCCAGACATTCTCGCTCAGTCGGACATCGTCACGCTTCATTGCCCTGCCACCGCAGAGACCCGCGGCATGCTGGACGCTGACGGTCTCGCGCGGCTGAAACCGGGGGCGATCCTCGTCAACACCGCTCGCGGAGAATTGCTCGGGGATCTCGATGCCCTCGAAAAAGCGTTGCGCAGCGGCCATCTTGCTGCAGCGGCGATCGACACACTGGCCCATGAACCGCCCGGCCAACATCCTCTCTTGTCTGCATGGCGAAACCGCGATGATTGGCTTGCCGGACGGCTTGTCATCACGCCCCACAACGCCTTCTATTCCGACCATGCGGCTGTCGAAATGCGCACCAATGCAGCGCGGACGGTCAGAATCCTGCTCGAGGAGGGCCGGTTGCGAAATCGCGTCACGGCCTAACCACACGACCTTTCACGATCCAGTCAGAACAATCTAGGCTATCCCCTATGACCAGTAGCTCCGAATTCCTGTGGTACATTCCAAACGACGTCAAGGCAGGCCACAGGGGCGACGCCGCAACCGAAAATCATAACAGCCTTGAAACACTGACCGGCCAGGCCAGAGCACTCGAGGAGCATGGCTGGAAGGGGGCGCTCATCGGGACGGGCTGGGGTCGCCCTGACACCTTTACGATCGCAGCAGCGCTTGCCGCACGCACCACGACCTTCGAGCCCTTGATCGCTGTGCGCCCGGGCTACTGGCGCCCGGCGAACTTCGCTTCCGCTGCAGCGACGCTCGACCAGCTTACCGGGGGGCGTGTTCGGGTCAACGTCGTCTCCGGACAGGACGACCTTGGCGCCTATGGCGACGACGAAGGAGATCAGGCGCAGCGCTACGTGCGTACGAAAGAGTTCATGCGGCTGATCCGCCTGTTGTGGACGGAAGAGGATGTCACATTCAACGGCCAGCATTTTCATGTGACCGGTTCCACCGTTGCACCGCGGCTCGATGTGCGTGGCGATCGCCGCCACCCCAAAATCTATTTCGGCGGCGCCTCCGAGGCCGCCGAACGGGTGTCTGCGACCGAAGCCGACGTCCAACTGTTCTGGGGCGAGCCGCTCGATGGTGTACGTGAGCGGATCGAGCGTTTGAAGACCCTCAGCAAAGGCTTGGACCGTGACCTCGCGCCCTTGGAGTTTGGGCTGAGGATAACAACCTTGGTCCGCGACACCAGGGAGCAGGCCTGGTCGGACGCGGAGGCAAGAGTTGCTGCGATGGCCGAAGGCAGAAGTGGTAACTGGAGCGATCATAAAGCTGGCGCGGTGGGTCAGCAGCGGTTGCTTGACCTGCACAAGCGCGGCGATGTGCTGGACGACAATCTTTACACCGCGCCGGGCAAGTTCGGCGGCGGCGGTGCTGGGACGACATGGCTCGTCGGTTCGGCAGAGGACGTGGCAGGCTCCCTGGGCAAATATCAGGATCTTGGTATTAGCCACTTTATCCTATCCGACACCCCATATCTGCAGGAGATAAAGCGTCAAGGTGATTGGTTGCTGCCGCTCCTGCGATAGCATCAGCGCGCGGCGGTTTTTGACGGACGGTGCCCTCCAGCGAATTAGCGATCCGTGCGGGGGCGAGGGGCTTTCCTGTTTGGCCCCAGGCAGTCAGTTTTGGAAAGCTTCGGCCAATGAGTGCTTTGTAGGACTCGACAAAACTCAACCCGCCGGCGCCAGGAACAGCCGAAAGGCAGGCATACACGTAGACGCTGCCAGAATAACCGTTCGGGAAGACCGTCAGGTTAGTGTTCAGATCGCGGGCAGTCAGGTAAAAGTCATCCCCCTTGCTGCCGATGAAAGCGCGGAAAACTCGCGGGCTTTCAACGTAGACATGGGAATTCTCCTGGGTGAGATCCTATGGGAGCGACCCGGCGCCGAACGCGCCGGGTCGCTGTGTTAGGCTGTCTTCAGGGCCGGAACCGCGCGACGGTCGAGAGCGCCGCTCAACACGGTCAGCAACAGAGCGATGACAACCAGGATGGCACCAACCCAAGGGGTCGCACCGAGGCCAAGCGGCGATTCAACCACCAGGCCGCCCAGCCATGCGCCGATCGCGATGCCTAGGTTGAAGGCGGCAATATTGAGAGCCGATGCGACGTCCACGGCACCCGGACGGTGTTCTTTGGCCAGTTTGACGACATAGAGCTGGAGGCCGGGCACGTTGCCGAACTGAAGGAACCCGAGCGCAGCCAGGGTGACGATCGCCAGAACCGGCGAGGCCGCGGTAAAGGTCAAGATGACAAGTACAATGGCCTGCAAGATGAACAGACCGATCAATGCCTTGACCGGGTTAAGGTTGGCGATCCTGCCGCCGGCAATGTTGCCGATTGCGATTGCGATGCCGTAGAGAACCAGAATAAGGCTGACGCTCTCCTCGGAGAAGCCGGTGATTTCCTGCAGGATTGGCGCCAGGAAGGTGAAGGCGACGAAGGTTCCGCCGTAGCCAAGCGCTGTCATTGCGAAGACGATGAGCAGACGACCGGAGCCAAGAACGCGAAGCTGATCGAGCAGGCTTGCCGGCGGCGCCTTCTTGAGCGTGTGCGGCAACAGGGCGGCAATGGCGAGGAAGGCGATGACGCCGAGTGCGGCAACGGCCCAGAAAGTCGCGCGCCAACCGAGGATCTGGCCAATATAGGTGCCGAGTGGCACGCCCGTGATGATGGCAACTGTCAGGCCCATGAACATCATGGCAATGGCCGAAGCGCGGCGGTTCTCCGGCACGAGATCGGCGGCAATGGTCGAGCCGACCGAGAAGAACACGCCATGGGCGAAGGCGGCGATCACCCGGGCCACAAGCAGCAGATCGTAGCCCGGCGACGACGCCGCGATTGTATTGCCAACGATGAATAAGGCCATTAGGCCGAGCAGCAACGGCTTTCTTTCGATTTTGGCAGTGAGCGCCGTCAGGATCGGCGCGCCAAAGGTGACGCCGAGCGCATAGACGCTGACGATAAGCCCGGCAAGCGGCAGGGTAATGTTGAGGTCTGTGGCAACGGTCGGCAAAAGACCGACAATCACGAATTCTGTGGTACCGATCGCATAGGCCGCGATCGTCAAGGCTAAGATTGCTAAAGGCATAATAAATTCCTTTCCGCTCGCCGTTGAGGTGGCGGCTGCAAAGACAGCAGCGCTGTCAGACGAAGTTGTTGACCGCAATATGATTGCACGGGACTTTTGTGATAATTGGAAATATTGAGGAAACAGATGTGAATCGAATTCACAGGACAACACGATGGATAATCGCACTGGTGAAATGGAAGTATTTGTAAATGCGGCGGAATTGCAGAGTTTTTCGGCGGCCGGACGGCGCCTGAAACTTTCGCCATCGGCGGTGAGCAAGCTTGTCACCAGGATTGAGGACCGGCTCGGGACCCGACTGCTCGTCCGCTCAACCCGCACGATGACGCTCACGCCGGAAGGCGAAATTTATCTGGAGAGAGCCCGGCGAATCCTGGGCGACATTGCGGAGACTGAACGGATCATCGCGTCTGGCAGAAAAGTCGCGCCGCGAGGGATTCTCAGGGTCAATGCCTCCGTTGGCTTTGGCGAACGCTATCTCCTCCCGCTCGTCCCGAAGTTCCTCAAACTCTATCCCGAAGTGCAACTCGACATATCACTTACGGACGGCGTCATTGGCTTGATCGAAGAGCGGACCGACATTGCGATCCGCTCCGGCCCCATGGAAGATTCGTCACTGAAAGCCCGGAAACTCCTTGAAAGCCGGCGCGTCATTGTTGCATCTCAGGCCTATCTGGATGCCCATGGCATACCAAAGACACCGGCCGATCTCGCTGGCCACAATTGCCTGACTTTCAATTTCCGCCGAACGCTCAACGAGTGGCCCTTTCGAGCGCCGGGATCGACCGAGATGTATCGGTTGCCCGTATCCGGCAACAGCGCGGTCAACAGCGGAATGGCCATACGCAGGTTGTGCCTTGCCGGCGTTGGTTTGGCTCGGATCGGCCAATTTCATGTAGAGCCAGAGATCGACTCTGGATTACTCATCCCCGTGCTGGAAGAATACAATCCTGAAGACATCGAATTGATCCACGCAGTATTCGCCGGGTACGAGCACCTCGCAGCCCGCATTCGCGCTTTCATAGATTTCCTTGCGGAAAATGTCGGCAAAGATCGTTCGCCGGAACAGGTCATCTGAAACTCTAGAAAGGTAAGGTGCAAATACATGGTCCACCCTAAAATACGGTATCAAGCCTGACCGCTTTGCCCAGCTGCCGAGTGGCGACGTCCGCCGGTCTGTTCTCGCGCATCTCGGCCGACCCAATCTCAGGCCTGTGCCGAAGCAAGTCGATTGTGCATTCTCGAGCGGCCGATAATCCCACCGACGCCCATCCGTCGCTTGCCCTAAACCCTGACGATACGCTTGCCGGGATTTGGACCCCTTTCCGGCGTGGGCGTCTTTCTGTTGATTGGCGCCGCCTCTGCTGCCCTATTTCAAGCGAGGGGAAGACAACGACCGGTAGTCGGATGTCTGTCACGGTACGGGCGATCCTCTCGAGTGTCCGACCTACTGCACGTCAGCGGCTTGACTCGCGGCTTTCTGCCGAGGTTGCGGGCATTCCTATCACCGCAGATTTCAAGGGCGCTCGTCAACGTGGACATAGACTCGGGGGAGTTGGTCGGAACCTTGGCGATGTCCTCAATGGCCGCGTTCCTTGTGGTAAAACCCGTCAATGTAGTACGAAGTCAAGCCGATCAAATCGCTGGCCGCTGGCGGTGGAAGGACTTGAGCGGCCCTGCCGCTTTAAAGCGGGTGATCCCTCACGACAGGGTGGGTGCCCTGGCTAACAGAACGGACACATAGGCCCTGGTGGATCAAGCAAAATCGCCCGAATGTGCGAAGCGCCAAAGGCGGGCATCGGACAGGCAGCCGGTTGACGCTCGCCGCTTCCGACCCCATCTGCTCCGGTATGCCCAACACGAAGACGAAAAATAAGAGCGATGATCCCGAGCTGATCAGGGAGTGGTCACTCCCCGTGGAGGCGAGGCTCGGATCGGCTGTCAGGGTGAAGGGAATCCTGCAGGAGATCCGGTCCCGCCTGCCCCCGGCGGTCAGAAAGTCGCTGGATGTGCAGTCGGGCGAGCTTACCCTCGTCATGCCGGAGACTTCGAAGACGGCGTTTCGCGCGACCTCGTCGATTGTGACCGAAGCCCTCCAGAACATTTCAGACCTTCGGATCATCCCTCGCGAGATCGAGGACATCCTAACGATCACGGCCTCTGAAAGGATGCGTTGGCTGGAGGATGGGCGTCTTCCGAGCGCTGGAACGAGAACCGTCCGGCTGCAAGGCCGAGCGCGACGGATCACCTTCCACGTATTTGATCCACGGGTTGTAGAGGATCTGCTCGACCGCGGGGCCGTGGACGAATGGCGCGAGCAAGACGCGGTGGTGAAAGCGGAAAACCGGCGACGCGCCGCCTATCAGGCGAAGCTGACGCGTTCACTGAAAAAACAAGAAAAAGTCAAACAAGCTGATGCGAACGATGACGACCCCGCGACCGGGCTGAGCGGTTGGGACGAGTTCGGGAACGAAGGCCTGCTGCGGTAGGATTGGCGGCGTTCGCATCGCAAAATGATCGCAGGAGTTACCTAGCTCGCCAGAGGATCTGGAGACGGCGGCCGTAGCCGCCACCCCTTTTTTCCGTGTCAAGCCGCCGCCGGTCGGTTGATTGTCAGGAAGTGCCGGACGACGGGTTTCTCAGGACCGGCATGGTAAGCCAGAACCTTCCCCTGCAGATCGGCGTCGGCGTTCGAGACCCGCTTGTGCTGGCGAAGATGTTCAGCCCAGGATTCCACCATGAACCACTCGACGATCTTCTCAGGGTCCGCCGAGTCCTCAGTGACACCCCATCCGTAGGCACCGTCGCGGCGACGTTCCCTGGAAAGATGGTCAAGAGCGTGCAGGAAGGCTGTGCGGTGCTGCTTCTCGACCTTGTATTCGATCAGGATGAGAACTGGGCCACGATCATGGGCAACTGGCTCGGCAACGAGCGGCTCGGGCCAGTGGTTGGACGGCACAAGGTCGGCATCGCCTGCGGGAAGCTTCACGCGGTGCATGATGAACCCGGCGATGAGCAGGCCGGCCGCTCCAATGAGCAAGGTGGACTGGATGCCGACAGCTTCGCCGACTGCACCCCAGCCGAGACTTCCGGCAGTCATCGCACCGTTGAAGACGGTCAGATAGACGGCAAGACCACGACCACGCACCCAGTTCGGGAGAACGGCCTGCGCTGCCCCGTTGAGTGTAGTCAGGGCAGTGATCCATGCTCCCCCGAGGAAAAGAAGGACCACGATGGCAATGATCTTCGGCGGCGCAAGCGACAGGACTCCCATGACGGCTGCTGTGACAAGCGCGGCGCCGAGAAGCAGTCCGTCCGAGCTCAAGCGTTCACGCAGCTTCGGCATCACCAAGGCTCCCCCGATCGCACCAGCACCTACCGCACCAAGCAGGATGCCATAGAAGCTTGCATCACCACCGAGGAGTTGTCGGGCAACGAGCGGAAGAAGAGCCCAGACCGCGCTGGCGAAGGCAAAGAAGATCGCGGCCCGCAGAAGCACGACGTGCAGTGGCTCGCTCGAGCGGGTGTAGCGAAGTCCGGCCCGGAACGCACCGAAGAAGTTCTCCTGAAGCGCATCGTTGGAGTTCTTTGTCCGCGGCCACCAGACAAGAGCTGCGATCACGACGATATAGCTGGCCACGTCCGCGCCATAGGTGATCCCGGCTCCGAAGGCTGCGAGAAGCAGGCCACCCGCGGCAGGTCCGATGGAGCGGGCGATGTTGATGCCGAGCGAGTTGAGCGCCACCGCGCTCTTCACGTCCTCGCGCTTCACCAGTTCCGGCACAATTGCTTGCCATGTCGGTCCCATCAATGCCGCGCCAATGCCGCCGAAAAAGGTCAGGCCAATCAGCGCGCTGACCGAAAGCATGCCTGTCTGCGAGAGAACCATCAGCGCGATGCTGACAGAGGCGAGTAGCACCTGAATGGCGATCAGGAACTTGCGGCGATCGAGGATGTCGGTGAGAACGCCTGCGGGGATGCCAAGCAGGAAAATCGGCAGGGTTCCGGCAGCCTGGACCATGGCGACCGCGGCCGGCGATGCGGACAGATCCGTCATCAACCAGGAGCTTGCGACATCGCGCATGAAGCTTCCGGTGTTACCAATAACGGTGGCGATCCAGAGGACGGCGAACACGGGCTGTGCGAGGGGCGCGAAGGTTCCCCCGGATGATTTTGCGGCGCTCATTTGCCTGCTCCCTTGGCGAGGTCGAATGCTGTAACGAAGACGAATGCGCCTGCGAGGCCGAGGTGCTCGAAGAAGGCATTGGTGGCCATCATGCGGTCCATCCCAGGCGCCATCTCCCAGAAGCGAAGGGCGATGAAGGTTGCAAGTAGGGTGAAGCCTGAAAGCGCAAGCGCGCCCGCCCAGCGCAGGAAACCCGAGATCACCATCGCGGAGGCCGTCAGCTCGAATACGATCACGGCGATCGCGAAGAACGCGGCGGGATGCAGACCGAAATGATCCATCTCAGCCAGTGCACCGTTGAAGTCGAAGATCTTGGTGAGCGGACCCTGGATGTAGGCTGCGCAAAGAGCCAGCAGCGACGCCGTCCGCACCACAGGCGATTCGACGACGCCTGCCACGCGGCTCCGGATTGGATTGGATGATTGAGATTGGTAGGTCATGTCGGCTCCTGTATGTCCGCCGCGAGCGGCTGTGTTGCTTGGAGCGATATTGGCCGGTTATCGAATTGCCAACAATTGCAGCAATAGTTTCGACTTAATTGCAAAAATAGCAATTATAGAGCGGCTCTCGGGTGGCAGTTGGCCACCCGAGCTGAATGTTCGTCAGACCGCCCAGCAGGAGCAGCCGAGAGCGCCGAAGAAGCCCTTGAGGTCGGCAATCGGGAGCTTGGATGTCCAGGCTCCGGCATGGTCGTGGCCGTGAACGCTGCAATCGTTGGCGCATCCGCATGTAGAGATAGCGGTGCGGCGCAGCGAACGAGCGCCCGCGCCTTCCGGTTCGCCCCAGGCCGCATAACCGCCGAACTTGCGGACAGGCGACCAGTCGGGCATGGCGGGCGGGATGTCGTTCTCGTCAAGCGCCTTGAAGTCACCCGCGCCATACACGATCTTGCCGCCGACCATTGTCAGTTCCGAAACAAGGAAGGAGATCTCGTCCTCGGCGCAGGAGAAGAAGTCCTTGTCCGGCACCACGAGATCGGCGAACTGACCCTTCTCGATGCGGCCCTTCTTGCCTTCCTCGTTGGAGAACCATGTGACCTTTTCGGTCCACATCCTGAGCGCCGTCTCGCGGTCGAGGCAATTGGCACGCGGATAGAGCTGCATGCCGCCGAGCGTCTTGCCAGTCACCATCCACGACAGCGAAACCCACGGATTATAGGAGGCGACGCGGGTGGCATCGGTCCCGGCCGAGACGTTCACGCCCTTGTCGAGCATCTTCCTGATCGGCGGTGTCGCTTCCGCCACGCCGTGCCCATAGCGCTCAACGAAGTATTCGCCCTGATATGCCATACGATGTTGTGTGGCGATACCACCGCCGAGCGCGGCGATACGGTCGATCGAGCGATCCGAGATGGTTTCGGCATGGTCGAAGAACCAGTTTAGTCCCTCGAGTGGAATGTCCTTGTTGACCTTCTCGAACACGTCAAGGGCACGGGAGATCGTCTCGTCATAGGTGGCGTGCAGACGCCACGGCCAGCGATTTTCGGCCAGGACGCGGACGACCTCTTCCAGCTCTCCTTCCATTTCCGGAGCCATCTCCGGACGGGGCTGGCGGAAATCCTCGAAGTCGGCGGCCGAGAACACAAGCATCTCGCCCGCACCATTGTGCCGGAAGTAGTCGTTACCCTGCTTGTATTTGACCGACTGGGTCCAGTTCAGGAAGTCCTGCTTCTCTTCCTTCGGCTTCTGGGTGAAGAGATTGTAGGCCAGCCGCACCGTCATCTGGTTCTCGTCGGACAGCTTCTGGATGACCTCATAGTCGTCAGGATAGTTCTGGAAACCACCACCCGCGTCGATCACACCTGTCACGCCAAGTCGGTTCAACTCGCGCATGAAGTGGCGGGTAGAGTTGACCTGGTAGTCCAGCGGAAGCTTGGGCCCCTTGGCAAGCGTCGAATAGAGAATGCCTGCATTCGGCTTGGCCAGCAGCATACCGGTCGGATTGCCGTTGGCATCGCGGGTGATCTCGCCGCCGGGCGGGTTCGGCGTTTCACGGGTGTAGCCGACAGCGCGGAGAGCTGCGCCGTTGAGCAGCGCACGGTCATAAAGATGCAGAAGGAACACGGGCGTGTCGGGCGCGACCGCGTTGATCTCCTCGATGGTCGGGAGGCGTTTTTCCACGAACTGGTTTTCGGTGAACCCGCCGACGACGCGAACCCACTGCGGCGCGGGCGTGATCGCCACCTGGCGCTTCAGCATGTCCATCGCGTCGGCGAGCGAGCGCACGCCGTCCCAGCGCAGTTCCATGTTGTAGTTCAGGCCACCGCGAACGACATGGGTATGGTTGTCGATAAGGCCGGGCAGGACGCGCTTGCCCTTGAGGTCGATGATCTTAGTGCTGGAACCGGCCAGCGCCATGATCTCGCTGTCGGATCCGACTTCCAGGAACAGCCCGTCCTTGATGGCGATTGCCGTCGCATTCGGATTGGTCCGGTCAAGGGTCGTCACGCGGCCATTGTGGAGGATCAGGTCGGGATGCATAGTGTCTACTCCGGTCTGTCTGGGATCGGCAGCTTTCGCTGGTGAGAAGAGGTTCGAGAAGGCCAAGCTCGATGCACCTCCGAGAAAGGATCGACGCGTGGTCATCAGCCCCGCTCCTCTACAGTCGCCTTTGCCTGATGGGCAATGTTGATACGGTCCCCGCCCCTCGGAAGGTGACCGAAGATGTGCGGCTTGATCTGATGAATCCATGAGATCGCCGCCGGCTCGTTTCTCCAAAGCGTCTTCGCGAACGGAATAATTTGTTCGCCGACAAGGATTCCGAGAAGGCCGACCAGGGCAATGACAGGCGGTGCTGGTGATCGGACGTTGAGAAGGCTATAGACGGTCCCGACGAGCAGGCCAGCGCCAAGCGACATTAGATAGATTTTCATGAGATGTTCTCCGATTGCGGAAAGGACCGCTCCGATGGGGTGATCGGAGCGGTCTGATCAGACTGTTACTTTGCGGGATTCGGACCGATGCGCTTGCCGTGCTTGACGCGTTCTTCTGCGCCATGAACCATCGTGTAGGCGTAGTCGATGCCCATTCCGTACGCGCCCGAATGCTCCTTAACGAGGGCTGTGACCGCATCGTAGGTCTCCTTGCGGGCCCAGTCGCGCTGCCACTCGAGCAGGACCTGCTGCCAGGTGACCGGAATCACGCCGGCCTGCACCATCCGGTCCATCGCGTATTTGTGCGCGCCGGCTGAAGTGCCGCCGGAAGCATCCGCAACCATGTAGATCTCGTATTCCGGGACATCATGGAGGGCCGAAAGCGCGAACGTCGTGTTGCAGACTTCGGTCCACAGACCGGAGACGACGATCTTCTTGCGGTCCTCGGCGGCGTTCTTCGCCAGCGCCTCGCGGACGTTCTGGTCATCCCAGGAGTTCATCGAGGTGCGTTCGAGAAGGTCGTTCTCCGGGAAGACAGCAAGCAGTTCCGGATACGTGTTGCCCGAGAAGGATTGCGTCTCGACCGTCGTGATCGTGGTCGGGATGTTGAAGATCTTGGCGGCCTTGGCGAGGCCGACGACATTGTTCTTCAGCGTCTGACGATCGATCGATTGGACCCCGAATGCCATCTGCGGCTGCTGGTCAATAAAGATGAGCTGGCTGTTTGCGGGGGTCAGGACTTCGAGCTTGGACATGGTCACTTCCTCTTCCGTTGTTTGGACCGCCTGTTGCGGAGTTATTAAATGGGCAGCAGCAATCGATCGGCCGCCGTGCGACGTTCGTTCTGCAATCCTTGAAGTGTTGCTGGATCCTTATCGGAGCCGCTCACTCGTTGTCTTGGCTGCTGGAAAGACACTTACCGCGCGGATGGTGCACAAGGAATTGCAATAAGAATTGCTATTGAATTGCGACTTCTGCAACAATCGCGAACGCCAGTGCTGCTGAAATGGAAAGCGCCGCGGCCCTTTCGGAACGCGGCGGTCTTTATCGCGGTTTTGTCTGGAGATTGCTGCTCATGCCGTCAGCGGCACAAGGTTGGACTGGATCTCATCGCGGTAGTCCTCGTATCGGCTCGGGAGCTTGAGCGCCTCCCCGAGGTGCGCCGTGTCCTCGTCCCGGTTGAAGCCAGGCTCGTTCGTGGCGACTTCGAACAGTATCCCGCCCGGCGTGCGGAAGTAGATCGCCCAGAAATAGTCGCGGTCGATGACGGGCGTCACCTGATAGCCTGTATCCATGAGAGCTTTGCGCACTTCGAGCTGCTTCTCGCGGTTTTCGACGGCGAACGCGATGTGGTGCACCGAACCTGCGCCCGGACGCGCAAAAGGCGTCTTCGGCAACGCTGCCAGATCGATCGTGTCCGCCCCATTGCCGTCGGGGATATTGAAGCGGGTCACGTCGCCCTCTTTGTCAGCGCGCTGGTAGCCCATGAAGCCGAGCAGTTCTTCGGTCGCAGCGGTGTCGTGCAGACTGAATCTTGCGCCGGCGAAACCGCGAATTGCCGCATCGTCGGGAATTCCATCGGCAACCCAGGGTGCCCGCTTGTCGTCGGAGGATTCAATGAGAGCAAGGGCGTCGCCGTCCGGGCCCATGAAGCGAAGCCGGTTGGCGCCAAACACGGTGTCGAGTTCCAGTCCGTCCACGCCCTGCGCGGTGAAGCGGTCCTGCCAGAACTTCAGCGAACCCTTCGGCACTGAGAACTGTGTTTCGCCAACTTCGCCGACACCCGGGCGGCCGAGCATCATGTTCGGAAACGGGAAGTAGGTCATCACTGTCCCGGCCGACCCCGTCTCGTCACCGTAGTAGAGGTGATAGACGCTGGGGTCATCGAAGTTGACCGTCTGCTTCACGCGGCGCAGACCAAGCGTATCGGTGAAGAAGCGATTGTTCTGCCGCGCGTCCGATGCCATCGAAGTCACGTGGTGTAATCCCTTGATGTCCTTAATCATGAAGATGCCTTTCAGTGGGCATTGAAATTGTTCATCTGAAAACTACGCCCGTTGATCGCCATCGGGTATTGCAATATTCCTCTCGAGTGAATTGCAAATCCTGAAACAATGACATGAACGATTACAAAGCCCTTAGAACCTTCCTGCTCGCCGCCGACAAGCGAAATTTCGCCCAGGTCGCCCGCGAGTTGGACATGACGCCGGCGGCCGTCACACGCGCGATCGCCGCACTCGAGGCGGAACTTGGCGTGCAGCTTTTCGTGCGCACGACAAGGCAAGTCTCGCTGACGACTGACGGCGCAATCTTCGCCGCGCAGATCCAGCCAGCGGTGAAGACGCTGGAAGAAGCGCGCCGCGAAGTTATGAACGCACACAAGGCTGACGAAGGGCGGCTGCGGATCAGCGCGCCGACGTGGTTCGGCAAGACCGTGCTGCCGCCGATCCTGTCAGGTTTCAAGGAACGCTATCCGAAGATGAGCTTTGAGATCTCCTTGTCCGACGGTTTGGTGAATATCGTCGATGACGATTACGATCTGGCGATCCGCATCTCATCACAGCCTTCGGACAAGTACACGATCTGGAGAAAAATCAGGGTAGTGCCGCGTATCCTGGTCGCGGCCCCGGGGAGCCGTTTCGCCGATATGCAACATCCCAACGAACTAAAGCCAGACGACTGCCTCGCCTATAGTGGCGAAAGCCGGCGCGAGAACTGGCTATTGTCCGACGGTGGCTCAAGCATCACGATCTCGGCGGGTCGGGCCTTCAGCGCCAACAGTGGCGAGGTACTGGCCGACATGGCCGCCGACGGTGCAGGTGTCGCACTGCTGCCAGGATTCAACATCGCCGATCACATCAGGAGCGGTCGTCTCGTCCACGTCTTCAAGGGATGGGCGCCGCCTGACCTGTGGCTGACGCTGTTTTACCCGCCGTACCAAGCGCTTCCACCACGCATCGCTTCATTCTCGAAATTCTTCGAAGAGCAAGTCGCGGCGCAGATGGTCATGCTGGATTGACGTACACCGCCGCGCATCATCACGGATCCTCAGGAGACTTACACCTTCCTCAGATCGAGCCGCCCTGTGAAAGCGCCCTTAGTCTCGCGGCGACGATTTGCTGTAGCTGCCACAGGTTTCGATCGAAGATGTTCCGGTCCGCCAGATCCAAGACCGTCCGATGCAGGTATTCCGCGCAGGATCCCGCCGGTCCGCATGCCTGAGCGATCAACACTGCGGCGTCATCGAGCGGTATCTTCTCCGTGAGCCGTGATCGCTTCGTGCTCGCCCAAAATGTGAGCGCGCGGCGTCTACCCGTCGGTGTCTCGACCGAAACCCATCGCACCATGTCGCACACCTCGGCATATCGGATTTCGCGCGCCAGAAGCGTACGCAGATCCTGCCTTTTCGTGGCGCAGGGGAGCTTCAGGACGAGGCCAGAGCAACTCCCTCCCGGCCGAAGCGCCAGCATCAGACCCGGCGCATCGGAGGTGGCCCTTAGGCGTTCTATCCTCAACGAGAACGCACGATGCCACCCGTAGGCAATGGCTTCTTCACTTGTCGCTACTTCGAAGCCCGGGTTCCACATCAAAGACCCATAAGCGAACACCCATATCTCCTCGTCACCAGCCTCCCGCTCCACTCTGCTGACGAGTTCATCGAGTCGCTGACCCGAGATTGGAGTCCATCTAGGCTCTGGGCCCTCGTCCTCGACCGGCTTGACGGTTTTGGCTACGAGGTCCGGGGTCAGTTGCATGGCAACAGGTACCGGTGTCTTGGCGGTGGTTGTTTTTCGCATGGTGGCAATTATTTCAACGAGATAAACGCCGAAGGACCATCGCATCCGGCAGTTCTTGGCTGTCGTCTGATCAATTAACGGGGACTGTCTCTATCGAAGAGGGTAGCGCGCCGAGCGCCTGTGGATCTTTGTGAGGCGACGGGTGCGTGGGAGGCCGCACCCGTCGCCAGGACCGATCAGGCCTGGACGAAGGCCAGCAGGTCGGCGTTCAGCACGTCGGCATTCACGGTCAGCATGCCATGCGAGAAACCCGGGTAGGTCTTCAGCGAACCTTTCTTCAGAAGCTTCCTCGACTTCAGCGCCGAGTCCGCAATCGGAACGATTTGGTCGTCTTCCCCATGCAAGACGAGCGTCGGAACGGTGATTGCCTTCAGGTCCCCCGTCTGGTCGGTTTCGGAGAAGGCCTTGATACCATCGTAATGGGCCTTGGCGCCGCCCATCATGCCCTGACGCCACCAGTTCTGGATCACGCCTTCCTGCACCTTGGCGCCTTCGCGGTTGAAGCCGTAGAACGGCCCGGCCGGAACGTCGCGAAAGAACTGCGCGCGGTTGGCGGCAAGTGCCGAGCGGAAACCGTCGAACACTTCCATCGGCAGGCCTTCGGGATTGGCCTCTGTCTTGAGCATCAGCGGCGGCACGGCCGAAACGAGAACCGCCTTGGCGACGCGGCCGGCAGGTTCGCCGTGCCTGGCCACATAACGGGCGACCTCGCCGCCACCGGTGGAATGACCGATATGGACGACATTCTTCAAGCCGAGCGCCTCGACGACGGCAAAGGCATCGGCTGCGTAATGGTCCATATCGTGACCGTCGGCCACCTGGGCGGATCGGCCATGGCCACGCCGGTCATGGGCGACGACGCGAAAACCTTTCGACAGGAAAAACAGCATCTGCGCATCCCAGTCATCGGACGACAGCGGCCATCCATGGTGGAACATGATCGGCTGGGCATCCTTAGAGCCCCAATCCTTGTAGAAGATTTCGACGCCGTCTTTGGTGGTTACATATGGCATGTTCTTGGATCCTTCGATTGGGTTGATGGTAGGCGCCGCATTGGCTGCGAAACTGAGAGAGGGTGAAATTGCCATGGCTGCTGCAGCGGCGCCAATGGACAACAGCGCGTCGCGGCGGGTCATGGAATGGCGAGGTTGGGTCATCTTCGTCCTGCGATTTCGTTATTGAAAACTTCAGCTAACTTGTGTTCGTCTGACGGGGGTAATATTGCCGTCACATCCTCACATCCACAATTGCGGGAATAATTGCGAGTTTATTGCGTCGCGTGAAATAATGGGAGTTCTGGCCCGGGCCTGACGTGCTCCTGTCGTGAGGCCATCTGTTTTTCCTGAAGCAGGCGGCGGACGGCATACAAGATGAGCCCGGTGCCAAAAGCGTCACCGTGGCTCACTTCCGATCGAACGGATCGCAGCCTGCCAGCAGACGCGAACGCGTTCATATCCTGGCGATCGGATTGCTAAACGGGCCTCAGAGCATTCTAGGAGATCTCCGCCCTCGCGGAGCCGATGTGACAGCGATCGGCTGAATCCAAGACGTCGCAGCCTGGCACGATCCGCATTTGGCCGCGTCGAGCAACGGTTGCCAAGCCAGGCTCGAAGCTCCCGGTCATTCTCAATGCAAAAGCAGGAGACGCGCGAGGAAAATTCGAACATGCAACTGGCAACCGAGATAGTCGCTCATCCCGATTGGATCAGCTCGCCCGGGAGACGCCGGCCGGCCTCGAAACCTCGCTGCCCGAGAAGATGATGACGGCGAACATCAGCACGCCGGCGAAGGCGATGAGCGAGGAAATGGCGACAATCGGTTCCACCGCCGTGTTTCCGGAAAGCATCAGATAAAGGGACGGGATCAGCACCGCGACACCGAAGGTGTAGACGACGTACTGGATCATCGCCAGGCGCTTCTCGGCCTTGTGTGGGTTGAGCGCGTGGTAAACGCCGAAGAGCGCCATGGTGACCCAGCCGAGCAGGTTGGCGTGGGCATGGGCCCCGGTCGGTGCGTGATTACCTGAGATCGACATGTGAAGGCCGATCGAGATGCCAGCGATCAGAAAAATGATGGCGGTCTTGAAGTAAAGATTTGCGATGCGTGGCATTGTTTTTCCCCTCTGTAGCCGACGAAACCTAGCATGTTTTCAAGCTTCTGAGAACGAGCGCATTAGAGATCTTTGGAGCGCCAGCCCGTTGCCGAGTTACAGTAGAAATAATGCCGGGAAGCGAGGCGACATTGGACGACATTGCCGGCGGGTGAAGCGGGTTAACCCCGGATGACAGCTGTCAGTGGAACTTGTTACGGCGGCTTGCCCGCAGGCACGCTCCGGCTGGAACAGGTTGGTTGAACTAAGCCACAAGCGTCGCGGAACCGAGAACCAACCGCGGGCGTTTGTTGGATCATGTTGAAGCAGCAGGCATTTCGCCCCCGGATCGGCACGATTTACCAGATTGACAAGCAGCAGGTGCATGTTCTGGAGAGCGGCGACATGAACGCAAGACCGGTCCTTGTCCTCCATGGCTGCGGGAGCCTGGGTGAAGAGGTTCTGCTTCCGTTCGCTCAGAGCCCGTTCCGAATGGTGGCCCCCGATCGTCCGGGCTACGGTTTCAGCAGCCCTCTTCCTCTCGCTGAACGAGGACCGGTAGGCCAATCCTTTTGGCTTGAGCGCCTGATCGATGCAATGGACCTGCATTGCGTCTCGATCGTAGCCCACTCCATCGGCAGCGCACCGGCACTTCATCTGGCCGCGCGCCGGCCGGAACTGGTGAACGGATTGCTGCTGATTTCGCCGTGCTGCAGGCCCGTCCCACCAAAACCGCTGCTCATCCTCCGGGCGGCCGTTGCCCCGATGGTGGGATCCCTGATCCGTCAGCACGTAATCAGCCGATGGGCAGCGTTTTTTCTCGAGCGTGGTCTGCGGTCGTCATCCTGTCCAAACACGTTACCTCCCCAGCTATCGGTGTTGCCGGCCGCTCATATGGTCAATCCGGGCGCAATTGAAACAATGGCTAACGAGCTGCGGGCCTTCAACAAAGACATGGAACTTCTGCCGCAGCTGCCCGGCAATCTTCCATTGCACGTCCTGTTCGGTTCGGAGGATCGCATAGTTCAGCCGGCCTGGCATATCGATGGCCTTCGGCAGAAGCATCCGGGGCCGACGATCAGGGTGATCGAGGGCGTCGGCCACCTTCCGCATCATGTTGTGCCAGCCGTAGCCCGACAGATGCTGAGCGACTTTGCGAGGGAGCGAGTACGGCAATCTTCTAAGCGGCAGCATTTGGCTGGTGTCCCGTGAGTGGGCCCTTGAATGATCGCCTACGGTTTGCTGCGCCGCGAAATTATTTTGCATCGCAGCAACTTTTCGCCATCACGTTGGTTAGAGTCGAGCTTCGTGCCTGAAACGCGAAGGAAACGACATGAAAATCCAGCGTTCACAATCTCGCCGTCTGAACGAACTTCGCAACTTCGGAAACAACCCCGGCAATCTCAAAGCTTTCACATACCAACCGCGCAATCCCCTTCCCCTTGCACCGTTGGTCGTCGTCCTTCATGGCTGCACGCAAAATGCCGATGGGTACGACAGGGGCTCCGGCTGGTCTCGGCTTGCCGACGAAGAAGGTTTTCTGCTGCTTTATCCCGAGCAGCAACGCGCAAACAACCAGAACCTTTGCTTCAACTGGTTCCAGCCTGAAGACACCCGGCGAGGTACTGGGGAGGCTCTGTCGATTTACCAGATGATCATCGCAATGGTCGCCGCAGGTCAAATCGACCCCGCCAAGATATTTGTCACCGGGCTGTCCGCCGGCGGTGCGATGAGTGCCGTCATGCTGGCGACCTATCCCGAGATCTTTGCCGGTGGCGCCGTCATCGGCGGATTGCCCTACGGCTGCGCAGCGACGGTGACCGCCGCCTTCGAACAGATGCAGGGAAAGAGGGTATCGCCGCCCGATGAGCTGAAGCGAGTTGTTCGAAACGCATCCGAACACGACGGCCCTTGGCCCACTTTGTCGGTCTGGCACGGCACTCATGATCACACTGTCAAGCCGCGCAACGGCGATCAGATCGTCGAGCAGTGGCGACGGATCCATGCACTTCAGAAGGCGCCGGCCATAAAGAATGTCAACGGTAACAAGCGCAAGATATGGGTGGATTCGGCAGGTCGCGAGGTGCTCGAGCAATTCGAGATCGCCGGCATGGCGCATGGCGTGCCGCTCGCGACGCGTGGTGAACGTGGCCTCGGCGTCGAAGGGCCGTTCATGCTCGAGACCGGCATATCGTCAACAAGGGAAATCGCCCGTTTCTGGCAGATTCTGCAACATGACGGCAGAGATGAGGTCGAGTCGCTCCGGGTTCACAATAGCGGCGGCGGCTTCGATGGGGAAATCATCCTGCCAGGGGCAGTCGTCGAGGTAAGGTCTCCTTCCGGCAAAGAAGGCCCCGAAAGCCAGCCAAACTCAAGTTCGATAGCGCGCACCATTTACAATGCACTCAGAGCCGCGGGTCTTGTTCGATGACTTTACGAGGATCCCGTCCCGGTCTGAGGGGAGGGAACCAACCGCACCGAGTGTGTGGTGATCAACAAAACGGATAGGGCGCACCAGCTCTCTTCGGCCACGGCGTCGGTCGGAGCCTTGAAGTGCTAGACTAAGCGCATTTGCTCGGGCGCGCAAAAAATGGCCATCGGAAAACCACGAGGGGTATCGATTTGAACAAGGTCATCTGGAGGAGGGCGCCGATCTCCGCGAATGAACCCCGACTGAATGGTGCCTTCAGCTTTCGTTCCGAAGGGAGCGTCTAGAAGAAAGACGTTCAACCGCGGTCTTATCCGCCTGAGGAGACATATTCATGATCCGCACGTCTATCATTGCAACCGCACTCGTCGCTCTCGTCGGCATTACCGCCGCCGGCCCCGCCATGGCCAATGATGTTCGTATCGAACAATATGGCTGGTCTAACTCTGCCGGCGGGGCACAGGAAGGATACGAAAACCGGATCAGAACCTACCAGAACGGTGGCTACAACCGGATTCTCGGCCGTCAATATGGTCATCGAAATCTTTCAGCTGTCGGTCAGGAAGGCAACGACAACTATGGCGCCACCTATCAGCGTGGCAACCGCAACGTAGCGGGAATTGGCCAATTCGGCTCCAGCCATACGACCATCCTTACCCAGGACGGTAATGGCAACATCGCGGCCGGCGTCCAGGTCGGCCACGGTTGCAGCGCCAATGTCAGCCAGGGCGGCAACGGCAATGTCGCGGCCTTCGTCCAGGCCTGCCCGTAGGCGGCTGCAAATGCGGTGAAACAGGTCAAGATCGCAACAGCAGACCATCAGAGGAAACGACCATGCCAAATAGCATCCAACATCCGCGCCGCGCGATGACGATTCTCGCGCTGGTCCTGCTTCCCGTCGGCGCGGTTTCCGCCATGACGAAAGCCAACCAATCTGACCGGGTGCAGCTTTGCGAAATCAAAGCAACCCCGGGGGCAGGTATGGTGAGACTGGACGCGCTCGTCCACGCCGACAAGCATGTCGGCGGGACTTACACCTTCCATGTCGAAAAAGTGGGAGGCGGCGGAAGCTCCACGATCAACCAGAGTGGCGATTTTGATGCAGTCGAGGGACATGCGGCAATCCTTGGTTCGGTCTCGCTCGACTCGAAAGGAGCCAAATACAAAGCCACGCTGGACGTCGTCGTCGGGGATGAGAGTTTCAGCTGCGTGAAGCAGATCGGCGGCAACTAATCGGCCTCCACATTCTCCAGTTTTCCTAAAGGGCGCCGTTTCCGGCGTCCTTTTGCTTCTACCGGGCCGAAGCGACTGAACGACAACTGAACGGGCGATTCCGACTGGGTTCAGCTGCAAGATGTGAAAGTTGATCATCGGCTGAGGCAGCCGCAAATGGAGATCAGAATGACCCGCAACCTGTTTAAGATCCTTGCCGTCACCCTTCTTGCTGGGAACCTCGGCCAAGTAGCCTTGTCTGCGCCAGCCTATGCCGGCGGCCGGATCTCATTCAACCTCGCACCGGACAATGCGCGGGATGCCGGACTTTTTTCAACCGGGTTGCGCGTCTATTCGCTCTACCGCGGTCTGAAAGACGCTGACATCAGGCAGCTGGGTCGGGGTAACGCGGCTGGTATCGCTCAGGCTGGCCGCGGCAACCTCGGCTTTGTCAGGCAACGGGGCAATGGTCATTCCGCGACGTTGCGGCAGAACGGCAACAACAATGCCTATGGCATTTTCCAGTATGGGCGAAATACTGAAACCGACGTGGTGCAAGATGGGGATAACGGCAGTGGCGCTACCTTCAGCTATGGCTGGTAAGGCAGTTCACAAGCCGGGCAGTGGCTCTGCGGTTGCTCGCGTCCACATTTTAAAGCGAATACCCCCACATTGACGCACCAATGTGACACCATTTGCTGAACGCACTGGCTATAGATCGGGAAATTTCCCGCCTAGTTAGTGCTGACCTGGAAGAGGCGGAAATTTCCTTCTTCATCGCCCCAACGATAAGCGTCGTCAGGGCGGCCGCCGCAGGTGCTAGTAGCCGAAGTGCCGACGGCGTGCTATGCTGCGGGAAATCTCCAAGGTGAAGCCATGCGCCGGTTCCTTACATCGGTAGCGTTGTTTTTGTCTGCGACAGTGGCGGCCGCGGATGATCCCTTGTTCGACGCCGTTTCAGCGGGCAACACCGCCGCCGTGGAACAGCTTCTGGCTTCGGGGGCCGATGTCAACCGCCGCACTCGGGACCAGGCGACCCCGCTCATCACCGCCGCCCTTAAAAATCAGCTTGCCGTCGCCGAGTTGTTGATAGGCAGGAATGCCGACGTTATGGCGAGGAATTCAGGCGGCTTCACACCCCTTCACGCCGCGGCATTTTCCGGTAACGTACCGATTACCAAGCTGCTTCTGGAGCGCGGAGCAATTCTCGACGATGCATCCAACAAGGCGGGCGTTACGCCGCTCATGGTTGCGGGCGAAGAGAACCACGTCCTCCTCGCAGAATTTTTGCTCGACCAGGGGGCTGACGTCACCCACGCCGAGGTTCACGGCTACGCGCCGATAACGAGGGCCATGTGGAAAGGCAATTTCGATATCGTGCGCCTCTTCAAGCGCCATGGCGTGGCATGTCCTCCGGCCAGCGTCCTGGGTGAGGGAAATTACGCTAAATGCGTGGAAATCCACGAATAACAGGAGGCGAAGATGCACGTTGGATACGGGAAATACTGCATTGGTCGCTGTTTGGTAACGATCGGTCTGGCTGTCGCAGGCACTGTCGGTGGATCGCCGGCCATAGCCGACGATTCGGTAAATACGGGCTACTTCGGCGGTGTCGCCATCATGGGGTACGATACCGTCGCCTACTTTACCGAAGGCAAAGCGACGAAAGGCTCGGAAAAAATCTCCTACGAATGGATGGGGACGCCATGGCATTTCGCCAATGCCAAACATCGGGAGATGTTCATGAGCGAACCGCTTAAATACGCGCCCCAGTACGGCGGCTACTGCACGGGCGAGGTGAGTGGCGGGTCCGTCACGGTCAACATCGATCCGGAAGCCTTCAAGATTGTCGAAGGCAAGCTTTACCTGATGTATGACAAGGCTGATGCGGAGGACTTTGCCGCGCATCCGGCGGACACTGTGGCCCGGGCCGACGCCAAATGGCCGAAGGTCGCGGCCGATCTCGAACGGGATCAGTATCACTGACGGACTGGCAAGCGCCTATTGGGCAGGTGAAAAATAAAAGACCTTGGTCGAATTTACGTAAGCATAGCTGGTTTCGCCGGCAAGGTTTACGTGTCTATAGACCGGACCGCAATCGGCTCGACCAAATGCGTTTTCACTTTGCTCGCAAAGCAGGTTACCTTTGACAGAAATTTTCTCGGTCATCATCTGGGACGCCGAGCGGAATGCGGCCTTTCCGTCCAGTTGGACTTGCATCAGCGCAGGGCTTTCGGACGGCTCGGTCTTTCCCTGCAGAAGCTTGCCCATGACGGTGGCGGCGATCTCGGCACCCTGCAACCGATTTTGCTCGTCCCCCTGGAAGCCAAACGGCCATTCCGGCAGCCCCGCCTCGCGTAGCGCGTCCAGCATAAATGCCAAATCCTGGTCCCTGAAATGGGCATTGCCGAGCCGCCATGACGCGAGGCAGTCACGCCCCCCCATAAGACGTTGGGCCTCGGCGACAGTCGCTCGAGCCTCATCAATGCGACCGACGCGGACATAGGCCATGGCGAGAGGGGTAACGAACTCGCCGTTCCCCTGGGAGCCATAGCCTGCGCGTTTGAAACTGTCTATCGCCCTCTCGTAGTCTCGTTGCAGATAAAAAACTATACCCGCCGTATACCGGTCGACAGCGGACGGGTTCGGATCGAACCTGAGCGCCTTATCGACCGCCGCAGTAGCGTCGGCGTGGTTGCCCGTTACCGATTGAACATATGCGGCCGCCATATGGGCCTCGGCGTCGGCGGGCCCAAGTGACACGGCCTTCTGTGCCGAGGCGATCGCCTGGTCATAACGTCGGTCCACGACCTGCATGATAGCGAGGACTGCATATGGCGACGGTAGTTCAGGATCGAGGGCGAGTGCTCGACTTGCCTTATCGTAGGCTCTTTTTCGCGCCAGGGCACTCTGGAGGACGTCGTCATATGCGCTTCGCCAGACAAAGGCCGTCGCATGCGCATCGGATGCGAATGCTTCAGCAAAGCCGTTGTCGAGTTCCTCGGCCTTGTCATAAAGCGCCAATGCCTCCAGCATCCGAGAACGACGTCCGGTACGGGCCGCCTGCTCGGCACGCAGATAATAATCATAAGCTTCGAGATTGGCGGTCGGCGGACGGGCAATTCGCTCTGCCTCGGAGGGGGTGAGTTCCAGACCGAGCGCATCGGCGATCTGGCGGCTCATCGAATCCTGGACAGCAAACACGTCCGCCCCGCTGCGATCAAACCGATTGGCCCACAGATGATCGCCGCTTACAGTGTCAACCAGTTGCGCGTTGACACGCATCAGGTCGCCCATTCGCTGCACACTGCCCTCCACGACAAAGCGCACGCCGAGATCGCGACGAATGTCTGCCAGCAAGTGGGGCTTATCCTTGTAGGCGAAGATGGAATTCTGGGAAATGACATCAAGTTTCGACAACCTGGTGAGATCGGTAATCAGGTTGTCGGTAATGCCATCGGCGAAGTAATCCTGGGTTTGGTCACTCAAGTTGGCGAAGGGTAGCACTGCGATCGATGCGCGTTGTTTATGGGGCCATTGCCAAGCGACGACAGCCGCACTGGCAACGATCAACAGTCCTGCGAGCGCCAACAGCGCCACGCCTCGTGACCTTGCCCGACTGGAAATGACGACCGTGCCAGTGTGCCCCGGGCCAAGCAGAACGCGATAGACGCGAACCGGATCCGCTATGTTTTTCAGCCGATGCTCGCCGAGTGCCGAGAAGCCGACGTCAACCTTGTGCGCAACGTGGTCGAATGCGGTCCCAGATATGAAAATTCCGCCAGGCTCGGCAATTCCCTGCAGACGGGCTGCTATGTTGACGCCGTCGCCATATATGTCGTCGCCTTCAACGATAATGTCGCCGAGATTAATCCCGATGCGAAATCGAATGCGCTGCTCCTCGGAAACTCCCTGGTCTCTGCTGGGCATTTTCCGCTGGATTTCGGTCGCACATTGAACCGCATCCACAACGCTGGCAAACTCGACGAGCGCGCCATCACCCATGAGTTTGATGATCCGGCCATGGTGCTCTTCGATGGCGGAATCGACCAGCTCCCGACGGCAGGCCTTCAACCGCTCGAACGTGCCGCTCTCATCCACTCCCATGAGACGACTATAGCCTACCACGTCAGCGGAGAGTATCGCGGCGAGACGCCTATCCATTTCTCTGCCCCACCTTTTCGATACAGGGAGCTGAGCATCTTACCACGACCGAGGAGGCGCTGGCACAGGAGTCCGGTCTTTTCGCTAATTTGGCCCGCGTTCGTGATGCGCCCTGACGAATCGCGAGATAGCTTTTGCAGTTGAGCCGATTCGAACCGACGCCTCACCATTTCGGTTGATTAAAACATCATCTGTTATGGGACATGTTTGCGACAGGACAGGATTTGTATCTTCTTTTGATTGGGATATGACCGCGCAAGCGACTGCCGAGAAGGAATGGTTGAAACACGGTGACAATCTTCGGCGAGTATCACGCGGCTAAAACGTAAGCTGTACCTTACAAGCGGCCGTACGGTCGCCGGCAAGGGTGAAGGCGGCGGCGGCTTCTTCCAAGGGTAGACTGTGGCTGATGATCGACCGGACATCGATCTTGCGGCTTGCGATCAGCCTCGCGGCTGTGGCGAATTCCTCGTGGAACCTCTGCGTGCCGTGGATATGCAGCTCCTTGCTGACAATGGCGTTGAGCGGGACCGGGATCTCGCCCGTGACGCCGACCTGCACGAGGGTGCCGCGCGGTCGGATGGCGGCGATTGCGCTTCGGATCGCGGGTGCGGCGGCCGAGCATTCGAAGACGAGATCGAAATAGCCCTTGCCCGCCTCGAATTTGCCAAGCGCTGCCGCATCCCCGGAAACATTGATCGTGCGGTTGGCGCCCATCGCTTTCGCCCGCTCCAGCGCCGCATCGGCGAGATCGGTCACGACGATCTCGGCCGCACCGTGATGCCGCGCGGCGGCAACCATCAGACAGCCGATCGGGCCGGCGCCGGTGACGAGGGCGCGTTTGCCCGATATCTCGCCGGCGCGCGATGCGGCATGCAGGCAGACGGCAAGCGGCTCGGTGCAGGCCGCTTCCGCGGCCGTCGTCTCGGCTCCCATTTCGAAGCATTTCCGGGCCGGCACCACCAGCCACTCCCGGAACATGCCCTGCTCATGCGGCAGGCGCATCGCGCTGCCCATGAAGCGCATGTCGAGGCAATGGATCGGCAGCCCCGTCACGCAGTATTTGCAATGGCCGCAAGGCTGGCTTGGATTGACTGCGACCAGCGTGCCGGCTTTGAGATCGACCCCCTCGCCCGCTTGGTTCACCCTCCCCGAGGCCTCGTGGCCGGGGATGATCGGCTCGCGCACCCTGACCGGCCCGAAGCCGCCGTCCTGATAATAATGCAGGTCGGAGCCGCAGATGCCCGCGGCCGCCATTTTGAGAAGCACCTCGCCTGGACCGGGAGCTGGAACCGTGTCCATTTCGACCCTGAGATCGCCCTTCTGGTAAAGCCGCGCCAGACGCGTCTGCATCCTATCCTCCTATCTCAACAGTCCGAGCTGCTGCGGCAGCCAGAGCGATACGGCAGGAATGAAGGTGATCAGGATCAGCGCCAGGAACAGCGGCACCAGCCACGGCACGATCGCCATCGTCGTGCGTTCGACTGAAAGCTTCGCGACCCGCGACAGCACGAACAACACCATGCCGAGCGGCGGGTGAAGCAAGCCGATCATCAGGTTCAGCGTCATGATCAGGCCGAACTGAACGGGATCGATGCCGAACTTCGCGACAATCGGCAGAAGGATCGGCACGAGGATGGTGATTGCGGCGATCGTATCGAGGAAGCAGCCGACGAAGAGCATCAGCAGGTTCACCAGGATCAGGAAAACCCATTTATTGTCGGTGATCGACAGGATCGCATCGGAAAGCAGCTGCGCGGCCTGGCTGACCGTCAAGAGCCACGCGAAAACCGAAGCGGCCGTGACGATGAAGAGCACCGACGCCGTCGTTTCGATCGTATCGAAGCTGGCTTTGGCAAGCGTCGAGAGCGTCATCGTGCGGTAGCGTACGAGGCCGAGGAACAGCGACCAGAGCACGGCGGCGACAGCGGCCTCCGTCGGCGTGAACCAGCCCATCGTCATGCCGCCGATCAGGATGACCGGCGTCATCAGCGCCATGACGGCGGAGAAGCCGAAATACCAGTCGAGCGCCAGGAGCACCAGAAGGGCTATACCCGCCGCGGCATTCATCGAGAGACCGGCGCGCATCATCAGATAGATCGCCACAGGCACCATCAGCACCACCAGGATTTCCATGCCGGCCGACAGGAGCTCGCGCACATTGAACGGCGCGTCCGATCCCCAGCGCTTGCGATAGGCGAAGGCGGCGACGGTGACCATCATCAGCAGCGTCATGACGACGCCGGGCAGGATGCCGGCCATGAAGAGGGCGCCAATCGAGACGTTCGCCATCATGCCGTAGATGACGAAGGGCAGCGACGGTGGGAAGATCGGCCCGAGTGTCGCCGAGGCCGCCGTGACACCGACAGCGGCCTCGACGGGATAGCCATGGTCCTTCATCGCCTTGATTTCGATCGTGCCGATGCCGGCCGCATCGGCAAGCGCGGTGCCGGACATGCCGGAGAAGATGACGGAGCCGATGATGTTGACCTGCGCCAGCCCGCCCTTCATCCAGCCGACGAGAGCGACCGCGAAGGAATAGATACGGCCGGTAACGCCGGCGGAATTCATCAGATTGCCGGCCAGGATGAAGAAGGGCACGGCGAGCAGCGGAAAACTCTCGACGCCGGCGATCATGCGCTGGGCGACGATGATGTCTGGCGCCACGCCGTAAAGGACGATGTAAAGCACGGAGGCGACGGCCATCGAGATGGCGACGGGCACGCCGACCAGCATCAGCAGCAGAAACGAGCCAAGAAGCAGCAGCATCGGGTCATCCTTCGACGGATTGAAATTCTTCCGGGCGCTCCAGGACGGAGTAGCCACGGCGCAGATTGGCGATGAAGACGATCACGGCGCGGATCAGCATCAGCACGAAGGCGACGAGAACGGAGTAAAAGACGATGTTGCGCGGCAGGTCGATGGTGACCATCTGTTCGTCGGCGACGATGTCGACGTAACGCCACATCAAATAGCAGCCATAGGCGAAGAAACCGATGCGGACGATATCGACGAAGGTTGCGAGCACGCGCGCCAGCCCTGCCGGCATATAGTGATAGAACACATCCACCTGAATATGCCGCGAGGTGCGCACGCACATGACCGCGCCGAGAAAGACGACGCCGATCAGGCAGTTGATGGCGATTTCCTCGGTCCAGGCATAGCTGTCATTCAGCACATAACGCGTGAAGAACTGCAGGAAGACGCAGCCCGCCATCAGCCAGAAGACGATCAACGTGATCCAGTCCTCGACAGCATAGTCTGCGACATGTGCGGTCGGCGCGTGCCCTTCGAATTCGTGGCCGATTTCCTCGGCCGTGATTGGCGTATGAATTTCTTGCGACATGATCGGCCTTGTTCCGGTTGGAGAAGATGGGCGCGGCGTGTGGCGGCGCGACCTTCATATTGTTGGCAAGCCTTGTGCCGCTGCTGCCCTGTTCGTGCCGAAGGCTGCCCCTCACCCTAACCCTCTTCCCGCCGGCGGGGAGAGGGGACTTGCCCTGCGAGGCGTAAGGGGGAAGCGGAAGGGTGCGGCTTGTCCCTTCTCCCCGCGCGCGGGGAGAAGGTGGCGGCAGCCGGATGAGGGGCTGGCCGCGCTCTCAGGCTCCTACTGAATCGCCCGAATCGCTTCCCAATCGGCCTTTTCATAGCCGAAGTCCTCGAACTTGACCTTTTCCATCACGGTCTTTTCGAAGTCTGCTTTATCGACCTCGGTGACGTTGAGGCCTTTTTCCTTGAAGGTCGCAACAAGGCTGTTTTCCTTGCCGGCGATCGTCTTGGTCGTGCGCTCGGCCGCCTGCTGCATCACTTCGCCGAAGATCTTCTTGTCCTCGTCGGAGAGCTTCGCCCACAGCTGCTTCGAGATCACGGTGTTCAGGTGATCGACGATATGGCCGGTGAGGATGATGTTCTTCTGGACCTCGTAGAACTTCTTCGCCTCGATCGTCGTCAGCGGGTTTTCCTGCGCCTCGACCGTGCCGTTCTGCAGAGCCAGATAGACTTCGGCGAAGGCGATCGGTGTCGTGTTGGCGCCGCAGGCGCGCGGCATGGCAAGATAGGCCGGAACATCGGGCACGCGGATCTTCAGGCCCTGCATGTCGGCGCATTTGGCGATAGGCTTGTTCGAGGTCGTATGGCGCGTTCCGTAATAGCTGACGGCGGCGATATGGTTGCCAGTCTTGTCCTCGTAACCCTTGGCGAGACGCTTGAAGACATCGCTCTTGGTATAGGCGATCAGATGATCGGGATTACGGAAGATATAGGGGAAGTAGGTGACGCCGATCGGCTTGTAGTCGCGTGCGGCAAAACTCGATCCCGAGATGATGATATCGACCGTGCCGAGCTTGAGGCCCTGGTTGATGTCGGCTTCCTTGCCGAGCTGCGAGGCTGGATAGACCTCGATCTTGTAGCGCCCGTCGGTGCGTTTGGCGATTTCTTCCGCGGCCCAGACGGAATCCGTGTGGAAGGGCTCCGAGGTTTCATAGACATGCGCCCATTTCAATACCGTCTGGGCATGCGCGACCGCCGTCGTCGCCATGATCGCGGCTGCGGTGCACAGTATCGTTGCTAGTCTGCTCTTCATTGCGCTCTCCTCCCGTGCTCGGGTTTAAGTCTTGGTGGTTCCTTTCGCGGGCGCCTTGTCGCGGCCGCGCTCCTCCTCTCCCGAGAACTCCTCCCCAAAGCTCTCGGAAAATCTCTTCTGCGATAGGGTGAGATGGCTGCGCATTGCAGCCTTCGCGCCGGCGGCATCGCCGGCGGCGATTGCATCGCGGATGGCCCGGTGCTCATCGACGGCGCTGCGCCATGTCGTCGGCCCCTCGAAATGGCTGGCCAGCTTCGCGAAATAGGGAGTCATGCGCATGTCGAACATCTCGCCCGTCACGCGGGTCAACGTCGAATTGCCGACAATGGCGGCAATGCCAGTGTGAAAGGCGCGGTCGGCGGCGAGCACCGTCGCCGCATCGTTGACGCCGCCGCTCATGCGCATCAGCGCCTCGTCAAGCACGGCAATGTCTTCAGGCCTGGCCCGGGTTGCCGCCTCTTCGGTTATGGCGCATTCGATGATGGCGCGTGCCTGCAGCAGTTCGAAAGGCCCCTCCACCGGCTCGCTTTCGCTTGTCGCCATGCTGACGCCCTGACGGCGCACCACATAGATGCCTGAGCCCATGCGGATGTTGACGAGGCCCTCGACCTCCAGGACGATCAGGGCTTCGCGCACGGTCGGGCGTGAGACCGACAGTTGCTCCGCGAGATCGCGCTCGGCCGGCAGCTTCTGACCGACGACAAGCTCGCCTCCGGCAATCATCGAACGAATTTGATCCGCTACCTGCCTGTAGAGGCGGCGCGATTCAACGGGCAAAAACATCTGGCCTCCCCGGCGGCTTCTCCTCAAGCGCGCAGCTGGTCAACTGGCCTGACCAATTTCAGAGGTAGCACCGTGGGAGTTGTGCGTCAATGCGCCGCATGAAATTCCAACTGGCATCGTTCCCGCGCCAACGACCGTGGGAACCTTCAACCCCGTCACGGGTTCGGGCCCGACATGGGAGCATGATGATGAATTTTCTCTGGCTTTTTGCGGTATCGGGAGGGGCTGCCCTTCTCGGAATTGCTCTTGCTTTCGGAATGATCAAGCAGGATGGGCGACGATCGGTTGCAGCCATCGCTGGCGCTTTTGTGGTGGCCATCGGCGCGCTCGGACTCGGCATCTATGTTCAGAAGGCGCCCACGGCTCCTTTGCGCGCGTCCGATAGAGAGGGGTCGCAGAACAACCTTCCGGCGGCTGCGACGACCGAAAAGGATCTGCCGGGAAAGTGACGCTTGAGAGATCGTCGATTCCGGTGCGAGACGCGCTTCAGCGCTTCAGCGCCTCAGCGCCTCAGCCGGGCCCGGCTAGCTGCGTCCTGTGATGCCAGGGACATCGTAGGCGTCTGCAGCGAAGGCTTCGAGGGATGCGCGGTTGCGGATGATTACCAGGCCGCGGGTGGAATAAATGAGATGCTCGCCCTCCAGGATGTGTAAGGCATCAGTGACGCTGGAGCGGCGGACTCCCAGCATCGTGGCCATATATTCATGCGTGATTTCAATCTCTTCGCCATCGAGGCGGTCATGGCACAGCAGAAGCCATCTCGCCAGACGAACGTCGATCTTGTGAACGGCGTTGGACAGCGCGGTGTTGGCGACCTGCGCGAAAAAACTATGGAGAAAACGCAAAAGCAGCCGGCGGACGGTGGGCCGGTCGGCGAGGAAGCATGCCCGGGCGCCGGCTTCCACACGGCGCCCGTGACCGCCAACTTGCATCATGACGTCGAATGAAAACTGTTCCGCGTCCACCGTCAGGGGCGGCGGCGACATCCCGTCCCTGCCGAGCACGCCGATCTCGGCCTTCCTGCCCTCGGGGCTCGTCGCCACCATGGAAGCAATGCCGGTTTCGAGGAAATAATAATGGCTGACCGGCATGCCCAAATGCACGAGCTCGAAGTCGCGCGGAAGAAGAAGCGGTTCCAGCATGCGCTCCAGAGCCATAAGCTCCGGATCCGCCAACTGCGACAGAATGAGATTTTCGCTTTCGAACGCTCGCATCACTCTGCCCTTTGTTTGGCAAGAGGACACTGTCTCTCGGCCGTCAGCACCACAGATGCGCTCAGCCCTACGCAAAATTATGAACGCCGGAATGGCCGATTGCAAGGCGCTGAGGCTTATCTCTCATGATCGGCAGAAGGCTTCGTGGAGGAGTTTTGTACGCAACCGCACGCGCCCGAGAAATTTCCTGTAGCAAGTGCTAATGTAGTCGACGGCAATAGCGGGGCGCGCGCTGGCATGGATCAATATCCCCTCCCGAGCAACGAGACTGAAATCTATCGGCACATCGTTGAGAGCGCCCGGGATTATGCAATTTTTGCAATGGATCGCAATGGCACTGTCATGACGTGGAGCGCGGGTGCCGAAAAAATCTTCGGCTATTCGGGATCCGAAATCATCGGACAGAGCGGTGCCGTGATCTTTACGTTCGAAGATCAGCTTGCCGGGGCAATGCTTAAGGAGATCAGGCTTGCCTTGACCACCGGCCGCGCCGACGACAATCGCTGGCATGTGAGAAAGGACGGCAGTTCGTTCTGGGCTTCGGGACTGATGATGCCGCTTCGCAACGATACCGGTGAGACCTATGGCCTTCTGAAAATCGTCCGCGACCGAACGCAGATGCTGCATGAGGACGAAGCTCGGCGCGCCAGCGAAGAGCGCCTCCAGCTTATTCTCAAAAGCGCGATCGACTATGCGATCTTCGCCTTCGGCCGCGATGGGCGGATCATCAGCTGGAACACCGGCGCCTGCCGCATCTTCGGCTACGAGGAGAGCGAGATCCTCGGTCGCCACGCCCGCATCCTGTTCGTTCCCGAGGACCGCGAAGAGGGCGCGCTGGAGCGCGAGATGGAGGCGGCGGCCGAGCGCGGTCGCGCCGAGAACGAGCGGTTTCACTTGCGTAAGGACGGCTCGACATTCTGGGGCAGCGGCTTGACCATGCCGCTGCGCGCCCAGCGCGCCGGTTTTCTCAAAGTGCTCCGGGACGATACCGAGCGGCATTTCGCCGACGAGCATCAGCAGATCATGCTGCGGGAGATGAGCCATCGCGTCAAGAACAGCCTGGCTCTGGTTGCGGCCATGCTCGCCATGCAGGCCCGTTCGACCAAACAGGAGGAGGTCGGACAGGCGCTTCGGGATGCTGAAGCGCGAGTCGGAACCATTGCCCAGGTGCACGACCAATTGTGGCGCCAGCCTGATATTGAAACGGTGGATCTGGCCGATTTCCTGTCCAGCCTTTGCCAACGCCTGCAGCAATCGACCTCCGGCCACACGGTGTCGGTCGTCGCCGATCCATGCATGATCGATGCCGACCGTGCGATCCAGATCGCCCTCCTCGTCAACGAACTGGTGACCAATGCTTTCAAACACGCTTATGCCGAGGTAGCAGGCGCCGTCACGGTCAGCGCCCGGAGCATTGCCGACGAGATCCGCCTGGAGATCGCCGACGACGGACGAGGACTGCCGCCGGAAGTGCTGTCCGGCGAGAACGGCGGAAAAAGCCTCGGAATGAAGATCGTGCGGGCGTTGGTGCAGCAACTGAGGGCCGAGCTTCACATCGAAAACCGGGAGCCCGGCACGGGGTTCGTGATCAGGCTGCCGAGGGAGGTTTGAGAGCGTTCCGTGTCGGGCAGGAAATTATCCCAGAAGCGGTGCGCCTGGGACTATGGCTCGGCGTTTGTCAGAACCGTACAAAACTTATATGAAGATGGTCATCATTGCGCGCGTGACCCATATAGCTCTCATTACCGCCAAAGAGGCGTCGGTATGAGCACGGGCTGTCTCCCGCCAGGAGAAGCGCATGCGCGTACCGGACCAAAGCGATATTCGGAATCTGCTGTTGAAGGCCCTGCCGGCCGAGGCATTCCAAAAGCTCACCGGCGATGGCAGTCTGATCGAACTTCCGGCCAGAGATGTTCTGGTCGAAGCCGATCAGCCGAACGAGTATGTCTGTTTCATCGAACGAGGTCTTGCCTCAATGGTGGCCGCCAATGGCGATGACGAAGCCGTTGAGGTCGGTCACATCGGACATGACGGCATGTCCGGCCTCCATGTCCTGCTGAGAACGGATACGACACCCAACCGCACCTTCGTTCAGGTCGCCGGCTCCGGCGTGCAGGTGTCGGTGAAAAGCTTCAAGCAGGTGCTGGCGGAATTTCCGGTCGCCAACGAACTGTTCCTCAAATACATGCATTGCTGCGACATTCAGCTGGCCCAGTCAGCGCTTGCGAACGGGCGCTACAACATGCACGAGCGGCTCGCCCGCTGGCTGCTGATGTGCCACGACCGGCTGAATGGCAGCGACCTGCCGCTGACGCATGAACTGCTGGCCATCATGCTCGGCGTGCGCCGCGCAGGCGTCACCAACGAATTGCACGTCATCGAAGGTCTTCGAGCGATCAGGTCGACGCGCGCCAATGTCAGGATCCTCGACAGGGACCGGCTGGAAGAAATCGCAGCCGGCTGCTACGGCGTTCCGGAGCGCGAATATCAACGTTTGATCGGTCTGCCGATCCGGCGCCCCACTAATCGGCACTCCTGATCGTATCGGCAAAAGGCACGATCAGAAGCAGGCTCCCCTGTTCGTCGCAGATGTAAATCTTTCTCGCTGAAATGTCTTTTCCCGAAAGAATTGCCTGACTCATGAGGGCTCTTGCATCCTGAACGGCTTCGCGCCTGGCGTCTTCAGTGGTGGCCAGTTCCGAACCATCGGGATCAACGACCGTGCCGGTGTCTGAAACGACATTAAAATAAAATCTTGGCATCAGCCGCCCGATCGTTGCAGAATCAATGCCATAGCCTGTCTTAAGGTTCCGTGGAAAAGAACCAGGGCGCCCTTTAAAACGGCGCAATATCCTCGTTTCAAATGCTGCTGTCGAAATCAGTGGGACGTTTCGGCGCCGCCAGTGGCAAGACGCGTCATCGTCGCGCGAAGATCGAGGAGCTCCATAAGAATGATCTCCCATTCCTCGTCATCCGCTTCAGCAATCGATATGACCGAAGCGTCGATCATGCGAAGCAGACGGTCGAGAGCCGGAGCTCGACCGAAGTTGTCCGGCACTCCATCGCGCAGGTTTCTAAGATCGGCAACGATCTGTCGCAGAGCGATCTGCCGATCGACAAAACCGAGTTCGGAATGACCTGCCGCGACAGGAGCACTTTGCCGGGTTCTATCCATCGTGCCCATCGGCCCGCCCGGCATTCTCGCGCACATGTGCGCAGGCCGGTGCATCCGGGGTGACGAGCAGGTCCTCTGGATCCAGATACACATGCCGCATCAGGCCTGCGAGCCTATGCTTGTCTCGAATGCCGCATTCGAACCAGGATACGAGTTCTCTGGCAATATGTTCGGCTGCCGGGCTGGCGATCCCGCATGATTTTTCCTGGCACCAGTCTTCAAGGACCGCGGTCAGCATTGCCACGTCGTCGGGCTGTAACGGCGGCTTCGTGATTCCCGCGTGCTGCATCATCCGCGTTCCTCCCCTTATATGCGACGATCCTAAACTTAGGGTCATCGATTTCAACAGCTGGTGCGAAAACGTACGGATCGCACGGCCGGCGCCCCGATCCCAACCGCCGGGGAACAAGGCGGCCCGGCAAGGGTTCGGCGGTCAGGGCAAAATGAACGTCGCATGACAGGCTCGAATATGGTAGGCACGATACAGGCGCGGACCCGCCTATGTTTCTAACCGCCATTGAACAGCATGATCACCCTAAAACCTGGATTACAGTAGGCGTCCGCCATGAAGTCGCTCAGTCCGGTCGCCGGCAAGACGATCCTTATCATTGGTGAAGCCGGCTTCCTTTCGGACGGTGCAAGAAAGGCGTTGATCGCGCGCCAGGCGGTGCTCGCCGGCCCCGTTGTCATCTCCAGCGCCATGGAATGCTTGAGCGAGGGCCTCCTGTTCGATGCGGTGATCATCGATGTGACGATTTCCGACGAAGCCATGCTCTGGATAAATGATTGGTTGGAGACACGGCGGATTCCTTTCATCTTTGCCTATGACGAGCGATCCGAAACACCGCCGGGCGGCTTTGTTGTCAGTGGGCGTCCTTCCGACGTGGACGCGATGATCGCCGCTCTGTTCGGAGGGGACTCGTCCTATTATCACTAAAGCGCCTCGCGTCCCTTCGGGCGCGCGATGCGGTGGATGTTCGCTTCCGTACAATGGAGGACGAGGAGTTGTTTCGGCTGCAATAGAGTCCCATTATTCAAAAACGCACGGTGAAAAGCTTAGGGACCAGGGTCATGCTCGATTCTCAGTCCATCCATTTGAAAGCGCTCGATTCAGCCGATCTTCAGCGTCTGCAAATCGTTTTGGATGTGATCTGCCGCGAGGCGGGCAAAGCCGTGCGTTCGCCTGAAATGCAGGAGGTCGCCGCTCTGCTCATTCGCCTTTATCGCCACGGTTTGACTGACGAGGTCAAGCTGCTGTCGGTCGGCCGTCTGGCCTCGGTAAAAAAGGGGCTCTCCCGAACTGCTGCGATCACGGGGGGCGGAGATCGAAACGGCCGCTCGGTCATCTCAATCTGACGAGGAGCAGCTCATGAATGACGGTGAAAAAGCGCGAACCGACGTCGAAGGAACCGAAAAGGAAACCGCCGATGCGAGGAAAAGCCCGCCCGCCGGTCCTCACGCCAAAGATCATCTCATAGACGAAAGCAAAACGCCCGGCGCCGGCGCGCTGTCCGAGAAGGACGACCAGAGCATCACGCCAGGATCAGGCTGATCCACCGCCGGTCCGCCGAAAACACCGTCGGCTGCGGAACCTGCTCCTTCGGGCGCGGTTTGAGGGGTATGGAAAATGAAGTTCCCACCAATTATCAGGTAACGACGAACCCTGCCCTCACGGGACTTTTGGGACGCTGCCCGCGGTGCCAGCGGGGTCATCTGTTTTCCGGATATCTTACGCTCGCCCGAGGCTGCGAAGTCTGCGGCCTGGATTATTCATTCGCCGATCCGGCGGATGGGCCGGCCTTCTTCGCGATGTCGATCGTCGCCGTTCCGGCGCTCGCCTTTGCCCTCTGGTTCCAATTCACGTTCGAGCCGGCGATCTGGGTGCATCTCATCGTCAGCCTGCCCCTCAGCGTCATCGCCTGCATTCTCATTCTGAGGCCGCTGAAAGGCTGGCTCGTCTGCTCGCAATTCTTTCACAAGGCGGAGGAAGGCAGTATCGACAGAGCCTGGCATGCCTCCGAGAAGGAGCGGAGGGAGCGGTCCTGAGGCGCTCACGCGGCGGCATGCTTTTCAGCGGGCGAGATCCTTGCCGATCAGCCGCCGATATTCTTCTTCGGCAGCGCCGTAAGATCCGTGCGCCTCTTCGATCAATCCCCGCCGGTTGAGGATGACGATCTGCCGTCGGGTGGACCGGATCAGCCCTTTGCCTTCCAGCAGGTGCAGCGCGACCGTAACGCCGGCGCGGCGCACGCCCAGCATCACCGCCAGAAACTCATGCGTCAGCCAGATGGTCGCGCCGTCGGTCCTGTCATGGACCATCAGCAGCCAGCGCGCCAGCCGCTCCTCGAGCTTGGCATGGCCGTTGGCGAGCACCGTCGACGTCGTCTGCGCGAGCAGCGCCTGGACATAGGCGAGAAGGAGGCTGCGTAAGGGACGGCTTTCCTCCATCGCCGCGGAAAGGGTCGATGCCGGCAATTTGAAGCCATGGCCGGAAACTTGCATGAACGTCCGGTTAGCGGATTGATTGCCGCCGAGAATGACAGCCGCACCCGTCATGCCCTCGCGGCCGACGATGCCCACTTCGATGTCGCGCCCGCCTGGAAATCTCGCCACGATCGAGGCGAGCCCTGATTCGAGAATATAGACGTCGCTGACCGGGCTATTCTCCATTTCGAGGATCGTGGGCACCTCAAGGTCCACGGGCTCCAGATGCGGCAGCAGGAGTTGCTGCTCCTGCGGGCCCATGACGCGCAAAAGTTCATTCCGAAAAATCAATTGTTGGTCATCCATGTCCGTCCGCGCATCAGTGATAAATGCGGCCCTTGCTGCGGGCGAACCTAACCATCTAGAATCATTGAGCAATACATTGTGCAATAGCGTACAGAATCGAAGGTCTGCGCAGGATCAGCCACTATTCGCGCCAGGGCGATCAAGCCTCTGCGAAATCCAGGCTCTGACAAACCTGTTCGCTCGGGCCGCCAGCCTAGTCGGCAATCGGTTGAAGCCGTGCGGGGCCTCGGGGAAGATGACGCAGTCGGAATTGCCGCTTTGGCTCTGCCATCGCTCATGCATCGAGATGGTGTCGTCGAGGATCGGATCGAGCGCTCCGGCGACCAGCAGGGCGGGGGGCAGGCCAGAGAGATCGGCAAACAACGGACCCTTCGCCTCACGCCCGGAAAGGCTTGGCGTCAGTCGCTGCAGATTGCGCAACGCCGATGGCCCGTCGATCACCAGGCTTCTGCCGGTGGAGCGGCACAGGCTTTGCGACCCGCCGAGATCGAATGCGCCGCACATGGAAACGAAGCCGGCAACGGCCTCCGCCTTACTGCGCGCTCGAAGATGAAGAAGTGCTTCCGCGGCGAGATGTGCACCCGAGGACTCGCCGCCGAGGATCATCCGCTCGACCGCAAACTCGGCAAGATGGTCGGCCAGCCATTCGATCGACGCTTTGCTGTCCAGAAGAGCGAGGTCCAGCCGGTCGTCGGCGGCATTGTGAAAATCGACGCCGGCCGCTACCATCCGACAGTCTCTTGCGATCGGGCAGGTGATGCCGTCGTCAAAGCGGGCGTTGCCCATCACCCAGGCGCCGCCGTGGAAATGGACGTAGAGGCCGCGCGGGGCTCCGTTCGGAAGCATCAACCTCAAGCCGATCCGTCTGCCGTCGGCTGTGACAATGCGGGTGACAACGTGCCTGCGGCGCAGCAGCCTGTCTGGAGCCAGCAGTTGCGCGACGCGAATTGAGGCTTGCACGATTTTGGCGTTCCAGCGCCGATCGGTATGATAGCTGGGAAGGAAGCGCAGCAGGGCATTGAGCCTGCGGGCGGCGCCGATCTCGCGGGAAGTGAACGGCGCCGGCCGCAGGCCCGATACTGTTCGAGAGGTCATGTCCTTCACTTCGCTGTCAGACTTCATCGGCAGCAAAGGCAGGCGTCGCGGCCATGAAGAGAAGGGAAAGGTTGAGCATCAGCCGCATCATCGTTCTCCGTGTTTATTCGGTTGAAGCAGGCGATTGCGTCCGAACGACCGGACCGAGAGTCGGTTCCCGAAACGAGGACAGATTGAGCTGCATACGCGCGGAGGGGAAGTTGAAGCGGATCGACAACTTTCCGGAGATCGAGGCCGGCCGCAAGGCCGGCAACAATCCTTTCGTCCATTCCGCGCAAATCCGGAACCAAGGGCGGGCTGGTGAGTTGTGTGGGAGAGCCGCCTAGCGAGTCAGTATTTCGCACCTGAAACCATCAGACTGCGCCCAACCCACACTTCCGGAGGGCGAGCATTGGCAGCAACGACACCGACCAGGGAAAACCGGTTATTCGCCCTCTTGCCTCAGGAGGAGCTTTCAGCTGTCGTTGCTGATCTGGAACCCTGCGACATCCCTCGCGGCTTTCTCATGGCTAAAGCAGGCGCAACGATCGACTATGCTTATTTCCCGTGCTCGGGCGTAGGTTCGATCATCAATGTTTCGCCGGAGGGAAACCGCGTCGAGGCCGGATTGTTCGGCCGTGACGGGTTTGCACCCACGGCGGCAGCGATAGACGGAGGAATCAGCGTCACCGAGGTCGCCGTCCAGGTGCCGGGTTTTGCCTACCGGCTGCGGCAGGACAAGCTTGTGGATCTGATGAAAACGCAGCCGGTGTTTACCAGCCTGCTGCACAAGAGCACGCACATCCTTGCGACCCAGGCCGGGTTCACAGCGCTTTCTAATGCGATCCACGGGATCGATGAGCGGCTGGCTCGCTGGATCTTGATGTGCCACGACCGCATTGACGGCGACAAGCTCGCGCTCACCCATGAGTTCATCGCTCTGATGCTGGCAGTCAGGCGGCCGAGCGTCACCACGGCGCTCCATCTGCTCGAGGGCAACCATTTCATCCGCTCGGTCCGCGGCCTGGTCATTGTCAGAGATCGCGTTGGCTTGGAGGAATTTGCCGCCGACGCCTACGGCAGGGCGGAGGAGGAATATGAGCGGTTGATTGGACCTCTCAGAAAATCGAAGCGACAGACTTTTGTAGGGTCATCGCACGCTGGTTGAAACAGCGCCAGCCAAATCCGGTACACCGTTCTTCTCCACGACCCCGGAAATTCGCCCTTGCCGCCTCCATGAGACCCGCGACCGCCCAATGGGGATCGGCTCGACCCACTCGCACGATGCTTTCAGCTGCGCGTCTCAATGCGTTACAGCTTCACGTGCATGTGCTATAGAGCTGTATTGCAAAAATCCTTGGTTTTAACTGTAACCGATTGTCTGCTTTTACGAATGAGCTCTTTGACAGCATGACGACCGCCCATTCGGAAGAAGCCCTGAAAGCATTGATGCTTCTGTCCCTCGACGGGGACGAGGCTGCCTATCGGCGTTTGTTGACGGTTTTGCGCGTGCTGCTTGTCGGCTATTACAGCCGCAGGATGGCTGCGGCAACGAGGGCGGACATGGAAGATCTGGTCCAGGAGACGTTGCTGGCACTGCATTCCCGGCGATCCACCTATGACCGGACGAGACCTTTTACCGCCTGGTTTTTCTCGATCGCCCGCTACAAGCTGATCGACCATCATCGCGGCCGCGGCGGACGCAGGCTGGCGGAGACCGAGCTTGATGACGAGATCGAAAGCGACTTCAGCGAGGATAGGCTGTCTGCCCGCATGGATGTCGAGCGGTTGCTCGACGGCTTGCCGCCGAGACAGCAGGAACTGATCCGCCAGGTGAAGCTCGAGGGCGGCTCGGTCGCCGACGCCGCAAACCGCACCGGCCAGTCCGAATCGGCGGTGAAAGTCAGCATCCATCGGGCGCTCAAGGCGCTCGGAGAGAGATTGCGAGGCACATCGTGACAAAGACGGACGATATCATCGAACGATTGGCAAGCGACCTGGAGCCGGTGCCGCGCAACGCGCTAGGGCGCCGCTTTGCGCTCGGCATAGTGCCGGCCCTCGGACTTTCCCTGCTGCTGATGCTGATCATTCTCGGCCCCCGGGTCGATATCTCAGACGTGCTGATGCTGCCGGTCTTCTGGATCAAGTCGGCCTATAACGCGCTGATTGCGGCGGCCGCCTTTGCAGCCGTTTTTCGGCTTTCCCGCCCCGATGGCTCGGAGGGACGCTTTTTCGGTCTGCTTGCCGTGATTTTCGCTGCCATGACGGCCGTCGCGGCCATTCAGCTTCTGATGGCACCGAGCGAGAGCTATCGATTGCTGATCCTCGGCTCCTCGGCGCTGCATTGCCCGCCGCTCATCGCAGGCTTTGCGATCCCGGTCTATGCCGGTACGGTCTGGGCACTGCGCCGTGCAGCGCCGGTGGATCTGCGGCTGACCGGCTTCGTCGCCGGCATTGCCGCGGGAGCAGCCGGCGCCTGGGTCTATTCCTGGTTCTGCACCGAAAATGGCATGCCTTTCGTGTTGATCTGGTACACGCTCGGCATCCTGCTCATCGGCGCTGTCGGCGCCGTGACCGGACCCCGCCTGCTACGCTGGTGACCCTTCTCGATTTCTCGATCTGGAACATTCCGGGTTTCCCTTGGTTCGAGGACCGAAGGAGAGAAGATGAGCCAGGAATCGGACCGTCGCGCTTTCATGATCTATTTGGGAGCCATTCTCTTGGTCGGGCTCGTGATCGTGTTCGGCGCTACGCTCTCGTGGAACTCGATCAGCATAAGCGGTCAGCCCACGCAATCTTCAACGGAAGCCAATCCTTGACGAAGTGGCCGAAAGACAACCCGATCCGCTTGGACCGGCCGAGCGACGAAGGGCAGCGGGATGCGCTGAAAAGCCTGTGGCTGGTCATTGCCGTGATCGCGACCTTGGTCGCTATCGCCTTTCTGCTCTACGTCTTGATCCTCGTTTACGGGGTCATGCAAAGGCTGTGAACCGGCGCGAACTGAAATGTGCCGAGGACATTGAGGCAGCATCTATTTCTCCCTGCGCCGCGCAATCAGCTTCAGCCGGATGCCATAGTGATTGAGAGTGCCGGGAAGATTGGCGACGTCTAAAGAGGGATGCAGCAGCACAATCTCGGCGGCCGACAAGAATGTGCCCACGGCAAGGCTTGCAATCGTCGGCACGAGATTATGTGCCGGGCATATGACAGGACCGGCGCTGAAAGGCACGAGCCCTGCGGCCGGCAACGCATCGTTCTGTCCCCAGATGCTCGGTTCCATCCGATTGGCATAGAGGAGCGCAGGATCTCGATGGAAAAAGGGGACGAAGATGATGACGCCAGTGCCGCGAGCGATGACCTTGTCGCCTGACTTGAGATCCCTGGTCAGTTGCCTGAGGATGGCGGGGGTCGTCGGCCAGAGGCGCAAGGCTTCCAGCAGACAACTGCGCGTGAAGGGGCGATCGAGATCGCCGCTCATGGCCTCTTCCACGGCTTTGCCCCAGTAGCTCACATGGCAGGCCAGCAAGGCGAGCGTCCTCAAAACGGCAATTCCGGCTGCATCAAAGGCGAACAGCCACTGGGCCACCTGGTTTTCCGGAGCAAGCTCATCGCCTCTGGGAAACCGATTGACAAGACTGTGCTTCTCCGGCTCTCGAAGATAGCGGCCGACCTGGTCGTGAAACCGAGCAAGCTTGCGCTGATCGACCGGGGCGGCAAATGCCCAGTTCGCCCGGCCTCGAAGTTCGTTCAAGGTCTCGGTCAATGTGACGTCGTTGCGCGCTCGCTCGCCGAGGACAATTCGCCGGACGATCCTGAACCAGGCCTGAGAAAAGGCCGGCCAATCGAGCTCACGGGGTAAGTTCAGGACCTGCAGGAATTCTTCGTCGACGATATTTTTGAAATGCATCGCATATGGATGCAGCCGGTCTGCCGCTGCCAAAGCGTGCTCATGGGCAGGCCGAAGCTCGGCGCGCCGAGAGTCCGATGAGATAAGGACGTTTTTCGGCTCGAAGTGAACAAGGGCGGCATGCTTTTCCGCCGTCGCCGCGGCAAACGGTTCGGGCGAGGATTGAAGCACCGTGGCGACATCGGCCGGATCGAGGATCAGCAGCTGTGGTCGCAATGGGATGGGCAGCAGAAGAGGAGCCGGCCCGTATTTGTTTCTCAGCCGCTGCATCTGTTCCACGGTGGTTCTGTCGAAGCCTTGCCGCTCCGCCAGACGCTCCATTGTCGGGCGGCGAATGATGATGCCCTTGGCAACCGTTGGGGCCACGACCGCCGTCAATACGCGGAGCGTATCGAGCCACCCGGCGCGATTAACTCTGAGAAAGATGGCGTGGCTTCGCGCGTTCATGACTCTTCAGCCTGGCCCGGCGGTTGGCCCATATCGATTCGATCTGCCGATCCTATCGATTTGGTTTGGACCCAGGACCACGACCGTTTGTTCCGCTCAAGGCGAAGCGGACCGGCGCAAGCCGCTCAATCGACGAGATGGTTTCCGAGCATCGCAATCAGGCACTCGCGGGCGCGGCTCACCCGGCTTTTCAACGTGCCGATCCGGCACCCGCACATTTTGGCGGCGTCTTCATAGCTCGTTCCGGCAGCCACCAATGTCAGAGCCCGGCGCCTGTCGTCGGAAAGACGCGTCAACGCCCGCTGCAATTCATGTTCCCGCAGTACCCACTCCTGGGTCGGGGCGATCGCCACCTGTTCCATCGCCGCGTCCATTCCGGCCGGCTCGCGCTTCTTCCGGCGATAATTGGTGCAAAAGGTGTTTCGCAGAATGGTGAAAAGCCAGGATTTGAGCGAGGTGCCGGGCTGGTAGAGGTGAAGCGAGTTCAGCGCCTTCAGCAGGGTTTCCTGAACAAGGTCGTCGATGTCATCATCGCTGCGCAGGAACCTTCGGGCAAAGGCGCGCAATGCTGGTGTCAGCTCGACGATCTCCCGCTCGATCGCGGATTTTTCTTTGCAATGCGATGCGGGGCGTACTGAAGACGAGGAAGCCATTTTTCTCTCCTGGGATGAGAAGGAAAGTCGCTGGCTCCCTATTCGTTGCCGTACGATACCGGACAAAAGTCCCGGCTTGGCCGGCGACTGCTCGCCGGCTCGAGGACGGGAACAACGGCCTCCCGCAATCGTTCGGTCATCGCCGTCCCGGTACTCTCGATCGGGCGGTCTCTTCCTTGGCCGGACAGAGATGACGCCCCCGCCCAAGGGGGCGTCATATTTCCGATCGGAACATCCGACCGATGCGAGAGTTGATTGTCGTCACGACACGCCACAGGAGGATTAAATGGCAACCGAGAAGACTCTGAACGATCTGTTTCTCGATACTCTCAAGGACATCTATTACGCCGAAAAGCAGATCCTGAAGGCCCTGCCGAAGATGGCCCGCGCCGCGCAATCGGAAGAGGGCAAGGCCGGGTTTCTGCAGCATCGCGACGAGACCCAGGCGCAGGTTGAGCGCCTCGAACAGGTTTTCGAGATGGTCGGCAAACCGGCGCGCGGCAAGACCTGCGAGGCCATTCAGGGCATCATCGCCGAAGCCGAGGAGATCATGGACGAATATAAGGGCACGGTCGCTCTCGATGCTGGTCTGATTTCGTCCGCACAGGCCGTCGAGCATTATGAAATCGCCCGCTACGGCACGCTGATCGCCTGGGCAAAGCAGCTCGGCCTCAAGGATGCAGTGCCACTGCTGCAGGCTACGCTTGCCGAAGAAGAGGCGACTGACAAGAAGCTCACGCAGCTCGCCGAGTCCTCGGCCAACGTCAAGGGCAAAGGCAAGGCAGCCTGAGCCGCTCGACCGCGGTGTCCATTCGCAACGGCCGCCGCCTCGGCGGCCGTGCTTTTCCCGGGGCTGCCTCGCAGATCAAAGACTGAGTTGCCAGATTTCGGCGGTAAGCAGATTCCCTTGGGGCGCGATGAGACGCACCGAGCTTACCCCGCTGAAGCCGGGCAGCCGCTTGGTTCCGGTCCAGCGGCCATCGTCGGCGAAGACCTCGATCGAACCTGCATCGAGGAATATCCGGATGGTCGACGGGCGCGCGCCGGCGGCGATGTAGCGTGGCGACACCTTGGCATTCGCCACCGAAAAGGGAATGCTCAGCCCATCGTCGTTCAACAGGACCTCGAGCGCCGCCTGCGGATGTTCGAACGTCAGGCGGAACGCCTTGCCCGGCTCCTTGAGGGTGAGCAGGATTTCGACGGCGCCGTTGGCGAGGTCGACCGCCTGGCCGTCCACAAGGCCTTGAGGATCCAGCCGCCGCTGCCGCAGGCTTTCCACACCTGCGACCGGCGGCGTGATCAGAGCCCCCTCGTGCAATGCCAGCCGGCGCGGCAGCGTCATCGCCGTCGCCATATCGATGTCTTTGGAGACATCGGTCCAGTTCGCGAGCCATGCGATGCCGACGGGGCCGCTATCATCGACGAAGGCCTGGAAGGCATAGGCGTCGGTGCCGAAATCCAGTTCCTGTTCGAATTCCACGGAGAAGCTGCGGCCATCGAAATGGCCGACGGTCGCAATCGTCATATTGCGCCGGCCCGTTGCCGGGTCGCGGCTTGTGAGAAGACCGAAAATCAGGGCCCAGCGCGTTGACGGGTCGTTCGCGGGACCGTCGAGAGGCACCAGGCAGGGGCACTCCGCGGCCGTCATTCCGAAGCGGTTCTCGCGATGAAGCACCCCGAGGAAAGTCCATCCCGTCGCCGCGGCCGGATCATCGGTTTCATAGAGCAGGATGACGCCGCCCTCGCGGTCTCGCGTCCCGAGCAGCATCTTCCATTTGTCGTCCTGGCCTAGGAAGACATAGGGGTCACGGAAGTCGGTCGTCAGACCGAGCCCGGCCGGTCGGGCGGGCAGGATGAGGCTCGCCGGCTCGACGTTGACAAGATCGTGGCTGATGGCTGTGAACTGAACCTGCTCCTCCGGCTCCCGGCCCTTCATATGCTCAGTGAAGAAGATACGGATTCCCGCGCCATCGAGCGCGATGGCGGAGCCGGAAAATGCGCCGCCGCGTCCATCGGCCCGTGCGGCGAGTTCGTCCGAAGGCGGAAGAAAGACCGGAAGATGCGTCCAATGAAGAAAATCGTCCGAGACAGCGTGACCCCAATGCATGTTGTTCCACCGCAGACTGTGGGGATAGTGCTGATAGAACAGGTGCAGCCTGCCGCCGAATCTACCAAAACCGTTGGGATCGTTCATCCAACCGAAGGGTGGGCGGAAGTGATAGCCGCCGGAGATTTCGGGTGCGACGTTGGAAGACCCGACATGCAGCATCCGGATGCCTTTTTCGAGAACGCCGGGCTGAAGGAAGGCGTAGAGAACCGAGACCTGCGTCGTCACCGGATCGTAGGAGAAGTCGGTTTCCCCACCGCTTTCCAGCGTCAGCACCCGAAACTCGAATTCATGGCGATTTGACGTTTCCACAGTGATGGCGGGATCGCCATCGACATGGGCGGTCAATCTACCCACGGCGCCGCCATGCCGGGCCTTGATCCACGCGTGGATCGTCGCTCCCGCGGGCAGGACGGCGCTGATCGTCTCCGGCCCGCGTTCATGGGACGGAGTCATCGCTTGGCTTGTCATCAATTCAACCTTTCACGGCGGAGCCGATGAAGGAACTCACGAACCAGCGCTGGAAAACGAGGTAGAGCCCCAGGATCGGGATCATCATCAAAACGGAGGCGGCCATCGCGCGATCCCAGTAGATGCTGTCCTGACCGAAGAATGTCGCGATGGCGACCGCGATCGGGCGGGCATAATCGGTCTGCGTCACGAGGATCGGCCAGAGATACTGGTTCCAGGTCTCGATGCCCATCAGGATCGAGACGGTGGCCAGTGCGGGCAGGCTGAGGGGCAGGAAAATCGAACGATAGGCCCGGAAGAAGGACGCGCCGTCGATCTCGGCGGCCTCAAGCAGTTCCTTCGGCAATTGCGAGAAGAACTGATAGAACAAGAAGATGTAGAGAGGGCTCGCGACCCAGGGCACGATCTGGACTGCGAAGGTATCGGCCATTCCGGCGCGCGAAACCATCATCACCAGGGGCATGATGATGCTTTCCTGCGGGATCACATAAAGCGCAATCACGATCGACAGGATGACGGCGCGGCCCTTGAGCGATCCCCAGGCCAGAACGAAGCCGGCCATCGAATTGACGATCAGGCCGGAACAAACCGTTGTGATCAGAATGATCAGCGAGTTGATGAGGTAACGGCCGAAGGCGAGTTCGCCTGAGAGGTGGCCGACCTCCGCATAGTTGGAGAGCGTCGGTTTCGAAACCCAGAAGGCGCGGAAACTGCCCATATCGGCCAGGATCTGGAACCGGTCATCCTTCAGGCTCGCCACGACGAGGAGCAGCAACGGGGAGACGATCACCAGGGCGATGATGAAGATAGAGACCGTCTGGATGGTGCGCAGAACCCTTGCGGCGGAGCGCGGCCGCGCCGCGCGGGCCTGTGGGATCGAGAGAGCGATATCAGACATCGAAGCGCCTCAGGAGCTGGCGCTGGATCAGCGCGATGATGAGAACGATGACGAACAGGATGACCGAGACGGCCGAGGCATAGCCCATCTTCTGCTCTTCGAAGCCGGCGCGGACCATGTAATGCACCACCGTCTCGGTGCTGCTCTTCGGCCCGCCCTGCGTGAGGATGGCGACTTGGGTATAGAGCTTGAACGCCTGGATGGTGGTGATCACGAGGACGAAGACATGGGTGGGCCGCAGGCCGGGCATGGTGACATGCCAGAAGCGTCGGAAGGCGTTGGCGCCGTCGATCTTTGCGGCATCGTAGAGTTCGTCCGGGATTCCCTGAAGCCCGGCAAGGTAGACGATCATCTGGAAACCATAGGCCTGCCAGGCCGAGAGCAGAACGAGCGAGAACATCGCCCATTCGGGATCGCCGAGCCAATCGATCGGCTGGATCGCGCCCCCGGAGAGAAAGCCGAGGATCTGGTTGAACGGTCCCGTGGGATATTGGAATAGGGTTCCCCAGATGACGCAGACTACGACCATCGACGTGATCGCCGGCAGGAAGAACATGCCGCGCAGCAGATTGCGGAACGGCAGCTTCTGATGGAGCAGCAGGGCCGTTGCAAAAGCCAGGCCGCATTGCACCGGAATGATCCAGAAGGTGAAGCGCGAGACGTTCCAGAGGGCGGTCCAGAAAAGATCGTCCTGGAAGATGCGGATGAAATTGTTGAACCAGACGAACCGGACGGGCGTCGGCCGCGGCACGAGAGGCTGGTTGGTCATCGCCGTCCAGAAGGACAGCAGGAACGGCACGATCAGAAAGAGGGTCAGCAGGATGACCGCCGGCGCGAGCATCGCCGCTTCCTGCATCAGCCGTCCCGTGTCATGCCGGCGCGCCGGAGTCTTTCGCACTGTTGTCGACGACGGTGTCGATTGTTGCATGACCATGGCATTCCTCCTCTCCAGGCCTCGAGTGCCGGTCCCGCCTTGCAACGTGGTGGACACGTCGCAAGGCTTCGATGGACCGGCACCGTTGGCTGTTATTCCTGATCACCGAACGGCGGATATCCGTCGTTGTCCTCGATATCCTCGTCGATCTTCTTGGCGGCTGATGTGAGCGCCTCCTTGGGATCGCCGCCATTGAACACCTCGTCGACAGCCTGCATGAAGGCAGAGGTGATTGTGGGATAGGCGGGGTGCGGCGGGCGCGCGACAGCCGTCTTCGACGCCTGTTCGAAGGCGATGGCCATCGGGCCGCCATTGGCATAGAGCGGAGATTCGGCGGCGAAGCTCTTCAATCCGGGGTAGCCGGACTGGCTTGCTACATAGGCCCGATATTCCTTGTCCTTCAGCAGGAAACTGATGAACTTGGCTGCGATGTCGGGATGTTTTGAAGTCTTGGTAATCGCCCAGATCCAGGTGCCGTCAGGGCTCACGCCCTTGGCGCCGAATTTGGGCAGCGGTAGCACGACGATATTGTCCTTCATGGTCGCTGCGGCCTCCGCATAAACCCAATGTCCACCGAGCGCCAGGGCCGCGGGATTGCCTTCGGCGTAGAACTGGTTGGTGCCGGCCGACTGCGGCACGACCCAGCCGTTCTTGACCCATTTCTGCATCATCGCAAGCGCATCGACGCAGGCGTCGCTGTCCAGCGTTCCCTCGGATTTCCAAGCTTTGCGGTCGATAAGGTCGCAGCCGGCCGATTGCAGGATCGGCCCATAGGCATAGGTGATCCATTCGGTCTTGATGCCGTAGCCGCGGAAGGTGTCGATCGGCCATTTCACGCCATCGAGCTTCGAAAGCTTTTCGAGGTAGCTTTCGAACTCCTCCCGCGTCCAGGCGTCGTCGACGGATTTCGGGATGCGGGCGCCGATCGCTTCGAGATATTTCCTGTTGCCGTAAAGAACGACGGAAGAGTCCGTCAGTCCGATCGCATAAAGATCCTTGTCGATCGGGTATGTGCCCTGAGCGATGTTGGACTCCGTCATGTCGTCGAGCAGATCCTTGTCGATCAGCGGCTTGATCGGCTGCAGATAACCCGACCAGACATAATTGGCGAGGAACGGCGCATCGAGTTCCATGATGTCGGGCAGCTGTTTGGCCATGACGGCCGCGCTGAACTTCTCGTTATAGGCATCGTGCGGCGCATAGATGAACTGGACATCGACATCGGGATTGGCGGCCTCGAAGCGCTCGGCGACCTTGCCATAGGCCGCGACAAAGCCGGGATCGCCCTGATGCATGATCTGGATCGCCGTCTTCTCGGCTGCGACAGCCCATGTGGCGGCCAGTGCCGACGACAGGATCAGGGACTGAAGTAAACGTTTACCCATTAGAAATCCTCCTCAATTGAATGGGCCTTCCTCAATTTACACGGATGCCCGCTCCACCAACTGGAACGGCAGTTTCTGCACCCCGGCCGGGGGCCGGTGTTCGGCAAGCAGGATGTGCGCGGCCTGGCGGCCCATGGCGCGGTGGGGAAGCGCCATGGTGGTCAGCGGCGGATCGAGACGCGAGGCGATCTCGACCTGATTGTCGAAGCTCGCGACGGCGACATCATCGGGAATGGTCGCGCCCGAACGGCGCAGGGCGGCATAGACCTCCATCGCCACGCGATCATTGCCGCACAGGATGGCGTCGGGACGTCGCGGACCCGTCATGAGATCATGCACATGCTGAGGAACAAGGCTGTGTGCCCGGTCGCTGTAGATGGCCTTGCTGACGGCGGGCAACACGATGGCCCCTGCCCCACCGATGCCGGCGTGATCGAGCGCCTGGCGAAAACCGAGTTCGCGCAGTTCCCCGGCGAGAATCCCCGGCAGATTGATGAAGGCGATATTGCGACGGCCCGCCTCGATGAGATGGGCCGTAATCTCGGCCGCCGCTCCCGTTTCATCCGGCACCAGCGACGTCACCCGGTTGTTGGCGTCGCGGCAGTTGATCATGACCCCGACCGTGTCGGCAAATTCGGGCGGCAGGTCGACGCTCTTGTGATACATGGCGGCATAGGCAATCGCCCGCGGGCGAAAGCGCCGCATCTCATCGAGGATCGATCCCACGCTGCGATGGCCGCCGAGCGTCATGGCGAAGACGGCCATGTCGGAAGCACGCACGGCGCCGTCGAGCCCCCTGATAATCTCCGTCGCGAAAGGCGAGGTGATCAGGTCATCGGCGACGAGGCCGACAAGCGGCATCCAGCCCTGCCGCATGCTGCGAGCGGCGAAGTTGGTGACATAGCCGAGTTCCTCGGCGATATCCTTGATCCGCCGGCGCGTTTCCTCCGACATGCGCGCCGTGCCGCCATGCAGGGCGCCTGACACGGTCTTGACGGAAACGCCTGCGCGGGCGGCTATGTCGTTGAGCGAAGCAGACACGAGACCTCTTTGGGTTATCGATTACCCATATCGGTACCAATCCCTTTCCGATGAGTCAAGCGATGACAACTCCCTGCCCCTCTCAATCGATCTCCTCAGGGATGAAGCCGCCGGTCTGGCGTTTCCACAGCCGGGCGAACAACCCGTCCCGTTCGACCAGCTCTTCCGGCCGGCCTTCTTCGACGATGCGTCCGTGATCAAGGACGACGATGCGGTGCATCCTGGCGATCGTCGAGAGGCGGTGGGCGATGGCGATCACCGTCTTTCCCTCCATGACGAGGTTCAGCCTTTCCTGGATGGCAGCTTCGGATTCGCTGTCGAGCGCCGACGTCGCCTCGTCGAGAACCAGGATCGGCGCGTCCTTCAACAGCACGCGAGCGATGGCGACGCGTTGGCGCTGGCCGCCGGACAATTTGATGCCGCGATCGCCGACGTAGGCGTCATAACCCTTGCGACCTTCGCTGTCTGTGAGATCGGCGATGAAGGCATCGGCGCTTGCCATCTCCGTCACCCTTTCGATCTCTTCCTGCGTCGCCCCCGGCCGACCGTAGCGGATATTGTCGCCGACGGAACGGTGCAGCAGCGCAACATCCTGGGCGATGACGCCGATCGCGCGGCGAAGGCTTGCCTGCGTCACCGCGCGGATATCCTGCCCGTCGATCAGGATCGCGCCGCCCTTGATGTCGTAAAAGCGCAGGAGCAGGTTTGCGAGCGTCGTCTTGCCGGCGCCGGAGAGGCCGACCAGACCGACCTTCTCGCCGGGCCGGACCGTTAGCGAGAGGTTGTCGATCACGGGTTTGCCGGACTTATAGGCGAAACGCACTTTCTCGAAACGGATCTCCCCCTGCTGCACCGTGAGATCGGCCGCATCCGTCCGGTCGGTGATGGCGGGCGGCGTCGTCATGACGGGCATGGCGTCCTTGATCGTGCCGATCGCCTGGAAGATCTGCTGGCCCATCTGCATGAAGACGAAGATCTGCGAGGACAGCCGGTTGAGGATATAGACCGCGCCGACGAACTCGCCGACCGTGAGAAAGCCTTTGACGAGACCGGAAAATCCGATCGCCAGCATGGTCAGCCACAAGAGCGTATTGAGGATGACGACGGTCACTTCCGACGAGCGGTAGATGCGCTGCTCGGCGTGCTGCGTCTGCACGGCCTTTCCGATGATGCGGCGGATTGCGCCCGCCTCGCTGTCTTCGGCTGCAAACTGCTTGATCATCTGCATGTTGGTGTAGAGATCAGTGATGGCGCCGGCGACCAGGCTGCGCTGCTTGGCGGTGCGGCGCGAGCGCTCGACGAAGATCGGCACGATCCTCGCGGCGAAGGCGACGTTGAGCGTGATCCACACGACGACGGGCAAAGCAAGCTGCCAGGCGAGCGCGCTCAGCAAAATCACTGAGCCCACCAGCTGCATCAGGAAGCGCGGAATGGATTGGAAGCCGGCGAGGATCTGCTGCTGGACGGCGGAGGAGACCTGCTGCAGCCGCGAGGAAACCTGGCCGGCATAGAGATCATGGAAGAAGGCAAGATCCTGCCGCTCGACGGCCTTATGACCCTGCCACTGGATGGCGGCCGGCATGGCGATGCCCAATGTATGCGAGTTCAGCGTATTGAGCACGAAAGACACGATCGGCATCACCGGAAAGATCAGAAAACCGAGAACGGTCAGTAGCAGCCATTCGCTGCGCAGGAAGACGGCAGCGCCCTGCTCAGTCACGCCGTCAACGATGACCGAGAGCCCCCAGACGATCGTCAGGTTGATCACCTCGAACACCATGGAGCAAAGCGCCAGCGCAATCAGCACACCGCGGAACATCGAGATGAAATGCAGGAGCACGGTGACCGGCCCCTTCGACGGCAGCGGTCGGTAGGGAATGTCGAGCGGCCGGATCAGGGTTTCGAAGGGACGATAGATCGCATCTGAAATCGACATGGGCCGCTCGGTCGAATGTTGAAATAAGGGCGAGGGACTCAATGCTACGCAGCCGGAGGATAGGATCACCTTGCGGCTGCAATCTCAACTAGAATTTTGGTGATTGTTCGCGGGCGGGAGGCTAACGAAAAATAGGGCTGGAGGGTGCGCGGATCGCGCGGAAATAGGTTAGCTTCTTATATCATTCTCAACGCCCTTCTCGGATGCGGCGTCTCTGCCTGGATGGCGCGGGCGCCCTCCGGCTTCCCCATCGTGACGCGCGCAGGCCGGAGGGGAAGGAGCCTCGAAGGACGCCTTCCAACGCTGCTCCTTGCATTCATCTGAAGTCGGCGCACCCGCCTCGTCTGTCGAGGCCCCTCGGGACACCTCAGTATGAGGCTCTCTTGAATGCCGAACCCCGCCGAAGCGGGGTTCTTGGTGCGTGGCAGGCCGGTCAGTTGTTATGCGCCGCGCAAGCTTCGTCCATCGGAGTGGCGTTGCTCGTGCCGCCCTGCGTCTGGAGATTGGCGGAGTTGTTGACCGGGTTCGGGCACTTGGTCTTGTCCATTTTCATCGTGCCGCTGGTCGTTGAGCCGGTCGTGGTGGTATCAGTGGACATCGGCTTCTTGGCTTTCATGTCGCCGCTTGCGCCACCGCCCTGATCGGCCTGGTTCTTGTCGATCGTGGCCCCGGCCGGAGCCGGATTGGACTGGGCGAAGGCTGATGTGGCCATGCCGAGTGCGAGAAGCGAGGCTGCTACGAGTTTCATACGCATCCTGATATCCTCCTTGGGATGTTGCGTGATTGGCCCATCCACAACCTCGCCAGGACGTCATTGTTCCGCAGCTGCTGATGACAAATTGCGCCGCACCCCCCGACGCTCCATCAACACCCGCCATGATGGCTTTTCATCGCCGGCATTAGCCCTCCGATCTGTTCAAGCCCCTGGCGTGTTGCGGGCCACCAGGCGCGGGCGTATCATGACTTGAGGATTGGACCAGGAGCGATGCGGGATGCTCGCGCATGGAGGTCCTGATGAATACGTCACCTTCAAACGGCCGCGACGCAAAAACATTGCCACCCGCGGTGATCTCGGCCCGGCGGGTCCACGAGTTGACCGCCCACGCGGATGTCATCGCCTTGCTGCCCGACCCGGCGACTGCTCGCATCTGCCTCGATATCGCGGAAGACGCCGCTCGAGCCATCAATGGCAGCATGGCGGCCGCCCATGTCGGTGCAGATCCGGAACAGATGATCGCCGCACCCGAAGAAATCGACTTGCAGATGCTGCGCGACATGGACGAGGGTTCGCCACAACAACGCCTTGAGCGGGTGATAAGCGTCTTCGAGAGCTGGAAGAAAGTCAATCCGGGCCGAAGCGACCTGCTGCTTGATGATTGTCGCGGTGATCTCGGCCGCTGCGTCACATCCGAATGCCACGAGAGTGCACTGGTGGTCACGCCGTACCACGGCAACATGGATGCCCGCGATGCATTCCACGACCTGCTTTTCAACGAACGCAAGCTCGTGCTCGTGCCGCCTGCAGGCTGCTATTCCGGCCATCTCCTCCAGCGTGTCGTGATCGGTTGGAAACCGCACGATCATGCACGAGCGGCCGTCGTTGCCGCAAGGCGCTGGCTGGCGGTGGCGGAGCACGTCACCGTTTTGTGCGTCAACGACAAGCCCGACGGCAGCTATCAGTTTACCGCCAGGGAACTGATTGCGCAGCTCGGCTTGAAAGGCGACATCGTCGCGATCCGCTCGGAGGGTCGTCCGGTTGCCGAGGCCATTCTAGATTTCGCGGGTTCCGTTGGCGCAACCTGCCTGCTGATCGGCGCTTTCAAGCATAGCTATTTCCTCGAACTGCTTCTCGGCCGCGTCACTCGCTACCTGCTGTCGCACGCGAGACTTCCCTTGATGATGAAGCATTAGAGAGGTGCGATTTTCGTTCCCGCCGTCGATGGCGATTTTCGCGCGTGCCTTTCCAAGGAACCGCAGCGAACACTCCCCCTCTGCTCTGTGCCCCGATGATTCAGGGCCGCGAAGTGCTTATGCTTAGCTACGGTCGCGAAGCTGCGCAGGTTCAGAATCTCGCATGGGGCTATTCCGACCGGTTTGACTGCGTCTCCCGACGCGCTTCCCTTCGAGCCAGGAAAAAGATCGGAAGGGATGCAAGCTGCGCCGTTGCGACGAACGCGGCAAGCGCAGGCGTCGAGCGATCATAGAGCAATCCCGTTGCGACGCTGCCCAGCAGCCAACCTCCACCATAGGCCGAATAGAACATGCCGAACCCCAGACCCCGACGCCCTTCCGGGAGCAGCCCGGCGATGATTGCCTTCATCAGCGTGTCCTGCACCGCGTAACCGATGCCCCACAATGGCATTGCGATGACAGCCATCGCGAAGCCGCCCTGGAGTAGAAGCGGCGCGAAGCAAGCAGACAGCACGATCCCCACAGTGAGCGCCACCTTATCCGACCAGTCGTAGAGCCTGCCGAGGATCAGGTTGGCCGCCACCCCTGATCCGGTGGAGAAGGCAAGCAACACCGGGATCCATTCAGATGGGACGGTCCGAGTGCGCTCCAGATGGTATGCTCCGAGCTCATAACTGAGCAACCCGGCGGCAAAGAGCGCGCCGGCGCCCATGTAGAGCCAGTAAGGCAGGCCTAGCGTTTTCGCCGTGGCAGTGCGGCCCTGCTCCAATCGCTCGGGAACGGGGAACGTCAGCCGCGCAGCGATGAGTGCCATGATTGCAAGCACAACAGAAATGGTTAGCAGGGCGTAGGCGGTTCGATAGTCGCCACGCAGGAACAAAATGAGAGCGGCAATCAATGGCCCCCGCCTCGTCGAGGGCGGTATTGAGGCCGAAGGCCCAGCCTCGCCCGAGTTCGCCGGTGGTATAGGAGATCATTGTCTCGACCGTCGGCTTGCGCATGGCACGGCCAACCCGTTCGGCAATGATCAGGGCCCCCGCAAGCTCCCAACTCCCCGCCAGTGACATTGCGGGCACGGCGCAGAGATTGATCGCGTAGCCGGCAAAGGTAATCGCCCAATAGGCGCGGCTCCGGTCGGCGATCCAGCCGGCGACGGGCCGCAGCGCATATCCAAGGAATTCCCCTATGCCGGCAATGACGCTGATCGCAGCGGCACTCGCCCCCAGCATTGCAAGGAACTGGCCGTTGATCGCCGCGCCACCTTCATAGGTGAGGTCGCCGAAAAGATTGACGACTCCCATGATCAGCACGAAGCGGAGGGCGGACGAACCGCCACTATCGAGCCCTCTCATATGCGACTCCTTCTACCGCATCTATTACGCGGACGTTGCTCGCCTCTTCGACCGGCAGACGCAGCAGCGTCTCAACGCCTGATCCCTCAGGATGCAGAGATCAAATTCTGCGGTCGAAGAGCACCAGCGACCGGATGTCCTTCAAGCGGAACACCTGGGCGGGCCGATTGCTTGCCCGGCGCATCTCGCCTTCGACCGGCTCCAGGAAATCGGCTTCCGCCATGCGCTTTCGAAAAGCCGATTTGTCGAGCTTGCGGCCGAGAAGGCTCTCATAGACCGATTGCAGTTCGCTCAATGTGAAATGGGCCGGCAGCAGATGGCCGGGCAGGTTTGTATATTCGACCTTGCTCCGGATACGGCCGAGCGCCTCCTTGAGCAGGGACGCGTGGTCGAAAGCAATGGGAAAACCGACGCCCTCGCCCTCGACCGGCCGCCATTCTGCCTCCTCGGCCATGGCGTTCCGCCGTTCCGCGACATCATCGGCCGAAAGCAGCGCGATATAGACGATGCTGATGCTCCAGCCTCTCGGGTCCCTGCCGGCGCTGCCAGTCGTTTGCAACTGTTCGAGATAGGGTGTTTCGACGCCGGTCTTTTCCTTCAGCACCCGCCGCGCCGCAGCCTCCAGATCCGCATCCTCGTCAATATGGATCCAGCCGCCGGGCAAGGCCCATTCGCCGGAAAAGGGCGCGGCCGCCCGCCGGACGAGAAGCACGGCGAGCCCTTCCGACGACAGCGAAAAGATCGCGAGATCGACGGTCGCGATCGGTTTGAAGGCGTCGTTGTCGTGTGTGGTCATGGTGGGAAGATAGCACGCCTACGCCTTAGTGTAAATCTTCAACTAAGTTAGTTGACATTTATCACTAAGCCGTGTTTTCTCCTTTTCGACACGAGCGCGGGGCTCGCGCCGGTAACAGGGAAACGGACATGTTCGGACTGCGCTTCATCAAGACGGAACCCACACAATACGTCATTCAATATCAGAACGGCAAAGCCGTGCGCGAGGGTGCCGGCCTTGCCTTCTGGCATTTTTCGCCTTCGAGTTCCCTCGTGCTGGTGCCGACGGCGAGCGTCAACGATCCTTTCATTTTTCCCCTGGTGACATCGGACTTCCAGGAAGTGACGGTGCAGGGCCAGATCACCTACCGTATTGCCGAGCCGCGGCGTACGGCGGCACTTTTGAATTTCACGCTCGACCGCAAGGGCCACTATGTTTCGGAAGATCCGCAGAAGCTTTCGACCCGCGTGATCGACCGCGTCCAGGTGGCGATGCGAGCCGAGGTTCAGACGCTGTCGCTGAAGGAGGTTCTTGCTTCGGGCGAGGCGCTCGTCGCCGGCGTGGCGGATGCGCTCAAGGTGCATCCGACGGTCGAAGCGCTCGGCCTCGAAATCCTCGGCCTGTCGCTGCTCGCCGTCATGCCGAAGCCTGAAACCGCCAAGGCGCTGGAAGCGCATGCCCGCGAAGCGCTGCTGCGCCAGGCCGACGAAGCCATCTATAGCAGGCGCAACGCCGCGATCGAGCAGGAGCGGACGATCAAGGAAAACGAGATCGCCACCGAGATCACCCTGGAGAACAAGAGGCGCCAAGTGCGCGAGGCCCAGATGGAGGCCGAACGCGCCGTGCAGGAGCGGCAGCTGCAGATCCGCCGGGAAGAAATGGCCGGCAAGATCGCGCTCGAAGAGCAGAACCGCGACCTGGTGACGCTGGCCGCGACCAATGCGCGGGCCGAGGCCGACGCCCAGGCCTATGCGCTGACGGCGATGATGAAATCCTTCGAGCAAGCTGATCCGAAAGTGCTGCAGGCGCTCGCCTCGGTCCGCATGCAGCCGGGCCAGCTCATGGCGCTCGCCTTCCGCGACCTTGCCGACAATGCGACGAAGATCGGCCAGCTGAATGTCTCGCCCGATCTTCTCAGGGAGATCTTGCAGCCGCAGGAGGGCAAGGACCGTGCCGGCCTCTGACGAACGCAAGATCATCCTGGTCGTCAGGCCGACCCGGCTCGACGAACTCATCGCCCGCTACAACACGGTGCAGCAGGCGCAGTTCTATGTCGAACATCTCGGCGCCGACTTCAGCGACTATCTCGCCGAGAAGAAGCGCTACGAAACTGCTATATCAGAGGTGGAAGCAAGCCTGCGCGCCGTCGCCCGCGTCCAGCGTCTCGACCGCCGCTACCTCGCGAGCTTCGTCTTCGGCCCCGACGATGTCGTCGTCGTGCTCGGCCAGGACGGCCTCGTCGCCAACACGCTCAAATATCTCGAGGGCCAGCCGGTCCTCGGCGTCAACCCCGATCCCAAGCGCTGGGACGGTCTGCTGCTGCCCTTCAACCCGAAGAGCCTTCCGAAAGTGATCGGCGAGGCGCTGAAAGACAAGCGGCCGATCAAACATGTCAGCATGGCCAAGGCTACGCTCAACACCGGCGCCGTCGTCCACGCGGTCAACGACCTCTTCATCGGCCCGAAAAGCCATGTCTCGGCGCGCTATATCCTGCAGGCCGAAGAGCGCGAAGAACGCCAGTCCTCGAGCGGCATCATTGTCTCGACCGGCATGGGCTCGACCGGCTGGCTGAAGAGCCTCTATTCCGGCTGGCTCGGAGCCGCGAGCGCACTCGGCCTCGAACCCGCCGACCAAGAGATCGACATGTCCTTCGCCTGGGATGCGGACTATCTGCGCTACTTCGTGCGCGAACCCTTCCCGAGCCGCACCACCGGCACCACCATCGTCGCCGGTCTCGTCTCTAAGGACCAGCCGCTCACCATCGTCTCCGAAATGCCGGAACACGGAGTGATTTTCAGCGACGGCATCGAGGCGGATTTTCTGGAGTTCAACGCCGGAACGCGGGCGGAGGTGACGCTGGCCGAGCGACAGGGGATGCTGGTGGTATGAGGGACGGGCTTGCGCTCCGAACGATCCGGGGGGGGGCGAGCTATCTGGCATATGCAGATATTTTGTCGGAGGCTGGGTTCTAACCCGTCGTCTGCGCGATACTCAAGACATGATTGTGAATGGCTGCTGCGCTCGCTTCCGCCGTCTTTGAGGTGACATCCAAAGTCAGCGTGAACGGGTGCTGAGGGTCGAGGACCTGGGCTCGTCTGCTTCTCTCTCTGGCAACCTGCACGTCAATCGACTTCAACCGCTCGCGACGCGCCGGTGTGGCAACGCGCCGCGCCAACTCTTCCTCGTCGCAGAGCAATCTCACAGGCACCAGCAGCGCTTCGCGTTGTTGCGCCGCGCCGGCAATCTGCTGAAAGGTGCGATTGCTACGCTCATCACCTTCTATGCCGACATGTGTGAAAATGAAATTCGCCGTGGGAGGCCATAGGCGACGATCGCATCCAGGACGGCTTGCCGGACCCTTCCGGTATATTCCCATATTCCATTCGGGAGGGGCGTCGCTCCATCGTCATCGAGCAGCCGCAGTATCGGGTTGTTGAACCAATGATTATCAATGACCTTTGCATCCAGGAGCGGGCTTAACTCTCTCGCAATCGTCAGCTTTCCGACGCCAGGAAAGCCCAAGAGGAGAATGAATACGCTCATAGCGACGTTAGCTCCACTAACTCTCGAGCCCGGCATAGTGAGACAATATTCAGCCCGCGCGGTTTTACGAACCATCGGCGCAACATTTGCGCCCCTGATGCCGATAGCATCAAGGCGCTGATGGCGGCCCCAGTGCCTTGTCGATAGAAATAAGGTATTGATTTCGTTTGGATGGATTCGGTTGCGGAAACAATATCGCCATTCGCTTCCGTCACTTATCGTGGGTGTCGATAATGAGCGATGCTGGATTGCCCGTTACAAGTGCGAAGATGATGCTTGAATTGTTCCTTTCGCCATCAGCTAGCGTGGCGCCCATAGCTGACGCGACTCCGCGTGGGTGCTTCTTCCGCTCTGTCCTGGGAAGCGCCTCGACCGCGTCTCCGGGTTGATTTGCTCACCTGCCGGACTATTCGTTACCGGCCGCGGCCGCTAGCGAAGCCAGTCCGCGTTGCGCATGCTTCATCCCATCCGGCAGTTGAAACCAATCATGTCTCGATTCCTCGTAGACGGAAACCAGGGGCGGCGGAAATGCCGGGTCTGCGAAGGCACCGACGGCGACGACGCAGAGTTCCGGGTTGAAATCGCCTTCCCAGTAGAGAGACGTGCCGCAGTTCGGGCAGAAATGAAATCGAACCTTGCGCCCCTGCGCGGCGTCACGCTCGAAGACCTTCCGCTCTCCTTCGACCGTTACCTCTGTCTTCGTGAAGATCGCACCGCTGCTCGCCACGGCGCCGGTTCTGCGCTGGCAATCGCGACAGTGGCAGACGCTCACCATGAGCGGATCGCCTGATGTCTTTGCGCGGAGTGACCCGCAATGGCATTGCGCAAGTCTATTCATCTGTCACCTCGGTTGTTCCTGTTGATCTCGTTCGGTGTTTCTGGTGAGAAGAGTTGGAAGATATCGCACCGGCACTCGAGATGCGTCTGAAGAGCATGGGTGCACCTTGCGCCGGGTAACGACAAGGATGAGGCTCTCTTGGGGGCGGCGTGCCGTGTGGCATCCCCTCTGTCCTGCCGGTCAGCTCCCCCACAAGGGTGGAGATTGGCAGGTGGTCTGAACGTCGCTCCCTCTCAGGCGGCAGCGACCATCACACTACTTTAGTTGTTTGGGGAAGCCGTCACGCCCAGCCGATCTCCACCATTTGGGGAGATGGCCGGCAGGCCAGAGGGGTGCCCCACGGCATGCCCATCCACTCTCATCCCGAAATGCGCACCCCGTCGCACGACCCCACTATACAGCAACGGCAACGTACAAGGGCGGTGGAGGATGTCGCGGCTTGGAGGTATCGGCATGGCTGGAATGTCCGTTGGCGAGCGCCGCAGCCGACGAGAGTGTTGGAAAAACGCGCCCGAGGGCCTCAAAGGACGCGGCGAGTGTTCGGTGTCAAAGTGAAAGAAGCCCGGCGCGGGAGAGAGGGCGCCGGGCTTCGATAGTGACCGACAGCATGGGAGGAGGAGTGCTGTCTATCGGGCCGAAGCAGCTAGGAGGGGCAGCGCTTCGGCTCGTCACGAGGTAGTGCCGCAATGCGGCGAATTCAAGCCAAGGGCTGCGTCAATATCGTACAGATGATGTTGCAGGCACGGCGCCGTGTCGGGCTTGGGCACGGCGTTGTCCGCGGACAACGTGCCGAGGTGCCTGCCTAGATTCAATAGCACCGCACGAACGAGGCTCGCCATGTGGCCTGGGTTCATCAGCCGATTAAACGAGCCTATCCGCTTCGGCTCGCGAGCTGCTGATTTCAATTTGCGTCGCTCCGGCGGCTTCGAGAATTGCAGGATCTCCCAAAAGGCGTTGGGAGGAGCGGTGCCAAAATCGATGTTGGTGCAGTCTGGCTGAAGCAGCATCGAATGGATCGCGGCGGATACGTCCGCGGCCGGGGCATGCCGTTCATCCCCTCAACCACAATCGAAACCATCTGGAGAGATCGTCATACGGCAGTTGTTCAAGGTTATGCCGGATCAAGACACCGTCCCCCATCAAGTGCTCGATCAGGAAAGACGAATTGCCGAATGTGGCTCTGACGGCGTCAAAGGACATGGCTTGCTCTCCTCGCGCAGCTGCAACTTTATCTCGGTTACTCCCTGAACACAGTTCGCCAGGTGTTTTTGAGTGAAGTTGCGAAATTGAGCGCGTATGCGAGAGACGAGGGCAGCAAGATCCATGCAGCGAAACTGCCGGAATGCCGGCTTGATGGCAAGTGTGTCCTTTATCTGAAACAGAGCCTTTGCTCGCCATCGGCATGACTCGGCACGATCCAGCTGATCTCGAAGCGATTGCTCCGTTGTCCGCGGACAACGGCCGACTGGGCGACTATCCCAATTGGTGAGGCAATGGGCAGTTGGCGTGGGTGACTTGCCTCACTGTCGATCCAATATCCTGAGCAAGAAGCGTCCGCAGGTTAAGGTCTCAACCTGGAAGCCCATTCGAACCTGCTGCCGGGTTGAAGGGCGAGTGGAGTTTCTCGACGACCATGTTCACCAAGGTCGAAGCGTAATTGGCAGACTTCGGCCAGGGACATTGGATCGCCATATGCTGAACCCATCCATCAGGTTCTCGCCTGCGAATATCGCCGCTCTGAAGAAGGCTCTGCGGAGCCAGTATCCTCACATCAAGTCGTCGCACCTCGATGAGGCGATCGCCGCATCGTTCGGGTTCAAATCCTATGCCGCCATGCATCCGGCGCTGTATCAGCTCGTCGCCTATGCCGGGCTGGTCGTCGAGAGCGATCATCTGCTGCTTCTGCTTCGTTTGGAGGAGCTTGGGTATCGAAACATCGCCCCGGAGCCGTTGCGTCGTCTCGTCTGGAATATCGAATTTCCCGATGACCGGTACGACAGCAAAACCGGACATGTTGTCCAGCGCGCAGGAGGCCGACGGCGGCCAATGCGGGGTAGCTCGCGCATCGATCGCCAAGCCGCCGACCGTCCGTTGGGCGGCAGAGACGTCGTTGGCGGCCTTGGCGCCTTGCTTCCCTCATGTCGTTATCTCGGAACGGCTGCACATTTCCGGGCGATACGCATTGGAGGCGGCCAAGGGGACGCCGGGGAAATTGCGGATGCTTCAATGACTGGCGTCCAAAGCAAGCGCTGTGAAGCCAATCTTTTCCCGCGATAGAGGTCGCGGCTATTGCTGCCGGTTGCCGCTGGCGCTATTGTTTATGGGGCATTGTCGTGCAGCGTCTCTACGCTGCGGATTGCCGGTCGCAGCTGCCTGGCAGGCGCCGGATTTAAACGGTGGCAGGCGGAATTCAGGTCTGCGGCGTGTCAATTCGCCGTCCCCAAGGTCTTAAAATCGCCGCTACTGGGCGCGCGCGAAATCATCCGTACCGCACTAACGAAACTAAACTCGCGATTCGCTTCCGTAGTGGAGCGCGGTTCCAATAAGATCAGTGGCTTGTAGGTCGCGAGGCTGGCGCCGGATCTTCGCTCAAGCGCGCCATTGGCCGCCGCGATCCCCCTCCCCCGCCCCGGGTTTCCGCAGGAAAGCATCAGCTTGCATCCTTTAGCGGCACCCGGCGTTATCCCCGAAGCAAATCGGAGGATAGGGTAATGGCTGATGGGCTCCACCTCAAGAGATATCCGCTCGCTGCGGCGATGATGGTGGCTGCGGTCGGGGCGTTCGTGCTGGTTCAGACAAGGCAGCGCGGTTCGCTCACCCCGCCTGCGGCCGCCGGCTGGTCGGGTGATGATCATGGGCGCAGCGCGGCGACGCCGGAGGCTATTCCGATGAGCGGTCTTCGCGATGTGTTCTGGCGCCTCTTCCATGAGGTCCTTGACGACCGGGTCACCCTCATTGCCGCGGGCGTCACCTTCTATCTGCTCCTGGCCCTGTTTCCTGCTCTGGCGGCCTTGGTCTCGCTGTACGGCCTGATCGCCGATCCCGTCACCATCTCCGAACATCTGCGCGAACTGGCTGTCCTCCTGCCGCCCGGCGCCTTCGATCTGCTTGCCGATCAGATCAAGGCGCTGGTCGAAAACCGCGAGAGCACGCTCGGCATAACCTTTTTCGTCGGTCTCGGTATTGCGCTCTGGAGCACCCATAGTGGCACGCTGGCGATCTTCGACGCGATGAACGTCGCCTATGAGGAGAGGGAGAAACGCAGCCTCGTGCGGCTGAACCTGATCGGCCTCTGCTTCACGCTATGCGCGATGCTCTTCGCCGTCATCATGGTGGTGCTCGTCGGTGTAATGCCGGTCGTGCTCTCCTATCTCTGGCTCGATCAGTTCAAGGAGCAGATGGCGCTTCTCCTGAGATGGCCGCTGCTTCTCTCCGTCGTCGCCGTGGCCGTGACACTGGTCTATCGCTTCGGTCCGAGCCGCGAACCGGCGAGAATACGGTGGATGACCTGGGGCGCAGCCTTGACCGCCGCGGCCTGGGCCGCCATGTCGCTCGGCTTCTCCTTCTATCTCGAGCATTTCGCCAATTACAACGCGACCTACGGCACCCTCGGCGCACTGATCGGGTTCCTCATCTGGATCTGGCTTTCCGTCGTCATTCTCATCGTCGGCGCGGAGCTCAATGCCGAGCTGGAGCATCAGACGGCGCGGGACACGACGACGGGCCACCCGTTGCCGATGGGCGCGCGCGGCGCCTATGTCGCCGATACCCTGGGCGAGATCGTGAGCTGAGCGTCTGAGCATGAGGCGAAAAGCGTGAGCGGTTTTTCGGACATCATGCTCCCCTGTTAATAGAGCAGTCTCGATGACTGCTCCTCGAATTGATGTATCCTGTCCTTCGGCAGGTTCGACAGAGGAGACGATCATGACCGCCCCGCATCCTTCCAAAACCCATATCGGCAATCATGCGCTGCATCCCGAAACGCAGATGCTGAACTACGGCTACGATCCCGAGCTTTCGGAAGGGGCAGTCAAGCCGCCGGTGTTCCTGACCTCGACCTTCGTCTTCAACTCCGCCGAAGATGGCAAGGATTTCTTCGACTATGTCTCCGGCCGTCGCGAGCCGCCGGCAGGCAAGGGCGCCGGCCTCGTCTATTCGCGCTTCAATCATCCCAACAGCGAGATCGTCGAAGACAGGCTCGCCGTTTATGAGCGGACGGAAAGCGGCGCGCTATTTTCCTCGGGCATGGCGGCGATCGCCACCACGCTCTTCGCCTTCGTCCGGCCGGGCGATGCGATCCTGCATTCGCAGCCGCTCTATGGCGGCACGGAAACCTTGCTGGCGAAGACCTTCCTCAATTTCGGGGTCGCCGCGGTTGGCTTTGCCGATGGCGTCAGCGAGGCCTCGGTGCAGAAGGCGGCGGATGAGGCGGTCGGCAAGGGCCGCGTGTCCGTGATCCTGATCGAGACGCCGGCCAATCCGACAAACAGCCTCGTCGACGTCGCGATGATCCGGCGCGTGGCTGATGCGATCGGCGCAAGGCAGGGGCATGTGCCGGTCGTCGTCTGCGACAACACGCTGCTCGGGCCGGTCTTCCAGCGGCCGATCGAGCATGGCGCCGATATCTCTCTCTATTCGCTGACCAAATATGTCGGCGGCCATTCTGATCTGATTGCCGGCGCCGTCCTCGGGCGGAAGGCTGTCATCAAGCAGGTCAAGGCGCTGCGCGGGGCGATCGGCACGCAGCTCGATCCGCATTCCTGCTGGATGCTCGGCCGATCGCTGGAAACGCTGCAACTGCGCATGGAGCGGGCGAACAGCAATGCGCGCGCCGTCGCCGATTTCCTGCGTGATCACCCGAAGGTCGAGAAGGTCCACTATCTCCCCTACCACGATACAGACTCGCCTGCGGGCCGCACCTTCGCCGCCCAGTGCACCGGCGCCGGCTCGACCTTCTCCTTCGATATCCGCGGCGGCCAGCCGGCCTCTTTCAAATTCCTGAACGCGCTGCAGGTCTTCAAGCTCGCCGTCAGCCTCGGCGGCACCGAGTCGCTCGCGAGCCACCCCGCCGCCATGACGCATTCCGGCGTGCCCGCCGATGTCAGGGAGCGCATCGGCGTGCTGGAATCGACAATCCGGCTGTCGATCGGCATCGAGCATCCGGACGATCTGATCGCCGATCTGGAATTGGCGCTGCAGGCTGTTTGACACGGCGGCGCAACCGATGCCCGGCGGCGCCGGGCATCGGTTGCGCGTTATTTGTCGTCGGTCGTCAGTTCCGTCTCGTCGGTGTTGAGCACGAACACCGCAATCAGGCGCGCCGGCTTTGTCTTGCTGGCGTTCTTGCTGACGGCGTGGTGATCGCCGGGAAATTCGGGAAAGCTCTCGCCGGCCTTGTAGGTCTTCTCCGGCCCGTCATTCACCTTGCTGGTGATCGCCCCTTCGAGAACGGTGGCGTATATGAAGGCCGACTTCGGGTGCGTATGGCCGGGCGACTGGCCCCCCGGCTCATATTCCACCAGCACGGCCTTCATGCTCTTGCCGGGAACATTGGGCAGCTTCTGCTCAAAGACGACGGTCACCTTGGCTTTGCCGCCAGCGGCGTCAGCCTGAGTGCCGGCGGCAAGGACAAGCGCAATGGCCGCGGCCGAGATGATTTTCCTGAGCATGTCTGGTCTCCTCCGATGATGGGAATAGCTCGACAGGTGACGCTTCGCCGTCAGGCGCTCTTCTTCTGAAGCAACTGTTGGCTCAGCCAGTCGTCGAAGCGGATCTTGCCGAGCCGGGCATTCGGACCGGTGACGAGCGAAGTGTCGTCGAGTTCGACGCCGAAATAGCGGGCGTGCGGATCCGTCATCACCTGCCGCGGATCGTGCGTCGCCTTGAAGAGACGCGTCACGATATCGGTCAGGCGGATCTTCTCGGGCCCGCCGATCTCGATCGTGCCGTTGACCGGTGCAGCGAGCGCCACCTCCGCCATGACGTCGGCGACATCGTCCGAGGCGATCGGCTGCAGATAGGCCGGCGACAGATGCACGGTCTGGCCGACCGTGTTCGACTGGGCGATGCCGGCCATGAACTCATGAAACTGGGTGGAGTGGACGATGGTGTAGGGAATGCCGGAGCCCTTGATCAGCTGCTCCTGGGCCATCTTGGCGCGCATGTAACCGCTGCCCTGCAGCCGCTCCATGCCGACGATCGACAGCGCGATGTGATGCTTCACGCCGGCCGCAGCCCCCGCCTTCAGCAGGTTACGGCCCGAGGTCTGGAAGAATTCGAGCACGGCCTTGTCTTCGAAGGAAGGCGAGTTGGCGAGATCGAGCACCACCTGCGCCCCGGCAAGCGCTTCGGCGACGCCCTTGCCGGTGATCGTGTCGACGCCCGAATTCGGCGAGGCCGCCAAAACGTCATGTCCTTTCTTGCGCAATCTTTCCACGGTCTTCGAGCCGATGAGGCCAGTGCCGCCGATAACGACGATTTTCATGGTAATCTCCCTGGTCCTTTACGAGGAATGTCCTCTGTTGATTTTAAGATGAGCTGCAAACTGCCTCTTCAGTAGGGCAGGCGACTTGATCGGCATGAGAACAATCGCCGAGCGGATTCCCGGCGCGGCCGACCACAGCCGACGGCAGGAGAATGCGCCGGATCGGGGGCTCGAACCATTCTCTCTCGGTCGCTGCCGTCCTATGCCAAGGCAGTAGCGCACCTCACCTGTGGTCGAGGTGTCCCGTCGGAACAGACAAGGCTGGTTTCATCCGGTATCGGCCGGACGTGCCGTCGGTGCAGATAACCGAAACTGAGGAATGTCATCACGATCGCGCAAGCCGCCTTCGATTCCGTCGCGACGGAGACGAAGGCGCTCAAGCGCTGGGTTCGTACCAGGGGTCGGAGAGGCACTTTGCAATCGTTGATGAAGGGCGCCGTCGTCAGGACGCCCGGGCGGTGTCCCAGTCCGGCGGCCCGCGAAATTCGATACCGTAGCGTCCCGCAAGCTGCAGCAACCGATCCATGTGTTCCGGTAGGCGCGGAGCCTGCACAGCGGCCTCGATGAAGAATTCTTCCAGCCCGCCCGGTGTCAGGACGGTGAGGTTGCGTCCCGGAGACGCGCTCGCCACCCGAAAAGTATGCGGCACGCCTCGTGGCAGGAAGATTGATCTGCTCGCGGCAACCGGGATGATCGCGCCGTTCAGCCAGAATTCATAGGCGCCCTCGATGACGTGGATCACCTCATCCTCATTGTGATGCATGTGGACGGGCGGCCCCCCGCCCGCCGGCACGGTGCTTTCGAAAACTCCGACAATTCCGCCGCTCTCAATCCTTCCCACATTGATGGTGTAGGCGGTGCCCAGCCAGGTTATGGTCCGACTGATGCGCCCAGCGACGTTCATCGCAATTTCCTTCCAAGGTTGAATGGAATAGAGTTTTATACTGCTGTCCAAAACTATCGCCGGAAGCGGCAGCGCGGAAATTGAATGATCGTATAAGGGATATTGAGCCCGTGAATTTCTCAGCCCTCGATCTCAATCTATTGCGTGTATTCGACGCCATGATGGCGGAGCTCTCGACGGTGCGAGCTGGCGAGCGTGTCGGCTTGTCCCAGCCGGCCGTGAGTTCGGCGTTGGGCAGACTGCGCGCCCTCTTGGACGACGAATTGTTCGTCCGGGAAGGCAATCAGATGATGCCGACAGCGCGGGCGCTTGAGCTGCGTGAACCGATAAGACAAGCATTGGCCGGCATGGAAGAGGCGTTGGCGACGAATGCTGCATTCGACCCTGCCACGTCTACCCGATCCTTCATGTTGATCGGATCGGACTATTTTTCCTCGCTGTTGATGCCGCCCCTCGCTGCGCGCGTCGCCAAAGCGGCGCCGTCCACCACCCTGCAGATGATCGATCATGCTTCATCCGAAGTCTTCGAGATGTTGCGTGACGGCCGAGCTGACATTGTTATTGATCGATCGCTCGAACCGCCTGAATGGGTTGTCAGCCGCAAGATGTTCCAATCATGGTTGGTATGCATTGCGAAGCGAGGACATCCGCTCCTTGCCAATCATGGCATTTGTCCAGGAGAAGTCATACCGGCGGACGTATTCTGCGCTGTTCCCCACGTTCTGCGCTCCGCCGATGGCAGCAAGACGGGGACGATTGATCCCGCCCTTGCACGCCTGGGCCTTGCCAGGCGTGTCATGGTCACGGTACCGCATTTCCAGGCGGTCGCTCTTACCGTCGAAGCGAGCGAAATGCTGGGGAGCATTCCGGTTCATTTCGCTCGCATGTTGACCGGCCGGCTGATGCTTGATGTGTTCATGCCTCCGGTGGATTCGCCGAAAATGGACGTGACCATGTATTGGCTTCGTCGTTTCGATCGCGATCCCGGCAGTGTGTGGCTCCGGGATCAGATCGCGCAGGCCCTCGCCGCGCCGGCGCCGCCTTGGTTTCCGATATGACCGAGCCAGATCAGAAGAGGATCGAAGCCGGCAGCGCACCTGCCTGAATGGCTGTCTTCTCAGAATAGCCTGACCGCCTCGAACAGCGCCGTCAGTCCTATGCCGCCGCCGATGCCGATCATGGCGAGACCGGTCGCGCCGAGCGACCAGTCATTCCCGCGCACCAGCTGACTATATAGCCGGCTAACAAGAATCGCGCCAGAGGCTCCGAACGGATGGCCGAGCGCCAGGGCGCCGCCATCCTTGTTGACCGCGTCGGCTGATATATCCAGCTGATCGAGTGAAGCCAGGACCTGCGCGGCGAAAGCCTCGTTGAATTCGATCGCATCGATCGTGGAAAGCGAGAAGCCGGGCTGGCGCTGCAGAAGCTTATCCGTCGAGGCGACCGGGCCGATGCCGAGCAGGTTAGGGTCGACGCCGGCGGCGGCGCTGTCGATGAAGGCGAGGCCTTTTTCGATGCCCATGCTTTTCGCCATGCCGCGGTTCATGACGAGCACCAGGCAGGCGCCGTCATTCAGCGGGCAGGCATTGCCTGCCGTCACCGAACCGTCGGCCAGGAAGACGGGCCGGAGTTTTGCCAGTGCTTCAATCGACGTCGTGGGTCGCGGGCATTCGTCCCGTTCCACCAGTCCGTGGCCGGTGGCGATCTCTACGATCTCGGGCCGGAAGCGGCCCGCTTCGGCGGCTGCGACGGCGAGCCTGTGGCTGCGAAGGGCGAATTCATCCTGCCGCTGGCGCGATATGCCGAATTGGCACGCGACGTTTTCGGCGGCAATGCCCATTTCGGGATCACCGATCGCCTCGGGGGAGAAGCGTGCGCGGCCGTAAAAGCGCGGCAGGGCGCCATTGGCTTTCGGTCTTTCGACGCGCCATGGCGCGGTGCTGACGCTTTCGACGCCCCCGGCAAGGAAACACGAACCGGCCTTCGCCTGGATCAGCCGGGCGGCCAGGATGATCGCTTCCAGACCGGAACCACATTGCCGGTCGATGGCGACACCGGGAACCTCCATGGGCAGGCCTGCGTTGAGCGCCGCCAGTCGGCCGATATTGCCGCCGCCGCCGGTGGCATTGCCGACCAGCACGTCGTCGATGGCGTCGGGCGCAACGCCCGTTTCTGCAAGGATGCGGCGGATGATGGGCGCAGCCAAGTCTTCGGCTGCAACCGTCGAAAGCGAGCCGAAGGCCCGGCCGATCGGCGTGCGGTAGGCGGCGACCACGACCGGCTGCCAATCCTCGTCAGGCTGATAGGCGTAGGACAAGACCATCTCCCGAAATCACCGATGCCTCTACCTGCCCGCGCGCGATCTTGCCGCTGCTCGTCATCGGCCAAGAGCCGATATGGTAGAACTGCTTGGGGACCTTGAACCTTGCAAGCCTGCCTGCGCAATGCTCGGCAAGCATTTTCGCATCCGTCGCCTCGCCCGAGACGATGGCGACGATCCTTTGGCCGTAATAGGCATCCGGCAACCCGAAGACGACGGCATCTTCGACGCCGGGGCAGGTTTTGAGCGCGCTCTCGACTTCGGCGGGATAGACGTTGTTGCCGCCCGATATCATCATGCCGCCCGCCCGGCCGATCACCCGCAGCATGCCGTTTTCATCGATCTCGCCGAGATCGCCGACGGTAGCACCCGCCGGCGTGACCCGGAACGCCTGGCCGTCGTCGCCCCAGAGATAGCCGTCGGCGATCAGGTCGCTGTTGACGAAGATGGTGCCGGGCACATCGGCGCCGACATCGTTTTCCCCAGAGTCGCGGATGGAAATTTCGACGCCGGGATAGGCTCGTCCGACCCGGTCGATCGGAAAATCGGGTACGCCGCCGACAAGTGTCGAGACCGTCATGAAGCCGATTTCGGATGCGCCGTAATATTCCCGGATGCGCGCCTTCGGAAAGAGGCGGCGCATGGATTCGACCTCGCTGAGATTGAGCTTGGCGCCGGCCGTCAGCACGTCACGCAAGGACGCCATCGGCTCACCCGCCCATGCCCGGGCGATGCCCGCTATATGGGTGGGCACGGCGACCAGACGTTCGATCCCGGAAGACAGAATCTTCGCGACCGCTCCGGCATCCCATTTCCCCACCGAATGGAAGGTCGCTCCGGCATCGAGCGCCTCGACCAGGGCATAAAGCGCGAGCCCGTGCGCGAGAGCTCCCGGGCACAGGGTCGAGGGCGCGTCCTGGAGTTCGAAAACGATCCGTCCCCGGTCGAGGCTCCGGCGCCACTGTTCGCGCGAGCGGTAATAGGCCTTCGGCTCGGCTGTCGTACCCGAGGTAAAACCGATCAGGAAGATGCCGTCGGCATCGGCTGGAAGGTCGTCTCCCGTCGATGTGAGATCGAAGGGCTCGGCTCCGGCGACGATGACGGGAATGCCGAGCCTGCGGCCGATCTCGGCGCTCGGGCTCGCAGCGTCGTCGACGACGAGCACGTCGGGCGCCAGGCGCTCGACGATACGCTCGATTCTGTCTTCCGGCATCACCGGATCGATGACGGCGCAGGCATTCGCCAGCGCGGTGGAGGCGACGAAATACTCGGCAAAGCCGATGTGATTGCCGAGGCTGACCGCTACAAGCTTCTCGACGCCGGGCAGATCGAATGAACGGCCGTTCGAGCGCGGAAGCGCTTGGAGGAACCGGTAGATCGCGCCGGCGCGGCCATAGAGTTCGCCATAGCTCAAGGCGCGGCCGTCGATCACGACCGCCGCCTTCTCCGGTTTCTCCGTGGCGTGTCGAATAAGCGCTCTATGGATCGGCATGGTCAGCCCTGCGACAAGGCGGCCCTGGTGGCCTCGGGGATCGGCGTCGGGCGGCTGTCGGAAAGGCCGACGCAGACCCAGACGAGTCCGCCCGAGGCGCAATGGGCGCCATCGCGCTGGCGATAGAGCTCGATCGTAAAGGAGAGGCTCGACCGCCCGATCTTCTCGACCCTGACCTTCGCCTCGACGACGTCGTCGACATCGATCGGATTGTGAAAGGTGATCTCCGCCTTCTTGACGTGATAGGCCACGCCCGAGGTGGTGTGGCGGAAGTGGGTGAGGATCTCGCGGTGGCGCAGGAATTCGACGACCGCATCCTCGCAATAGTCGAGATAAACCGAGTTGTGGACATGACCATAAATGTCGATGTCTCGCATCGAGACCCGGAACGATGCTAAAGGCCTGTCGTCAACGCTCATTCGATCACCGAAATTTCGACGGCGTGTTCTAACCGACTGTGTGGGGGATGCAAATGCAATATCAGGCGGTCGTGCGAAAATTCGGGCCGGCCGAGGAGGTCGTCGGGATCGAACGCGCCGAACTGGCGCCGCTCTCGCGTGACCAGGTGAGGCTGCGCCTGCTGGCACGATCGATCAATCCCTCAGATATCATCACCATCTCGGGCGCCTATGCCGGCCGAACAACACTGCCCTTCATTCCGGGTTTTGAAGCCTTTGGCGTGGTGGAAGAATGCGGCGCAGAGGTGCACGGACTTGTGCCGGGGACGCGCGTCCTGCCGGTGCGCACTGCCGGCGGCTGGCAGGAATTCAAGGACACCGACCCAAGCTGGTGCCTTCGCGTTCCCGACGCGATTTCCGATCTCGAGGCGGCGACGAGCTACGTCAACCCGATGACGGCCTGGCTGATGCTGCACAAGAAAATCGGACTGAGACCCGGCATGCGCATCGCCATCAATGCCGCGGCGTCTTCGATCGGGTCCATCCTGATCGGCATGGCAAACGCGGTTGGCGTCGAGCCGATCGCAATCGTCCGCAGCGAAGAGTCCCTCTCGCGCCTCAGCGGCCGGCTGGAGGCAGTTATTGTCGACCGGTCGGACGGTGATCTCGCCGCCGGCCTCGCGGGCCGGCACGGGCTCGATGCGGTGCTCGACTGCGTCGGTGGCGCACGCGCCTTAATCCTCGCCGATGCGCTGCGGCCCGGCGGGCATTTCCTGCATTACGGCCTGCTGTCGGGGGAGAGCATCCCACCCTCCTTCTGGGCCCCCCATCTCGATATCGCCTTTTCCTTCTGCCACCTGCGCGAATGGGTCCATTCCGAAGCGATGGAAGACGTCCAGCGCGCATATGCCGAAGTGGCCGCGCAGATCACGGCCAAGGTCATCGCCACCGAAGTGCGACAGGTGTTTCCACTGGAAAAGATCGGCGAGGCGCTGCGTACCGCCCTGCCCTTCCGCACGGGCGGGAAGGTGCTGCTGGCGTGATGGCAAGCTGCGCTCTCACCGCACCGGTTGAAACTGATGCCGCTCCGGAGATGCAGGCATGCCCCGTTGGCCCTCGAGGACCGCGGCGTTCCGGCGAATGCGACTTTCCAGGGCCGCGATTCCTTTTGAGTGCGTCATACCCGTCCGTCAGGAGACTTCCTGGATGTCGAAGCGAATGATCTTGCCGTCCCTGAGGTGGAAGACATGTCCAACCATCTTGTCCTGCAGAAGTGCGCCCTGGAGATCCCGCACCAACTGGCGGACATCTGCAACGATGGCGCCGTCAGAAGTCCTGTGAAAGCTTGCAGGTTCCACGTGGGATCAATCATCGCCCATTGGCGGGTCCAGTAGGCGCGAACGGCCTCGCGCCCATGAACGTGGCCGCCCTCCATGCCGTTGGCCCATGCGACGTCGTCGGTAAATGCGTTTCAACTTTTCGATTTCAGCGTCCACGGTCCTCTCCCCGGACTTCCTGCGACGCAACCGACGGCAGCGACAACTGCATCGTACACCAGGCCCAGACCGCGTCGACAGCCTTGCGCGGCGATGATGAGCGTTTGCGCAACAGATAGTAATCGGGTCCCATGGTTGCCGTCGCATCCGTCACCTGCACCAGCCGCCCTGTTGCGAGATCGGCAGCGACGAACGCCCGGCAAACCAGCACGACACCCTGGCCGGCGAGAGCGGCATCCAGCGCCAGTGTCGTATGGTTGAATGCTGCACGGGGCAGCTTTTCACGCGAGCGCAGGAATGCCGGCCAATGATCGTGCGAGTCGTGCAGAAGCGGCAGCTTGCGAAGCTCTTCGCCGGTCAAAGAGTGAATTCCACCGTGTCAAAGCTTTCGACCGCACTCCAGCCGGGCCAGTAGTCGTCTTTCAAAGGAATACCGTCCGAATTGATGCACTGCTTTTGGCCTGCATCGGCCACGTTGGGCGTCATGTCATACGCCTCGCTTGAGGTGATCCCTAATCGATTGAAACAGCAGCGCTGAGGTATGTTCAAACGGCCGCATTCACCTTTTGGTGGTGAAGCCAATCCCTTTTGCAGGATGTGCGCACTGGAATTTTTACATCAATCTTCCCTTGTGACCGGGAGGGACGAAATGGCAAGCAATTACCGTTTGCAAGCGAATGATACCACTTGGGCCGTAATCGACGAAGCGACTGGTGCACCGGCCCGATTGGACGGCATACCCCTCGTAAGAATGGAGGCCACGGAAGCCCGACATATGCTTTGTATACTTGATGGCATTGATCGGATCAGGACCACCTCGAAGTGGTGGGCGGAGCTCTCTAAAGAGCGGGCAAAGATGACAACCTTTCCGGGCGCTGTGCAGGCGGTGGAATTCAAGCCTCTTCGGCCGTTTAGCTCGAGCAAATGAACTTGGAACAATGAAGAGTTTCGCTAGAACAGACAGGCTTATGGCCATCAAGCTCTCGTGAGCAGCCAGCCATATTGTCGCCCATGATCGCCGCGAGCCGGTCGCTCCAGTCAGGTCCCCGAAGGCCGAGACCACAGGACCGATAAGACTTCCGGTCATGGCTTCTGGGACCTAAGTCCCGGCTCCGAACCAAATTGGCCTCGCGCTGTTTCCTTCGTATCACCAAGGAGGACTGCCATGACCTTTGAGCCGGAAAGCCTAGCCTACGATCAGCTTGCGAGCGTGCAGGCCGCGGTATCCGCGGAGCCAGAACTAGAAAGCTCGTCCATCTCTGTAAGCATGGTGGGCAGAAGCGTCCTGTTGGAGGGCTATGTGGCCGGTTATGGTGATCGGGAGAAGGTGACGGCGATCGCCGCCTTGATCGCGGGCCCGGAGAACGTGCACGACAGGATGCAGGACCGTGAAGAGATAAATGGATAACACCGCAACAGGGGCGAGCTTACCCAACCATAATGAAGTCTTCAAGGTTGTTTCTGAATGCGAAGAGCGCGCACACTGAAGGCAGCGCTCTTAAAGTTTGCCTCGAACTGCACGGCCCATGATCACTATCGGCGTGCCGCCGTTCTTTACGGAGGTTGAATTGTATGTTGGCGTGGTTCGATAGCCGGGGGTGATATGGGCAGAAAGCCCACACCATCTTGGCAGCAGAATATCCCTTTAGGAACAATCGCAAGGCGAGGTAGTTAATGCTTAGTCGGGCGTAAGGGTAATTGGAGCGCGGCGCTCTCCCCATCCCTCGGGTATGCGAGGTTGCTTCCAGCTTTCGAGCTGTGACGCGGGGTTCGAATCCCTGCCCCGACAACCATATTCGATACAATCGAACAAAGTCTGCGATTTCTCGTCGGCTCCTTCAACGCCCAGTCGAAGGCTAAGATCGTCCGCAGCGCTGCCGATGGCGATCTCGCCTGGCCGCATGTGCATGCGACGAACGGCGCGGCCGATCGCGGCCAGGCGATCGTCGATATCTTCCGCGTCAGGGACGGCAAGATCGTCGAGCATGGGAATGTGATCCAGCCCGTTCCGAGCGAGTCGGCCAACAAGAACACCATGTTCTAAGCCGCGTCGATCAGGGGCGGCGACAGCCGCGTTGCACACCAGTCCCAGACGGCGTCCACGGCCTTTCTCGGCGATGAGGAGCGTTTGCGCACCAGGTAGTAATCGGGTCCCATGGTTGCCGTCGCATCGGTCACCTGCACCAGCCGCCCTGTTTCGAGATCGGTTGCGACGAACGCCCGGCAAACCAGCACGACGCCCTGGCCGGCGAGTGCGGCATCCAGCGCCAGTGTCGTATGGTTGAATGCTGCACCGGGCAGCTTCTCACGCGAGTGCAGGAATGCCGGCCATTGATCGTGCGAGTCATGCAGAAGCGGCAGTTTGCGAAGCTCTTCGCCGCTCAAGGGTAAGATCAGGCCTTCGACCAGATGCGGGCTTGCGACCGCCACAAGTTCCTGGCGGAACAGCAACTGTGCCTGCAGGTTCGCCGGAAAAGGCGGGCGGGTGAGGCGTACTGCGATATCTACCTGGTCGCGGTCGAAATCCGACAGCGCCTCGGTGGCGACCGTCCTCAGATCGATGTCGGGAAGGGCCGCGTAGAGCTCGGCGAGCCGCGGGATCAACAGCCTGGTGGCGACCGTGGGGGTGGCGCTGATCGTCACCATTTCCGGCCGGTCGAGAAGCCGCCCGGTTGCCTCCGCGAGCGTATCGAAGGCGCGGGTCACATCCGCCAGATAGGCCGTGCCATAGGCAGTGAGCGCAAGGCCGCGGGCAAGGCGTAGAAACAACCTGAGGCCGAGCTGCTCTTCCAGCGCGCGAACCTGCTGCGCGACCGCCCCTTGCGTGACACCGAGCTCCTCGGCGGCGGCGCGGAAATTCAGTCGGCGGCCCGAGGCCTCGAAGGCGCGCAGGGCATTCAGAGGCGGCAGCGTGCGGCGGGATTGGGTCATCGGCATATCCAGGAGATTTTCTACAGTCTGGCACCTTTCTTTCTCGCGCGAAAGTCCCGTCGGCATCTGCCATAATGCTCGCAATATCAGCTATCGGAGGTCTCAATGTCTGAAGGAAAAGTCGCTCTCATCACTGCAGGCGGGTCCGGCATGGGGGCTGCGGCTGCCCGGAGGCTCGCCGCGGACGGCTATCGCGTCGCCGTGCTCTCCTCCTCCGGCAAGGGAGAGGCGCTGGCAAAGGAACTCGGCGGCGTCGGTGTCACCGGCTCGAACCAGTCGAACGACGATGTGAAGCGGCTCGTGGATCTGGCGATGGAGCGGTGGGACCGTATCGACGCGCTGGTCAATTCCGCCGGCCACGGCCCACGTGCGCCGATCCTCGAAATCTCCGACGAGGACTGGCACAAGGGCATCGAGGTCTATTTCCTTAGCGCCGTGCGGCCGATCCGGCTGGTGACGCCGATCATGGAAGCGCAGGGCGGCGGCGCGATCGTGAATATCTCCACGGCATGGGCCTTCGAACCCTCTGCGATGTTCCCCACCTCGGCGGTCGCGCGGGCGGGCCTGGCGAGCTTCACTAAGATCTTCGCGGACACCTATGCGGCCAAGAACATCCGCATGAACAACGTCCTGCCGGGCTGGATCGACAGCCTGCCGGCCACCGACGAGAGACGCGACAGCGTTCCGATGGGCCGCTACGGCACGAGCGAGGAAATTGCGGCGACGATCGCCTTCCTCCTGTCGGATGGGGCCGGCTACATCACCGGCCAGAACATTCGCGTCGACGGCGGCATCGCCCGTTCCGTCTGAGCGAGGCCTGGCGGTGGATCTCATAGACATCGATGCCTCGGCATGGGCGGAGCTCGAAACGGCTGCGGCGGGTCCGCAGTCGGGTTTCCGCTATGTGAACCTCTGCTCCGTGGGCGCCGAGGGCAGACCGCAGGCGCGCATGGTGGTGCTGCGGGCGGCCGATAGAGCGAGGCGCAGCCTTGAATTCCACACCGATACGCGAAGCCCGAAATGGCTGGAGCTTTCGGCAAATCCCGACGTTACGGTGCTCGGCTTCTGCCCGCAGGCCCGGCTGCAGTTACGGCTCCAAGGCACCGTCGAACGCCACGGCCCCGGAAGCGAACGCGCCGACGCGGCTTGGGAAAACCTGCCCAACCGGACGCGGATGACTTATATCGGTGGGCCGCCGGGAGATGAACGAGCCTTCGAAACCGTGGCCGAATTGCCGGAGCCTCGCGGCGAAGTGGAGGGGAAGGCTCGCTTTGGCGTCCTGAGTTTTCGCGCGCGGATGCTGGACTGGTTTCAATTGCGTCAGCAGGACAACCGAAGAGCCCTGTTCAGCTATGACGAAACCGGCGCGCTCACCCATAGGCGATGGGTCAATCCTTGAGCCTAAATTACGGTGCGAATCCTCGTCAAGTGCATGACATGAATAGGATGGCAGCCTATTCTCGGATACACGAAATATTGCAGCGGCTGTGCGTGCGTGTCCCGCCGGGCTTGCGGAGGTCGCCTCGCTGCTGCCGATCGCCGCCGAGCTGCTCGGCCAGCATTCGCGGACGGCCAATACGCATAGGGAGCTCGGCTGATGGACCCGCGAGCGGGATCGGGAGTAGCATCCGTGCGGCAGTGGCAGGCGGTCAAGCGACCGGCCCGGGGAAATGCGATGATGAAGCTTAGACCTTTTTTCCTGACGTTCGCGATGCTGGCATTCGGCTTGGCATGGCCGGTTTCCGACACCTTCGCTGCAGCGCAGCCCATTTTCTGGAGTGCTTTGCGGCCGGCCGATCAGGCCAAGGCGACAGTGCCGCTGTCGGGCAAGGCGGTCAGCGGTCCGCAGGGCGAAACGCTAGCCTGGCATGATGAGGAGCATCCGGTCGACTTGACGGGCTTCGTCCTGCCGATCGACCAGGACGGCGACCTTGTCTACGAATTCATGCTGGTGCCCTGGGCTGGAGCCTGCAGCCACATGCCCTCCCCGCCGCCCAACCAGTTGGTGCGCGTCGTTCCGCAGGAACCTCTGCATCTCGAAAGAATGTACGAGACCGTGACCGTGACGGGCAGCCTGCGGCCTGGCCTGGATCAGGCGCAGTTCTTCATGATCGACGGCGTCCGCATCCTTGCCTACGGCTACAGCATCAGCCATGCCGAGGTGGGGAAAGCGACGGCGACTGATGATCCCGATCTGCTGACGCTCTCGCCGTTCGGCATTCTGCCTCGTTAATGGAAAGGCTTCTTGCAGAAACGGCGCGTGCCTCGTATATACATGTTTATATATACAGACTGTGGAGAGTTCTCTATGCCGCAATATGCACGCGTGTTTCAATCCGGCAATTCGCAGGCCGTGCGGCTGCCGAAGGAGTTCCGTTTCGATGTGGAACAAGTGGAAGTGACGCGGGAAGGCGATGCCGTCATTCTCCGGCCGCGGGTCGATAGCCGCGTGCAGTGGGCGTCGTTGCGAAACGCTCTTGAACGCGGGCTCAGCGACGATTTCATGGCACAAGGGCGAGAACAGCCGGAGGATCAGGAGAGGCCTGGTCTTCAGGGCCTGTTCAAGTGATTACGCATCTGATCGACACCAATGCCGTGATTGCCTTGATCGGTCGCAAGTCCGACATGCTGCTCTCCCGCGTGATGGAGAGCGACGAGGGATCGATCGGCCTCTCCACCGTGGTCATGCACGAACTCTATTACGGCGCCTACAAGAGCGCTAAAATTTCCTACAATCTCGAAACCCTGCGCCTGTTCATGGCGGATTTCCCAGCCGTCGGTTTCGAGCGCGAGGATGCGCTGGCAGCCGGGGAGATCCGCGCCGCATTGGCGGCCAAGGGAAAGCCGATCGGTCCCTACGATGTGCTGATTGCCGCGCAAGCCAGGAGCCGCGATCTGGCTCTCGTCACCAACAATGTCGGGGAATTCCAGCGCGTCGAAGGCTTGTGCGTCGAGGATTGGACGGTCGGGCGGTAGTCCAAGAGAGCTTCAGCGGCGTTTCGGCGTGTTCTTCGAGACTCCGCCTCGCGCCTGTTCTGGATGATGTGGACAAGGCGTGCCACACGGCACGCCTTGGGCATGCCTGCCGATCAGACGAGATCGAAGCGATCGGCGTTCATGACCTTGTTCCAGGCGGCGACGAAGTCCTTGACGAACTTTTCTTTGGCGTCGGCCTGGCCGTAGACTTCGGCGAAGGCGCGCAGCTGCGAGTGCGAGCCGAAGATCAGGTCGACGCGGGTGCCGGTCCACTTGGCGGCACCCGTCTTGCGGTCGCGCCCTTCATAAATGCCGTCCTCGCCGGCGGGAACCCATTGCGTCGCCATGTCGAGCAGGTTGACGAAGAAGTCGTTCGTCAGCGTCTCGGGCCGCGACGTGAAGACGCCGTGCTCGGGGTTGCCGGCCCTCAGCACGCGCAGGCCGCCGACGAGGACCGTCATCTCGGGCCCGGTCAGCGTCAAGAGCTGAGCGCGGTCGACAAGCGCTTCTTCCGGCTTCATGAACTGCAGACGCTTGCCGTTCACATAGTTGCGGAAGCCGTCGATGCGCGGCTCGAGTGCGGCGAAGGAATGTGCGTCGGTCTGAGCGTCGGACGCATCCATGCGGCCCGGCGTGAAGGGCACGCTGATGGTGTTGCCGCCGGCAGCTGCCGCCTTCTCGACGCCGGCCGCACCGGCGAGCACGATCAGGTCGGCGAGCGAGATCTTCTTACCGCCCGTCTGGGCGGCGTTGAAGTCTTTCTGGATGCCTTCGAGAACGCCGAGCACCTTGGCGAGCTGGGCCGGCTGGTTGGCTTCCCAGTCCTTCTGCGGAGCAAGGCGGATGCGCGCGCCATTGGCGCCGCCGCGCTTGTCGGAGCCGCGGAAGGTCGAAGCCGAGGCCCAGGCGGTCGAGACCAGTTCCTGTACGGAAAGGCCTGTGGCGAGAACCTTTGCCTTGAGTTCGGCAATGTCCTTGCCGTCGACGAGGGGATGGTCGACGGCCGGGATCACGTCCTGCCAGATCAAGTCTTCGGCCGGAACCTCCGGGCCGAGGTAGCGCACCTTCGGCCCCATGTCGCGGTGGGTCAGCTTGAACCAGGCGCGGGCGAAAGCGTCGGCGAACTCACCGGGATTTTCGAGGAACCGGCGCGAGATCTTCTCATAGATCGGGTCGAAACGCAGCGAGAGATCGGTGGTCAGCATGGTCGGAACATGCTTCTTGCCCGGCTCATAAGCATCCGGAATGGAGGCTTCGGCGTTCTTGGCCCGCCACTGATGGGCGCCGGCAGGGCTCTTCGTCAGCTCCCACTCGTGGGCGAAGAGGTTTTCGAAGAAATAGTTGCTCCACCTGGTCGGCGTCTGCGACCAGGTGACTTCGAGGCCGGCGGTGATCGCGTCTTTGCCGACGCCGGTGCCGAACGAGCTCTTCCAGCCGAGGCCCTGGTCCTCGATCGCGCCGCCTTCCGGCTCGGCGCCGATGAAGGACGGGTCGCCCGCGCCATGGGTCTTGCCGAAAGTGTGGCCGCCGGCGATCAACGCCACGGTTTCTTCGTCGTTCATTGCCATGCGGGCGAAGGTTTCACGGATGTCCCGGGCCGCCGCGACCGGATCGGGATTGCCGTTCGGGCCTTCCGGGTTGACATAGATGAGGCCCATCTGAACGGCGCCGAGCGGTTCCGCCAGCTGGCGTTCGCCGCTGTAGCGCTCGTCGCCGAGCCAGGTGCCCTCAGGACCCCAGTAGAGCTCTTCCGGTTCCCAGACGTCGGCGCGGCCGCCGGCGAAGCCGAAGGTCTTGAAGCCCATGGATTCGAGCGCGACGTTGCCGGTCAGGATCAGGAGGTCGGCCCAGGAGATGCGGTTGCCGTATTTCTGCTTGATCGGCCACAGCAGGCGGCGAGCCTTGTCGAGGTTGGCGTTGTCAGGCCAGGAATTCAGCGGTGCGAAACGCTGCTGGCCCTGGCCGGCGCCGCCGCGGCCGTCGGTGATGCGGTAGGTGCCGGCGCTGTGCCAGGCCATGCGGATGAAGAGGCCGCCATAATGGCCGAAGTCGGCCGGCCACCAGTCCTGCGAATCCGTCATCAGCGCGTGAAGATCCTGCTTCAGCGCGTCGAGATCGAGCTTCTTGAACTCCTCGGCATAATCGAACTCCTTGCCCATAGGGTCGGCGCGGCCGGAATTGTGATGAAGAATCTGCACGTTCAGCTGGTTCGGCCACCAGTCACGGTTGGCGCGGCCGCGGGGCGTATTGCCATGGGCCACAGGGCATTTGCCTGTGCTGTCAGTGGGGTTGTCCATGATCGTCTCCTTCATTGCTTGATCTGTCTGCGGTTCAAAAAGATGAGCCGAGCTGACGCCCCACTCTCTCCCTTGCAGTCTTCATATCGGAAGCGTTCAATAATTTTAAGTTGGATTTACTGATTGCCGCGATAAGCTGAGGTTATGAAGAAACTTACCCTGAAACAGCTGCGTTATTTTGAAGCCCTGGCGCGGGATGGCCGCTTCCGCCGCGCCGCCGACGCCTGCGCCATCTCTCAGCCGGCGCTCTCCATGCAGATCAAAGAACTCGAGCAGGAATTGGGCGGCGAACTCTTCGAGCGAAGCGCGCGCGAGGTCAAGCTTACCCCATTCGGCCAGAGCTTTGCCCTAAGGGTCCGCGACATCCTGCGCGCCGTCGATGAGCTAGGGGAATTCGCCCGCGCTTCGCGCGAATCCTTCCTCACGCGTCTTCGCATCGGCATCATCCCGACGATCGCGCCCTATCTGCTGCCGGCAATTATAAACGATCTCAACGAAACCTTCGCCGGAATTCAGATCGAGGTGCGCGAGACGCAGACAGGCAAGCTGGTTCATGAACTGGCGCAGGGCCAGCTCGATATGGCGATCGTGGCGCTGCCGGTGTCGGAACCCTCGCTCACCGAACTCGAGCTTTTCAGGGAGGAGTTCGTGCTGGTCAGGCGGCAGGAGGACGGAGACAAGCCGGTGCCCGAGCGCGAGGCGCTGCGCGAAATGCGGCTGCTGCTGCTCGAAGAGGGCCACTGCTTCCGCGATCAAGCGCTGTCCTTCTGCAAGGTGGGCCCTGCCCGTCCTCGGGAGATCATGGAAGGCAGCTCGCTCTCCACTCTCGTCCAGATGGTCGGCGCCGGCATCGGCGTGACACTGATCCCGGAGATGGCCGTTCCCGTCGAAACACGCTCGGCCCATGTCTCGATCTCCCGCTTCCCCTCGCCACAGCCCTCGCGAACGATCGGCATGGTCTGGCGCAATTCGACACCGATGGCCAAGCAGTTGCAGGAGGTCGCCGACGCGGTGCGCCGCTCAGCCGAGACGATGCGGGAGCAGCATATGGGCGGGTGACGGACGATGGCTGCCAGTTGAGTGCCAAAGACCCCTGCCCTCGCCTCAGCTGCGGCGCTTGAACGTATGTTCGGCTGCCGGAAATTTGCGCGCGCGCACCTCCTCGGCATAAGAGGCGGCGGCGTCAGCGACCCTCTTGCCGAGTTCATCGTAGCGCTTGACGAAACGCGGCCTGAAGTCATTGAAGAGGCCGAGAATATCGTCGGAGACCAGGATCTGGCCATCGCAGGCGGACGAGGCGCCGATGCCGATGGTCGGTATGTGGATCGAGGTCGTCATCTCGCGGGCGAGCGGCTCCACCGTGCCTTCGACAACAACGGCGAACGCGCCGGAGCCGCCGATCGCATGCGCGTCGCGGCGGATCTTGGAGGTCTCGTGTTCGGAATGGCCAACGGAGCGATAGCCGCCTGCAGTGTGAACGAGCTGCGGCATCAGGCCGATGTGGCCGAGCACGGGAATGCCTCGCTTGGTCAGGAAGGCGATTGTTTCGGCCATCTCCTCGCCGCCTTCGAGCTTGACGGCGTCGCAGCCGGTTTCCTGCATGATGCGCACGGCATTGCGGAAGGCGACCTCCTTGGATTCCTGATAGCTGCCGAACGGCATGTCGACGACGACGCAGGCATTGGCGACGCCCCGCATCACCGCCTTGCCATGGGCGATCATCATGTCGAGCGTCACGCCGATCGTAGTCTCCATGCCGTAGAGCACCATGCCGAGCGAGTCTCCGACCAGCAGCAGGTCGCAATGCTCGTCGAGAAGGCGCGCCATCGGCGTCGTATAGGCGGTGAGGCAGACGATCGGCTTACCGCCCTTCATGGCTGCGATCCGCGTCGGCGTCAGGCGCTTCTGAGATCCGGTGGCGCTCATTTCGTCACTCCCTTCCCCGGCTGGCCGCTCACTCGGTTGTCCCGGATCATTTTGCTGTTCCCGCTTGCCGGGCTGCTGTTGTCTCCGACAACTCTGTTGTCGAGAAGCCGCGTCGTGCCGATTCGCACGAAGAGCGCCACGACGATGGGGTCTTCGAGCGAAGCGACCGGTGCCAGCGTTACCGCATCCCTGACGGCGACGACTTCGACCCTTGCCAGAGGCTCGCGGCCGATGAAGGCGGTGAGTTTCGCCTCAAGTTCTTTCGCATCCGTCAGGCCTTCGGCGATGAGCCGCTCGGCCTCGTCGAGCGCCTGCGGAACGATCACTGCCGCGCGCCGCTCATCGGGGCTGAGATAGACATTGCGCGAGGACAAGGCGAGGCCGTCGCTGTCGCGCACCGTCGGCACCGAGATCACCCGCACCGGCACGGCGAGATCTTCCACCATGCGCTTGATGATGACGACCTGCTGGTAGTCCTTCTCGCCGAAATAGGCAGTCTGCGGCTGGACGATGTTGAAAAGCTTGGTGACGACGGTGGCCACTCCGGCAAAATGGCCGGGCCTGACCGCGCCTTCGAGTTCGCGGCCGAGATCGGGAACGTCGACCACCGTCATCATCGGGCGGGGATACATGTCCTCGACGCCCGGCGCGAAGAGGAAATTCACACCGGCCTGCTTGAGCATGTCGCCATCGCGCTCGAGATCGCGCGGATATTTGCCGAGGTCTTCGGCCGGGCCGAACTGCAGCGGATTGACGAAAATCGAGACGACGACGAGGTTGTTCTCTGCCCGGGCGCGGGTGACGAGCTTGAGATGTCCGGCGTGGAGATAGCCCATGGTCGGAACGAGGCCGACGGTGCGCCCCTGCCGCTTCAGCGCATCGAGCGTGTGGCGCAGCTCTTCAATATTCGAGAAAACCCGCATACATCCTCCCCGCGGCCGGTCACTCATCTTGGGCGCGGATAAGAAGTGTAATCGAAGCGGGAGGTCAATGCACTTCCGCGACAAAAAACGATTAGATGCATGGCAGGCCGATAAACCCCACTCATATCCGCCGGGAAAATCGTCTCTCGCATCCGGCTTGCCGTAGGGCTAGCAATGTGCGACCTGCGCCTCTATCTACCCTCTCCGTCAAGATACCATCACAGTCGGCCGTTATGGAGGATGCATGGACAAACCCTGGAAAATCAGCCGTGGGCCGATTGCGGCGACGGAGCTCGACGTGGAGAAGGCAAACGCGATCAACTCGCTGTTGGTCCGGCCGGTCGGCGTGCTTCCGACAAAGCCTGGCGATCCCGTCCTTCCCTTCGCCGTCGGCCTCTTCAACGAGCTGCGCCCGCTCCTGAAGCCCGATGCCGGCGTGACGACGCTTCGGCGCGCGACCGCTGCCTATGTCCATTGCCGGCGCTATTATTTCGCCAGCGCCCAGCCCGATTCCATGCGCCATAACATCGACGGCGAACCGGTCGAGCCGCTGTCGGAGGAAGACCGATTGGTCGGGCAGAAGCGGTTCCTGAGCCTCAAGCAGAGCGCCGCGAAGGCCGAGGAGCCTGAGCCAGCGCCTGTGGTGGTTCCTCCTCCTGTCATCAGTAAGAACGAGCAGATCCGCGCCGCCCTTCTCGGCAAAAGGAACGCCGCCCAATAGGGTGAAACGACGTCAGCCTTGCTCCTCCTTCGGTGAAGCCCTGAGCATTTCCATGGCACAGGGCGGGTTGACGGTTGCGCCAGAAAAATGCCCCGCCCGGAGGATCCGCAGATGGCTGATATCATCACGAAGGGCCGGGTTCTTCTGGGGCCCGCACATGGGCTTCACACAAGGCGTTTTCGCGGCGCTCGTCGCCGACGCGGCACCTGCTGATCTGCGCGGCACGGGGTTTAGGTTTTTCAACCTCGTCTCGGGGGTTGCAATTCTGCTCGCCAGTGTGGTGGCGGGCGCCCTGTGGGAAGCGGCGGGGCCGCCATCACCTTCACCGCCGGCGCCGCCTTCGCGGCGCTCGCGGGCGCGGCCCTCCTCGTCGTGAAAGCACCCATGACGCAGAAGTCTTGAAGAATATTGCGCTCGACATGCAATGGAAGAATAACCTGCTGGTGTATTCTCACACCAAACTATTTTCTGCGCAACGTCAGGTAGTTATAACTTCATGTATTTCACGCTTTACAGAGCTTTAACGCTATTATTCTAATTTAAGCACCAGCTATTAAATCTCGCTGGACGTTCTAAAACGATGCGTTTTCTGGTTGCAGCTTCCCTTTTTGCAATGGCCGCAGCCCAGTCCGCGGCGGCCGATCTTTCCGCCTACAAAAGGCCGCTGACGGTGCCTTTCGAGAAAGTGACGCCCTATTCGCCGCAACTCGCGACGCTCGGCAAGATGCTGTTCTTCGATCCCCGGCTTTCCGGCAACAAGAACATGACCTGCGCCAGCTGTCATAATCCTTCCTTCGGCTTCGAGACGCCGGTGAAGACACCGATCGGCGCGGCCAATACCGCGCTCGCCCGCCAGGCGCCGACAGTCCTGAACGTCGCGTGGGTCTCACCCTTCTTCTGGGACGGCCGCGCGAAGAACCTGGAGGATCAGGCGGCAGGCCCCATCACCGCAGCCGCCGAGATGAACGGCAAGCTCGAAACTGCTGTCACCGAAATGCAGAACATTCCCGATTACAAGGCGTGGTTCGGCGAAGTCTTCCCCGATAAAGGGATCACAAGGGAGACGATTCTGACGGCGATCGCCACCTATGAGCGGACAGTGGTTTCCAACTGGTCGCCCTTCGACCGGTGGGTGGACGGCGACGAGAAGGCGGTTTCCGACAGCGCCAAGCGCGGCTTCGAGGTCTTCACCAGCAGCGCCGGCTGCTCCGCCTGCCACTCAGGCTGGAATTTCACTGACAACAAGTTTCATGACATCGGCCTGCCGGATGAGGATATAGGCCGCTTCAAGATTGATCCGAGCAGCCCGAACAATCAGCATGCTTTCAAGACGCCGGGCCTGCGCAACACGCTCTATCGCGGCCCCTATATGCACGACGGCAGCCTGAAGAGCATGGACGAGGTGATCGCCCACTACGAAAGCGGTGGCGTCGGCCGCCCCTCGCAAGATCCCGCCATGATGCCCTTCTTGCTGACTGACCAGGAGCGCGATGATCTGATCGCCTTTTTGGGAACTCTGACCGCCGAAAAGCAGGACATTCCCCTGCCGACGTTGCCGAACTGAGGTGCATACCATGAAACTCTCCATACGCATGCAGATCCTCGTCCCCATGGTGGCGACGATCGTCGTCGGATTCGGCAGCGCCCTCCTGATCGGCAACCAGGCTATCACCGGCCAGGCTCGGGTTGCCGCTGTGGTGCAGGAGGCGGTGAACGCCAAGCTGAGCTCGGCCCATATCGAGCAGCAGTTCCGGCAGGCGACATCGGTGGTCGACCGGGTGCTTTCGATGACGAATTTCGTGCCGGCAGCCGAGGTCAAGGCAGCGTTCGAGGAAAGCAATGGCGCGCTTTCGCAGTCGCTCGATGAGCTTGGGCGCGTTGATCTCGCCATGTCGCTGACCGAGGGGGTGCGCTCGCTTCGCGAGGCGCACGGCGCCTGGGAAAAGGACGTCAAGGTGAGCCTCGGCCTGCAGCAGGCCGACCAAGTGCCGACGGCCGAGAAGCTGGCGCGCTCGCAGCAGGCGATCATGGAAGGCATCACCGCCGTCAACGGTATCGTCGACAGGATCGCGACCGAAAGCGTCGCCGAGGCCGGCAAGGCCCTGGAAACGAAGATCGAAACTGAACTGGCGCTCGCGGGCCTTGCCGCCATCGTCGGCCTCGGCATTCTCATTGCCATCGCCCGGCATGTGTCGCGTCCGATCCAGCGCATCACCCGATCCATGCAGGAACTTGCCTCCGGCGAGACTGACAATGCGATCCCCTATGCCGGGCGTGGCGACGAGATCGGCCTGATGGCGGGCTCCGTCGAAGTCTTCCGCCAGAACGCCATTGCGCGCATCCAACTGGAAAGCCAGGCGGAGGAAAACCGGCGTCTGGCCGAAGCAAACCGGCTGGCCGACCAGGAGCAGGCGGAGCGCAGCGCTGCAGCACGGCTGAAGACTGCGACCTCGGGCCTCGCCGCCGGCCTGAAACGGCTTGCGGAGGGCGATCTCGCCTTCCAGCTCTTGGATCGGTTCGCGCCTGAATTCGAGCCGCTGCGGCATGATTTCAACGCGTCGGTGGAGCAGCTCGGGCGCACCCTGCTTTCGGTTTCAAAAAGCGTGTCGATCATCAATACGGGTACCCGCGAGATCAACAACGGCTCCAGCGAGCTTTCCGGCCGCACCGAGCGGCAGGCGGCAACGCTCGAGGAGACCGCCGCTGCGCTCGACGTCGTCACGGCCAAGGTGACCGAAGCCTTCAATATCGCCGAAGAGGCGCGCAGCGTTGCCGACAACGCCAATCGCAGCGCGATCGCATCCGGCAAGGTGGTGGCCCAGACCGTCGACGCCATGAGTCAGATCGAGGAATCCTCCAAGCAGATCAACAATATCATCGGCGTCATCGACCAGATCGCCTTCCAGACCAATCTGCTGGCGCTCAACGCAGGGGTCGAAGCCGCACGCGCCGGCGAGGCCGGCAAGGGTTTTGCCGTCGTCGCCCAGGAAGTGCGAGAGCTCGCCCAACGCTCGGCCCAGGCCGCCCGGGAGATCAAGGAGCTGATCGGGCGAGCATCCGCCAAGGTCGCGAGCGGCGTCGAACTGGTCAACCACACCGGCGCGGCACTTGGCGACATCGGCCGCTTCATCGTCGATATCAACCAGCGCATGGAAACGCTCGCCGCCTCGGCGCGCGACCAGGCGACCAGCCTCTCGGAAGTCAATTCGGCCATGAGTCAGCTCGACCAGGTAACCCAGCAGAACGCCGCCATGGTGGAGGAAACGACCGCCGCCAGCGTCACACTGGCCAGCGAAGCCGAACGGCTGCGCGAACTGGTCACTCAGTTCGAACTGGGTGGGGCAGACTCCGGCACGCGGAGCTATCGCGACGCAGCGTGAGGTAAGCACGATTAGGTCCCGGCCCGGCTGACAGCCGGGCTTTTTGCACGCAGCAGGGCGATCAGCATCGGGCCGAGTGCAAATTCACTGCGTTCGGCGCGCCGCGTCAGGTCCCTGAGATAGCCTCCGGCGGAGTTGATGCACTCTCCCCTTTGCAGGATGCAGGCCATGACGGTGGCGGCGCTTTCCGGCCCCATCACGCGTGACGCCGCCTCATAGGCCGACGGACTGACGGCGAGCATCGAGCGCACGACGATGGCCGCTGTCATCAGATCCCGCCAGCTGTCGACCTTGCCGCCAGGGCCGTAGTCCATGATGTCGGGGCAAGCCTGGAGAACAGTGGCGAGCGGGAAGGATTTCAGTTCGCATACTCTCGGCCAAACGGCGAGGCGCGATCCCTCCCGGCCGCGTGTTTGCGCTTTCGGCCCGTCATCGTGCGGCTTCGTCCCCGGTTGCGGATCCCGGCCGGCCTGCCCCGCCCCCGTTTCCAAGCGCGGTTCAGATTCAGAAAGGGATTCGGTGTGAGAATTCTGTATGTGGCGCTCAATCCGGGATTCACTGGTGCTCGCCATCTGCATTTTCGCGTGCAGCTCCAACAGGTTGACGATATCTGTGCGGAGTGTCTCGAGGTCTTCGAGGACGGGCGTGAGGGTTTCGATCGTCGCGGCTCGCGGAATCCGATCCAGGATAGAATGGAACATTGAGGACACGCGCTCGCAATCTCCCGCAACCGCTTCCTCGACGGCTGCGGAAATCAGCTTGGCGGTGTCGCGCCGGTAGATCGTCAGCCGCTCCTTCATGGCGCGCAGCATCTGCCGGTCAGCGGCGATCCGTGCCGCCATCACCTCGATCTCGCCGGCCCGGGCGAGGAGCGGGGCGAGGCTGAAGCCATAGGCCTCGTCGATTCCGCCCCCCCGGCCGCGGCGGGCATAACGTTTGCCGTTCGGGCTGTCCTTGCGGGAGATCAGGCCGGCCTCGATGAGTACGGCGAGATGCCGGCGCAAAGTGGCGGCGGCCATGCCGCGGGCTCTGAGCGAAAGCTGCGCGTTCGAGGGGAAGACCACCAGTCCTTTTTCGCTGGACAGTTCGTCCTCAGGATAAAAACTCAGCAGCGCATCGAGCACCGTCAGCGCTCTGTCGGAGACGTCGAGCCCTGCCCGCGCCTCGCAGACGGAGCGGAACAGTTTCCATTTGCTGCGCGTCGTCTCGGCCGCAATCGCTTCGCCTCGCCGCTGTTTCAGCAGCATGGCGAGCGTCATCGGCCGCCGCCCGAAGGGCGTCGTCACATAGTCACTCTCCATTTCCTTCACCTCTCATCGGGCAAAAGAAATCCGCTCACCGAAACGATGCGAGGGAAAAGGTGCTGCAGCATCATTTACGCGTCTGAAAAGACGCGCAGGCGCTGCAGGACTCTTGACGGGGATTCGTGAAAATGCGATTCTCTGTCTTGCTAAGGATATGAGAAGGGCTTCCACGACTCGTTCGTTTGGGGGCCTTTTTCTTTTGCGGTTTCAGTCTCCTTGTTTGCCCTCCTCGGCGAGGAATTGCTCATAGAGCGCATCCAGCCTGCCGGAGAGAAATTCTCCGAAGCGACCGGCATTTCTCGCCTTCATCGAGAGCGAGAACGCCTTACCGTCATTCTTCATTTCCGCCTGGACCGCCTTATCAAGCGGCTGCCATGTCATCTTCCTCGCGGCGACGGTTTTCTTCACCGGCCGCGCGCTTTTGTTCAGCGCCGCATGGAGTGCCTCGAAACGTTTGTCGGAAGGTAGCTGATGAAAGTTGTCGTCTTGCAGGACTTTGGCGACATTTGCCGCATTGGCCGATTTGCCGGCGAGCAGCGACAGCTCCACCCAGCGCTCGCGGCCGACGCCGGGTGCGGCGCCGATCGCCTGGACGACCTCCGGCGAGATACGATCCATGACCGACAGCATCTTCGAGACTGAAGCCGCATTGGCGGCGAGCGCCGTCGAGATAACCTCCCTGTCATAGCCGAGTTCCTCAAGCCGCCTCGCAAAGAGCGCGCGCTCGATGAAGGTGAGGTCGGCGCGGGCGGAATTCTCCTGCCCCTGGGCGATCACATGGGTCCGGTCGTCGATCGCCTTGACGACGGCGCGGACATTGCGGCCGAGCGCGCGGGCGGCGCGCAGCCGCCGGTGGCCGAAGACCACCTGATAACGTCCGTCGATCCTGGTGTGGGGACGTACCAGGATCGGCGTATCCTGCCCGCGCGCCCGGATCGCTTCGACCAGCATTTGGAAGTCCTCGTCATCCTCGGACAGCCGGTCCTTGACGAAGGAGGCTTCGACGAGATCCGGGTCAAGATCGACCACCGCCTCGCCTTCGAGGAATTTTTCCGCCTGCTTGGCCAGCTCATCCAGCGAGCGGACGAGCGACCGGCCTGCGCCGCGCATCGGATAGTTAGGCGCGCCCGCGTTTTCGTCCGGCATATCGGCCAGTCCTTCCAGCAGATTTTTCCGTGCCATCGCTTCCTCCGGTTGCGGTCATTCCATTGATTTGCTTCACGGAAAGCGTGAATTTGTCAGCCGACAAATTCACCTTCCCCATGCCTGGTGAATAAGCCCGGCGATCTCTGCGTTGACGGCGTCCATCGCCTCCATCGCGCGATCATAGGTTCCCCGGTTCATCGAGGAACGCTCGACCTCATAAAGTGTCTGTTTGGTGATCCCGGCATCCGAGATTGCCGTCGATTTGACCATCTGGTTCTTCAGCATGAACTCGTGGAACATCGTCGACATGAAGCCGACCATCTGCGCCTGCGGCACGTCGGTCGGCTCGTAGCGGGTGATCAGATAGCGATACCAGGAGAGGTTCACCTCGGCGCCGGCGGCGCGGATCGGCTTCAGGATGCCGCCGAGCATGAGCAGGAACTGGCCCATCGACATGACGTCGAGCATCTGCGGATGGATGGTGATCAAGACACTGGTCGCCGCCGTCAGCGCCGTCAGGGTGAGGTAGCCAAGCTGCGGCGGGCAATCAATGACGACGACGTCGTAGCGGTCGTCGACTTCAGCGAGCGCGCGGGAGATGCGGGTGAAGAAGGTCTTGCCGTCATTGCTCGACTTGTCGGTCATGGCGAGCGGCGTATCGTATTCATATTCCTGCAGGTCGAGATTGGCCGGCACGATATCGAGGCCGGGAAAATTGGTCTTGTGGATGATCTCGGAGAGCGGCTTCTTTTCGCCGTCATAGCGGATCGCCTCATAGAGCGACGAGGCCTGGTCGAACTCCGGCTGGAAGCCGTGCAGCGAGGAGAGCGATGCCTGCGGATCGAGATCGACGGCAAGGACGCGGTGGCCGGTCAGCGCCAGGTGCTGGGCGAGATGGGCTGATGTCGTCGTCTTGCCCGAGCCGCCCTTGAAGTTGACGACGGCGATCACCTGCAGCTTCTCATGGCCGCGGCGATGGGGCACATACATGCGGCTCTCGGAGCGGCCATGCGCATCGAGATAGCGCCTGAGCTCCAGCATCTGCTCGGCGCTGTAGGAGCGCCGCCCGGAAGGCGAAGTCTGCGGGCAGGGGCCTTTGCCTTCGAGATGCAGTTTCTTCAACGTGCTCTGCGAGGCCCCGACATAATTGGCGACCTCGGCGAGAGAGAAGTTGCGCAGCGTCTTCTTCGCGTTCGGCGGAAAGCGCTGCACGCTCAGGAGATGCAGCTTCTTCGAAATCACGTCGCCGTGCTCGAGAATCTGATCCTCGAAATAGAGCGGCGCGGCCTTCACGGCGTTCGAATTAGCGTTCATCGGCAGCAATCTTTCGGATAACGGTTTTCGGGATCAAAAGCCCCTGTAACCGTTATTATCCGCGATTCTCCGATACCGGCCAAGAAATTTAAGGTTAACGCATATTAACCTTTTCGATGCTCGTTCAAGCGCTTGCCGGATCTCTGCGTGATGTCCGGACGACCGGGGATTTTGGGCCGGGGGCGCTGACAAAGCGCCCCCGGCGGCGCCCGGCCGAAGGGGAGGGGGCATTCGGCGGGCTTAACTCAATGGCGCTTCGCCTGTAGTGATGCGCTGCTCGTCGGCGCCGAAGAGGTGAACGGTGTCGTGGCCGGGGGCGATCCTCAACACGTCGCCGGGGGCGGCCCGGATCCGCTCGCGGAAGACGCAGGTCAGCGTCTGCCCTCCGAGCCGCACGAGCACGAGTGTTTCCGAGCCTGTGGGCTCGACGACGACGGTCGTCACTTCGATGCCGTTGGGGTCGAGCATGATATGTTCGGGGCGAATGCCGTAGGTCACGGCATCCTTCGGCCGGCGTTCGCTCGGCAGCAGCAGCCCGTCCACGGTCCTGAACCCGTCTTCGCTCATGCTGCCCTTGATGAAATTCATCGCCGGCGAGCCGATGAAACCGGCGACGAACAGATTGTTCGGGCGGTCGTAGAGTTCGAGCGGCGAGCCCGATTGCTCGATCAGCCCATCCTTCATGACGACGATCTTGTCGGCCATGGTCATGGCTTCGATCTGGTCGTGGGTCACGTAGATTGTCGTCGTCTGCAGCCGCTGATGCAGTTCCTTGATCTCCGAGCGCATCTGCACCCGAAGCTTGGCATCGAGGTTCGACAAAGGCTCGTCGAACAGGAAGACGGCCGGATCGCGTACGATCGCCCGGCCCATGGCGACGCGCTGACGCTGGCCGCCCGAAAGCTGCTTCGGATAACGCTCCAGCAGGTTTTCCAGGCCGAGGATTTTTGCCGCATTGCCGACGCGCTGATCGATCTCCGATCTCGGCATGCGCTTCATACGCAGCGAGAAGCCCATGTTCTTCGCCACCGTCATATGCGGATAGAGCGCGTAGTTTTGGAACACCATGGCGATGTCGCGGTCTTTGGGCGCAAGCTCGTTGACGATGTGCTTGCCGATCTGGATCTTGCCCGAGGTGATGCCCTCCAGGCCGGCGATCATTCTGAGCAGCGTCGATTTTCCGCAGCCGGAGGGGCCGACCAGGACGACGAATTCGCCGTCGCCGATATCGACGGACACGCCTTTGATGGCTTTGAACGCGCCGTAGTCCTTGCGCGCATTGCTGACCGAAACATGGGCCATGAAACTCCTCCCGAATTCGCCGTCAAAGTCCGTTCAAGACACTTTTGAGAAAATCGAGGCCGAGGCGCTCACCCTCCTTGCGCGCGGCCAAGTTCTTGCCCGGCCAGCCGTAAGCGGCATCCTCGTGCTCGATCGACAGCGTGCCATCAAAACCGTAGCCGCGGGCCTGCCTGAGGAAACGCGGCCAGTCGAGCAGACCGAGCCCCGGCAACTTGTATTGCCACCAGCCCTTGCCGTGATAGCCGAGTGCCTGCAGGGCCTCGGCGTCGATCGCCGTATCCTTGGCGTGCAGAATGGCGATGCGGTCCTTGACCGCCTCCAGCGCCCGATAGGGATCGACGCCGATGCGGATGAGGTGCGAGGGGTCGAATTCGAGGCCGAAGCGGGGGTCCTCGATGCGGCGGAAAAGTTCCTGCCATCCCCTAGGCGTCGTTCCGATGAAATTGTCTCTAGGTCCGGGCCAGTTCTCGATCGCGAAGGTGAGGCCGCTTGCCTGCGTTTGCGCGATCAGCCCAATCGCGAAGTCGGCGAAGTCGTCATAATTGGCCTCGTCGCTTGCCGTATCGTTACGACCGGGAAAGATCACGAAGATCGGAACGCCGGCGCCGCCGATCGCTTCGGCAAATTCTGAGGTCCTTGCCCGGAGTTCCCGGCGCTTGTCGCGATCGGCATCAAGCTGATTGCCGAAAAAAGTGATCGAGGAGACGAAGAGGCCGCGGCTTCTTGCCAGCGTAACGGCATCTTCCACCCGGTCGGGCGTCTTGATGTGGCCGCCGACATCGATCTCGATCGCTTCGAACCCCGACGACGCGGCGAAATCTACCACTTCCTCCAGCGGGCGGTCATTGAATGTCGAGGTATAGAAGCCGATTTTCACCATATCCTCCGATCCTCATCAAAATCCGGGGCCTTGCGGTCGTTTCAACTGTTCAGCCGATCCATGAATTTCAGCGGCGAGCGCGTGCGCTGCGCCACATCGGCCGATGCGAGCATCAGGGCCGCCGCCATCGGCATGGCCGCCGCACCCATGGCCGAGGCGTCATCGCCGATCGAGGCGCGATGCAGCGAGGGCAGGTTCGTGTCCTCGGCGTCGAGATGCTCGTGGACGTAACGCAGCAATTCATCGACGATGCGGATCGGCAGCCGGCCGCCGACGAGCACGGCATCGGGATCGACGATCATGGCGATATGTTTGACCGCGACGGCGAGATGCGCGCTCATTTCCTTCAGCCATTGTGAAACGAGGCGCTTGCCGCGCGCGTCGAGGGTCAGCAGATCCTGCGGCACGCTCACCTCGATCCCATGCCGGGCGAGGAAATCATAGAGGAAGAACAGCGAGAAGATCTCCCCGAGAAGCTGGACCTTCTGCGCCTCGCCGTCGCGGCCGTCGGCAATCGGAAGCCAGCCGATCTCGCCGCTGAGGCCCATGGCGCCGCGATGGCCGTTGCCGTCGAGAACGAGGCCGCCGCCCGGGCAGGCATTGACGGCAATATAGAAGAAGCTGCTGCTTTCCGCGCCGAGGCCGTAGTTGAGCTCGGCAAGGGCAGCGGCATTAGCCTCGTTTTCTGTGAAGACGGGATGCGGCGTCAGGCTCTCCAGTGCGGCGCGCACGTCGAAATCAGTCCATTCCTGATAGGCGTCGGGCTTGCCGAGCAGCGAGATTTCGCCGAGCCAATCCGGCATGGCAAGGCCGATGCCGGCAAGGCGCGCATCGTCGATCAGTCGGCTGCGCTGGAAATGCGAGATCGCATCTGATGTCAGTTGCATGAATTCCGCCGGCAGGATGAAGCGCTTCTCGTGGTGTACGCGGGCGCGCACATTGCCGACGGCGTCGACCGCCAGGATCGTCAGATGGTCGCGGTCGATGTTGATGCCGATGGCGTAATAGGCATCGGGATTGATTTCGAGTTCGATTGCCGGCTGGCCTCTGAGCCCATGCCGGCGGCGGGCCTCCATGATCAGGCCCTCGTCCAGCAGGCGGTCGACGATGCGGGCGATCGCTGGTTTGGTGAAGCCCGTCTGCCTGGCGATCTCGGCGCGCGAAATCGGCGCCTGGCGGTGGATGCAGCGCAGGACGACGGCCCTGTTGTGCTCGCCCGCGTCTTCGACATTGGCGCCCGTCAGATCGGGGGAGAGCCTAGCGCCGAGTGTCTGGTTCATGCGTTCAATCCTTCCGCGCGCGTGGAGAGTGAAGCAGACCCTCTCATCCCTTCACCGCGCCGCTGGTCATCGCGCCGAGGATCAGCCTCTGGAGCGACAGGAAGGCCACGATCGCCGGAACGACCGCAATCAGGCAGGCGGCTGCAAGCAGCTGGATGGACGAGTCGGTCTGCATGCCGCGGAAGTTAAAGATTCCGACGCCGATCGGCATCAGGTCATTTTTGGTGAGCAGCAGGAAAGGCACCAGGAATTGCGACCAGCCGGCAATCACAGTGATGATGAAAACCGAGGCGATGCCCGGCGCCGACAGGGGCACGATGATGCGCCAGAAAACCGAGAAGCGATTGCAGCCATCGATCATCGCCGCCTCGTCGAGGCTGCGCGGAATGCCGTCGACCGTACTTTTCAACAGCCAGGTCGCCAGGGGAACACCGAGCGCGATATAGACCATGACGACGGCGAAATGCGTGTCCAGCAGGCCGAGGCGGTTCATGTAGCGATAGAGCGGCACCATGATGACGAGCGGCGAGATCATCTGGAAGAGCAGCAGCCCCATCATCGAGAGGCCCTTGCCACGGAACTGGAAGCGGGAGAAAGCGTAAGCGGCGGGCAAGGCAACGATCAGCACGCCGAGCCCGCTCAGAGCCGCAAGCTTCAGGCCGTTCCAGAGATAGATCGGGAAATAGCTGTTGTTGAGAACGGTGATGAAGTTCTGAATGGTAGGGTTGTCGGGAATGTAGCGCGCCGCGCCGCGATAGACCTCGCGCTTGTCGCGTAGCGCCATCGACAGCAGATAGGTGAGGGGGCCGGCGAAGAAGACGAACATCACCAACATGAAGAGATAGCTCATGGCATCGCCTAACCGGCTTCCGGTGCGTCCGCTCATTGCTCTTCCTCCTTCGGCAGGAACGACGCATAGACGAAGGCGAGCCCGAGGCTGATGATCAGCATCAGCACGGAGAGCACGCTGCCGCCGGAGAGGTCATAGTTTCGGAAGACGATATTGAAGACGTAGAGCGAGATCACTTCGGTCGCGCGCCCGGGTCCGCCGCCTGTCAGTGTGATGATCGCATCGAAGGTGTTCACCGTCTGGATGGTGATCAGGATCATGTTGACGAGGATGGCAGCGCGCAGCTGCGGCAGCGTGACGAAGAAGAACTGCTGCGAGGCGCTGGCGCCGTCGACCTCCGCCGCCTCGTAGAGCGAGGGATCGATCGATTTCAGCGCCGCATACATGACGACCATCGAAAAGGCGGTGCCGCGCCAGATGTTCGAGATCAGAGTCGACCACGGCGCCATTGCCGGGTCCGAGAGCCAGGCGACGGTCGGCATGTGCATCAGCCTCAAAATGCTGTTGAGCGCGCCGTAAGGCGCTTCGGAAAACAACATCTGCCAGATGATGCCGCCGGCAATGCCCGGCACGACCCAGGCGACAAGCGCCGTGGTCCTCAGGATCGTGGTGCCGAACAGGCCGCGCTTTTCGCCGCGAATGACGGTGACGGCGACCGCAAGCCCGAGGATCTGCTGGCCGATGACGCTGCCGCCGACGAAGATCAGCGTCGCCCAGAGAATGTCGGGCAGTTGCGGCGAGCTCAGCGCACTGGTGATCGACCCAAACGTATATTGCTGGTTCTCGCCGATCAGCGTCGCATTGGTGAAGGAAAGCCGGAAAACGTCGATGACGGGATAGAGGTAGAATATGCCGATGACGATGATCACGGGCATGATCCAGGGCAGGGGCGCACCGGCGAACCGGCGCATGAACGTTCTGCTTTGAGGCGGGCTGTCAGCCTCGATGGCAATTGGGCTCATTGGCTTCTCTGTCCGGGTTTGGCACTGTCGACGGCGCCTCAAGTCCAGGCGCCGTCGCGGTCGGAAGCGTGGAAACGCCCGGGATCAGAGACGCTTGTAAGCCTCCATCGCCGCGCTAAATGCGGCATCCAGGGCCTCTTCCGGTTTCTTCGTCCCCGACAGCACGTCTCCCATCATGATCTGGATCTGGTTGGAGATCTCGGGATAGATCGGCACGCCGGGCCGGGCTTGGCCATCGACCAGCGCATTGGCGAAGGTCTTGTTGGCTTCCGTCGAGAAGACCTCATACTTGTCGAAGAGCGACTTGCGCGTCGGCAGCTGCTGCTGCAGCGCGTTTGCAGGACCCATATAGACGTCGCGCGCCAGGTTGGCGCACATTTCGATCTTCTCCTTGTCCTTGCTGAAGGAGGCGACCGTCCAGCCGCCGGTGCCCGTCGACTTCTGGTCGGCCGTGGGGCCCGGGATCGGCGAGAAGGTCCAGTTCTTGAATTCCTCTTCGTCGAGCGTCGTCTTCAGCTGTGCATATTGCCAGTTGCCGCCGATGAAGAGCGCCGTCGTCGCGGCAGCCGCCGCAGCGTTCATATCGTCGTAATTGGCGATCGTCGTAACGCGCTTCGGCGCCGCACCGGAATCGACGAGATCCTTGAAGTAGTTCAGCGCCTTCAGGAATTTCTCCTTGTTCTCGCCTTCGCCGAAGATTGGCTTGCCCGAGTCGTCGACGAGTTTGCCGCCGAGCGCCCAGTAATTGGCGAGCCAGTCGAAGGTCGTGCCTTCCCAGCGCCCGCCGTTGAAGAGCACGCCTTCCATGCCCTCCTTGGTGGAGGCAAGGGCGGCCTTCTTCAGTTCGTCCCAGGTCTTCGGCGCATCTGCGACCACAGACTTGTTGCGGTAGAGAACGCGCAGGTCCGTATCCCACCACCAGGCACGGATGGTCTTGTCCTTGTCGGTGATGCCGCTGCGGATGAAGGGGAAGAGATCGTCCACTTCTTCCTTGGAGAAATAGGGTGTGAAATCGGCCAGCACGTGATTGACCATGAACTGCGAGAGCACGAAGGAGTCGACGGCCGCACAATCCGGCGCGTTGCCGGCCTTGGCCTGCTCCAGCATCTTGGCCTGTTCAGTGCCGATGTCGGAGGACATGAATTGCATCTGCAATTTCCAGTCCGGATGCTTCTTGATGAAATCGACGAAGAGCTTCTGATAGCCCTCGGCAATGGCGGGATCGGAATTGTTCGGGCTGTCGTTCGTCAGGCGGACGACGAGCGTTTTCGGCGCATCGGCAAGGCCGATCCGGTCTTTGGTGGCAAGTTCCTGGGCAAAAATGGTGGATGCTGAAAATAAGACAGTGCTCAGCGCCAATGCGCTGACGGTCGCGCTCTTCATGATGGGTCTCCTCCCCATTTTGAACGAATACAGCCTGGCGGTCGGTTGACCTCTCCTCAATTCCGTGCTGCATTAATTAGATTAAGTTACTTTGATTTGATGTCAAGCCAGAGCTTGGGAGGATGAGATGCTGGCGACATTCAACAGCAGCTAGCGCACGCTGCGGTTTTCGGAAGGGATGCACGCCAAAATAAGTTGCCGACAGCGCCTTAGGGAAATCAGGCGCATCCAACCCGCAATTTTCCTGAGGAAAAGGCCGATCGATCGCGGATGGCCGCGATGGTGTCAGTTCGTGCTCCGGGCCGCAGCGGCAGCCGGAAACTGAAGTCCATGGAGGAGAAGATGCGTTTACTCATTCTCGGAACCGGCGGCATGGCCAACCAGCACGCCGCGCGTTTCAAGGCGATCGAAGGCGTCAGCGTCGTTGGCGGCGTCGATGTCGTCCCGGAGCGGCTCGCGGCCTTTTGCACCGAACATGGCATCGCCAATCATTTCATCTCGCTGGAGGATGCGCTCGCGTGGGGCGAGTTCGATGCGGTGGCGAACGTCACGCCCGATCGTATCCACCACCCGACGACGCTTCAGGCGATCGCCGCCGGCAAACATGTCTTCTGCGAAAAGCCGCTCGCCACCGATGCCGTCAAGGCGATGGAAATGACCGAGGCGATCGAGCGGGCCGGCAAGGTCGGCATGGTCAACCTCACTTATCGCAATTCGCCGGCGCTGCAGAAGGGCCGGCAGATGGTGCTTGCCGGCGAGATCGGCGCCGTGCGCCATGTCGAGGCGTCGCATCTGCAAAGCTGGCTGGTCGGCCGCCACTGGGGCGATTGGAAGAGCGAAAGCAAATGGCTCTGGCGGCTGAGCAAGAAACACGGCTCGAACGGCGCGCTTGGCGATATCGGCATTCACATCGTCGATTTCGCCTCTTATGGCTCCGGCCTCGACGTCGCCCACGTCTTTGCGCGGCTGAAGACTTTCGACAAGGCGCCGGATCACAGGATCGGCGAATACGATCTCGACGCCAATGACAGCTTCACGATGAATGTCGATTTCACCAATGGCGCGATCGGCACGATCCAGGCGACACGCACGGCAGCCGGCCAGATGGATCAGCTGCGCCTTAGGGTCTATGGTGAAACCGGCTCGGTCGAGATGATCTACGACACCGGTAAATCGACGCTGCGCGCCTGCCTTGGCGAAGATGTGCATACCGCGACGTGGCGCGATGTGCCTTTCGATCCTGTGGAGACGAACTACCAACGTTTCGTCCAGGCCGTGCGGGCGGGCAAGACCCAGGAACCCTCCTTCCGGCGCGCCGCCAACATCCAGAAGGTGCTCGACACGGCGCTCGCCTCCGATCTCAGCCATACCGATGAGGCGCTCGGCTGAGCCCGCCGAATTATGTTGCACGGTCGGCTTAGGCCGAAGCTGGCGGCAGCAGAAGCGTGTTGAGGAAGGGCAGGAGGGCTGCACCGAGTGCCACGCCGCCACCGCTGAAGCTTGCCGGCCGCATCGGCGAAATCCATGGCGTCAGCAGCGGCCTGGTCGAGGTGTCGCGCCGCTCGACGGAAAGCTGATGGATCAGCGCCTCGATCACCCCCTGCGGTAGGTCGCCGCCGATCATGACGACGCTCGGGGCGATGAAGCCGGCCATGGCGATGATCGGGTCGAGCAGATGGCCGGCGGCCTCGCGTATCCATTGCGACAGCGACGACGAGGAGAACTCCTCGCCCCTGAGCAGGCGCGCGAAGTCCTCGTCTCCGATGCGCGAGCGCAGGGAATCGAAACCGACGACGGTATTGAGCTGGACATTGTCGGGCCCGGTCAGCATTTCGCCGATGCTGCCCGCCCGCCCATGCACGCCGGAATAGGGTATGCCTCGGATGAGGAAACCCGCCTGAACGTCATCGTCGATGATGATCATCGCGAGCCCGCCCTCCGGCATGGCGCTGCCGATCGTGCGCTCGGCAAGCAGGCTCGCCGTGCATTCGTTTTCGACGTAGGTGCGTGCGATCGTCGACATCGCGGCAAGCTGCTCGCTGCGGGCATCGTTCCAATCGTTGGCGGCGATCCCGAGCCCGACGATCGGCAATGTCGCATGCCGATCGGCCATGTCCCGGACCGCCGCGTGTACCGCGCCAACCCCGTCTTCCGGCTCCACGTCGAAATAGACCCGGTCATGCACTTGGCCGCTCAAATCGATCAGCACGATCTCGCCGCGCGTCCGTCGAAGCTTGACGCCGATCGAAAACGCGCCCTCCGGCCGCAGCGCGAATTCCGTGGCCGTCGCCACGCCGCCGAGCCCGGTGCGCCGGTTCGATGTCACGAGCTTCTCGTCGGCAAGCCGCCGCAATATATTGGTGATGCCAGGCCCGGTCAGCCCGCTATGCCGCCCAAGCTCGGTGCGCGTCAGTGGCCCGTGCCGGCGGATTGCTTCTAGGATGACGCGGATATTCCGATCGGCGATCTCACCCGATCTCAAGCCCACCGTTTTGGCGCGGGGAGCGCCCAACTCTTGAGTGTGAAGCCGACGCGGCCCCGACCGAAGATACCGCATGACCGTCTTTCTTGAGAGCACTTCGACGGTGTGTATCACGCTTATCGGTGTTCGTAACGATTTTCCAACGAAGTGCTCCGGCTTTCGAGAACCGCAACGGCGTGCCGATCATCCTCGCTGCGTCTTCTATACGTTAATAGCTGCAAGGACGATCGTTGCCGAAACCGTCGCGACAAGCCGGCCTGAGTGCGAAGTCAGCGCTGGAGTATCCAACCGATCCGGTCTGCGCCGGGTCGGTAGAGGTCGTCGTGCAGGACGACGCCGACATGGCAACGGCGATGAGCGCTGCCATCGCTGCCGGCAATTTCCACATCCGGAGCATCCCTCAACCCTCCCTTCGCCGCCAACAGGCAGCGTCTTCAGTGTGGTTGCCAAAGCAGATAGGTCGATGCTGCGATCAGGAAACTGTCATCATCGATCAAGATTGCGTTATCCTTGCGGCTGATGGTCGCCTACTTAGAAAGGGAGTTTTTTCGAAGGGCTCGGAGGCTGGAGAGAGCTCCGGCCGGCTCGTTAAGGAGAAACGACATGGCACGGGCGTTGAGAAGATCACGCTCAGTGTTGGATGTGATATCGCTTTCGATAAACTTGTCTTGGACGATCAGAACGTGCGTCGGATGAAGGCAGGCGGCTCGATCCAAAATCTCTCGGAGGACATAGCACGCCGCGGATTGCTGACCAGCCTGAATGTTCGCCCGCGGATGTCTTTTCCATGCTATGATGGGCCTGCAAAGCTCAAGTTCGACGTCTGGAATATGGCAGAGGCCGAACGCTACTTTGCCCCGGCGAAGGGAGTTTGCGCCCAGCAGGGCTCGCCCCCCGAAGCGCTGGGTGTGCTGCCTTTTTGATCGATCGGGAGGAGGTTGTTCATGTCCACGGATAGTGTCGACCGCCCGCTGCAGCCGGGCGACCGGGCACCGAATGTTGTACTCGATGCGATCTCGCGCGAAGGCAAGATCGCGCTCGATGACTTTCGAGGCCGTAGCCCGCTACTGATCGGTCTATTTCGAGGCCTACACTGTCCATTCTGTCGGCGTCATGTCTCGGCGATGGCGCAGCTCAACCCTGCCCTGAAGGAGAAAGGCATCGAGTGTCTCGCTGTCGTCAAGACGCCCGTCGAACGGGCGCGGCTCTACTTTCGTTACCATCCACTACCCAACCTTATCAGCGCATCCGACCCGGAGGGGGCTTCGCATCGCGCCTTCGGTTTACCCATCCTCGAGCTCACGGAGAATGAAACCGAATGGCCGCACAAGCTCGGAATGGACGCGGTCAGGACAATGCGGATCGATTTACCGCGGGAGTTGCCCGTGCCGATGAACCCGGCTGCGGCGGGCGACTTTCTGGAGAAAAAGGACCCGTATGAAATGACGGCGGCCGACCAGCAGATTATCATCGCCGGTCACATGCCGCTTATCGGCGAGTTCCTGCTCGATCGGGACGGCACTGTGCGCTGGAGTTTCACAGAAGCCGAAGAGGGGGGCCAAAATCTATGCCGGGCGCCGAGTCCCGAAGAATTGATGTCAGCAGCGTCCCAAGTCGCACTTCAGTAAGCTGCTGAACAACTCGTCCCACGAGATGGTTGGCAGCCTTATACCAATCAGCGAACGCGCAGAGCTTCCCGTTGTATACGATGATCAGCAGGTCTGGGGCCACCAGCGGACCGTGGGCATTGCGAAGTCCGTGGCGAGCAACGGTCATCAGAACCAGTAGAATCTGGACCAAAGTCAGCATCGCGCCTGGAAGGTTCTCAACCAACCATCAAGGTCAGGGCAGCCTCGGATGGTAACCTCTCTGCAACATCCGCAATGAGGAGGAAGTCGCTCCCTCCCCATTCATCACCGCATCGCCGTGACCTCATTGATGGACCGGATCCGTCACCGCTTTGATGACCTCGGACGCCATCTTGAACTCCTTCTCGCGGCTGGTGATGCCATGGCGTCGCGCGATCCAGTTAAAATCGGTGTAGGCGACACGGACCGTTCCATCCTTCGCTTCGTAAACGAGAACTCTGACGGGCCAATCGAGCCCGGCCACTGGATTGGCGGTGATGAACGTCGTTCCGAGCGCCGGATTGCCGAACAGGATCAGCCGCGATGGACGGACCTTGTTGCCAGCCGCGTTGCCGAGCCTTGCTTGATCGATATCATCGAACAGCATTATGCCCTTCTCTGCGACGCTGCCTTTGATCTTTGTGACAGTCTCGTCGACCGAATAGCGACTCTTCAGAACAACGACACCGTCCCGGGCACCTGCCTGGACGATAGTGGCTGATGCCGACAGAATTCCTGCCAATGAAAGCGCGGCCATGAACAATAGTCTGATCATTCTTTGCATGTCATTTACTCCTTTCGGTTGTGTCTGTATTCAAACTCGTCGCCGGCTTCCGCATGGAAGGGGCGACCCCTATTCCGGCTACCACGGAAAGTTGGGATCTATCGGTGCGGGGCGCTTAGCGAACCCGCGAGCAGCATTGCTACCGCCAGAGCTGCGATAAGCACGTAGACGGATGTGTTCCAGCCGACGTGATCGTAGACCTGACCGAGAACCACACTGCCGGCCATGCCTCCGGTATAGTAGGATGCGAGGTAGATGCCGCTCGCTCCAGCCTTGTCGCTCCTGGCATGTTGACCGACGACGCCGGTTGCCATTGCCTGTGCGAGGAAGGTGCCGACTGCCACCAGTGTCAAACCGATCAGGATGACCGGCAAATACGCACTGAGAAGCGCGACGAGTCCGACGATGGCAATCGCAAGCGTCAGCACGATTCCGGTTGCCGGCCCCACAGCGCTTGCGAGCCTGCCGGCGAAAGGCGTGGTGAAGATCGACGGAAGGAAGACGAGATAGACAAGGCCGAGCGCCATCGGGCGTACCCCGAGCGTGACAATCCGAAAGTTGACATAGGTGTAGGTGCCGATGAACACGAAGAGGATGAGGAAGCCGATAGCGAAGACGCGTCGCAGCTTTGGATCGGCAAGATGTCCGCCCCAGATGCGCATGGTGAGGTTCCCGCGATCATCGCTCCGCATCATGCTGGTCGTCCTTTTGAGCGTGAACCAAACCAGGGCGGCGCCGAGGAGGTTGAGGGCGGCAAACACCAGAAAATTTATCGAGAGGCCGCCAATGCCTGCGACGGCAGCGGACAGCATGCGGCCGAAGAGGTTGCTGGCAACATTGCCGGTGACATAGGCGGCTAGGGCCGTGGAGGCCTTTCCGGCGGAGAAATGCTCCGACAGATAGGCGGCCGTCAGCGTGAAGGCCGTCGACATGCAAAGCCCCTGAAGTACTCGCAGCGCGGCAAAGACGATGATGTTGTCGGTAAATGCCAGAAGCGTCGTTGGCACGGACAGGATCGCGAGGCTGATCCAGATGCCGTTGCGCCGGTCCAGGCCGCTGCCGACGAAGGCGACGAGCAGACCGGCGAGCGCCATACCGAGGGTGCTGGCATTGACGGCGAAACCCATCGTGGCGCGGCTGACCTGAAACCTCTCGACCAGAGAAGGCAATACGGCTTGCGCCGCAAAGAGGTCGACCAAGGTCAAAAAGGCGATGAGTGCGATCAGTCCAAAGCGCCAACTGTCGGCGTGAATGGTCCGGCGCTCTTGAACGGATGCCGTGAGCGGCTGTTCGATGTCGGTCATGCTTGTTCCTCCGGGATGCGGCGTTTCCCTGCCAGTGCGAGGGAAACGCCGGCGAGCGATGGGGCTGCTTCAGATCAAAGGGCAACCGTTACATCGCCGCGTCATCGGTGTGCATTTCCGGGCTCAGTATGTCGGAGGAATAGAGCACGGCCGAAGCCTTGCCATTGTTCTTCCACCAATGGGAGAGATGTCCAAACTCGGCCGTCACCTCGCCCTTCTTGTGCAGGATCGGCACCTTGCAGGTGCTGCTGTATTCCGTAATCGAGCCGGAGATGATCAGGATATTGGCCGGGCGCATCTCGTGCGAATGCCAGGGAACGATGCCTCCCGGCTGCACGACGAGCTTGCGCATGCGCAGCATGCTTCCCTTCCATGCCTCGCCCTTGGACGAGAGATCGATTGATTTGACGACGCTGTCGGAGACGCCCTTCGGCATCATCGGGCCAGGCTTCATGCCATCTTCAGTGACCTGATCAGCCGGGCATTCGCCCGCCATGGCGGACGCGGCGGGCAGGGCGGCGCCCAGGACCACTGCAGCAAATGCGAGAGCGGCGAGGGACATGCGGTCGGTTTTCAATACGGGCTTCATCAGCGGTTTCTCCTTGTTGGAGCCCGGCGAGGACGGTGCCGAGCATGTTCGAAGACTGGCGGAGCGCCGATCGAAAGAGAAATGCCAGATGCTTTTGATTTCGATAGCCGCAAGCTATTGTCAGCCGCAGGGGAAACACCGAATGCCCGGCAGCTTGCCAGGCTGTGCTCCCGTGATTGTTACGATACTGCCCTTAATGCGAACGGCCCGACGCTTTCGCCCAGCCGTATGATTTCACGGCGCCGACAAAGACTGAAACCGCCGGGGAGAAGCGTCGGCCCGCCACCGTCACAAGGCAGACCTCGCGCGAGACTTCCGGGTCCGCGACAGGTCGCACCTGCAATCCTGGGATAACGGCGCTGTATTCGGGAATGAAACAGATACCAAGGCCACCGGCGACCAGGTTCTGAATCCAGTCCTCGCGCTCGCTGGAATAGGAGACGAGGGTCTTCACGCCTTGTGCATCGCAGAGATCCGTGAGGTAATCCCAGTATTCGCAGTTGACACGCCGCAGGTAGATCTCACCGTCGATCGCCGCGATGGGAATGGCATCGTATTGACCGAGGCGGTGGCCGGCGGGGAAAGCGAGCATGAACCTCTCGCGAAAGAGCGAGGTCACGTCGAAGCGTTCCGGAAAGCTTGTTGCCGTCGACATCAAAGCCACATCGATTTCGCCAGTCTCCAGCAGATCGGACAATCGGGCGGGCACGCCCTCGATCAGTTGCAGCTGGATTCCCTTGTGGCGCATGTTGAAGTCGGTGAGCAGGCCAGTAAACCGGCGCGGTCCGATCGTGCACATAATGCCGACCTTGAGCGGTGCTTCACTAAGACAGAGAAATCGCGACGCCTCCGTACGCACGCCCATCAACTCGTCCTGGATCTGCTGGAATCGCGGGCGAAGAAGGTTGCCGAGATCTGTTATGTGGGTGAGATTGCGCTCCCGGCGGAACATCAGGCCGCCCACCTCATCCTCCAGCTGCTGGATGGCGCGACTGAGCGCTGGCTGAGTAACATTGCACTTTTCGGCCGCGCGCGTGAAGTTTCGAGTTTCACACACCGCCAGGAAATACCTTATATGGTGGATATCCATCGCCGCCCCCCGGCATGAATTCTATTTGCAATACCCTCAATATTCTCCGCGGGCGGCATTCTCCACCAATGCCATGGATTTATCAATTCCATACCAGACTGGCATTTCTAAAGCGAAGCCCCGTCGGCCATTCTGATTGCAAGACGCCAGACGGCGTAGTCGATCGTAGTGGAGAGCACATATGCTGAACGCCTTTGATCCCGTAACTGATACTCTCGTCGGCCGCAGGCCCTTGGAAGGGCGTAGCGCCATTGTCACTGGTTCGACCAGCGGCATCGGCCTTGGCATTGCACATGCGCTTGCAAGGGCAGGGGCCGCCGTGATGTTGAACGGCTTCGGCGACCCTGCCGAGATCGAGATGCTGCGCGACGGCATTGCCACGGATAACGATGTCGACGTTGCCTACGACGCCGCCGACATGTCGAAGCCGGAAGCGATCCATATGATGGTCGAGAGGGCGTTCGCGCGTTTCGGACAGGTGGACATCGTCGTCAACAATGCCGGTATCCAGCATGTTTCGCCACTCGGAAAGTTTCCGCCTGAAAAGTGGGACGCCATACTTGCTATCAATCTTTCCTCAGCCTTCCATCTCGTTCAGGCGACGTTCGACAGCATGTGCGCCAACCGCTATGGCCGGATCGTCAATGTCGCCTCCGCCCATGGATTGGTCGCGTCCCCCTTCAAATCCGCCTATGTGGCGGCCAAACACGGCATTGTCGGGTTCACCAAGACGATCGCGCTCGAAGGCGCCGAATTCGGGGTGACATCCAACGCGATCTGCCCCGGCTACGTCTGGACGCCGCTTGTCGAACACCAGATCGAGGATCAGGCGAAGTCGCATAACATCCCACGCGACGCGGTGATCCGAGACGTCTTCCTGAAGGACCAGCCGACGAGGCGCTTTGCCACCGTCGAGGAAATGGGCGCGCTTGCCGTCTTTCTCTGCAGCGATCTTGCTGGATCGATCACAGGCACGGCGATCCCTGTCGACGGCGGATGGACTGCGCACTGAATCTTTATTTGAGACACGGAGGTTGCGATCGTGAACAAACATGTGGGTGCAAAGCTCAAAATGCAGCCCGACTCTTCGCTCGCCGAGCGCGAGCCGCGGACGATCAATCTTGCGCTGCAGGGCGGCGGCGCACATGGCGCCTTCACGTGGGGAGTGCTCGATCGGTTGCTGGACGAGCCAAGCCTGTCATTCGAAGGCATTGTGGCAACCAGCGCAGGCGCGATGAATGCTGCGGTCGCAGCCTATGGCCTGGCTGAGGGCGGGCGGAGCGGAGCACAGACGGCGCTGGCCAATTTCTGGCGCCGTGTCAGCCACGCAGCTGCATCCGGACCTTTGCAGCCAACCTTGCTCGACCGCCTTACAGGCTCGAAATCGCTGGAATTCTCGCCGGCGTTCATCATGTTCGACCTGGTGACACGGCTGATGTCGCCGTACCAGTTCAACCCCTTCAATTTCAATCCCCTGCGCCAGGTGCTGGAACAATCGATCGACCTGGAGGCAATCCGGATGGCACGCTGCCCTGTCAAGCTCAACATCTGCGCCACCAACGTGCGGACTGGCAAGGTGAAGGTGTTCGGCAACGACGAGCTCTCGGTCGATGCCATCATGGCGTCTGCCTGCCTGCCCTTCCTGTTCCAAGCCGTGGAAATCGGAGGGGAAGCCTATTGGGACGGTGGCTATATGGGCAACCCCGCAATCTTCCCGCTGATTTATGGCTGCGACACGCCCGATGTGCTCGTGGTTCACATAAATCCGATAGAACGAACGGAACTGCCGCGCACGGCTGGAGAAATTCTCAACCGCATCAATGAGATCAGTTTCAATTCGTCGCTGCTGAGGGAGATGCGGGCGGTGGCCTTCGTCACACAGCTGATCGACACGGCAGCGACGCCGCCTTCCAATCTCAAGCGCATTTTCGTGCACGGTATCTCAGACGACGAAGCGATGAAAAACCTCAGCGTAGCGAGCAAGATGAACGCCGACTGGGGGGCGCTCATGGACCTGAGGGATCGCGGCCGCCAATGCGCCAACCTCTGGCTGCAGGCCAATTACCAGGAAATCGGCAAACGATCGACCGTAGACGTCCGCGAACGTTATCTTTGATCCTCAGCCATTTCGGCAGTCCGCCTCCCGCCGGCCGAAACTTAAGCCCCCGTCCACCACTCCGGCGGGGGCTTTTTTTGTCTGAAAGAGATTGCCCATCGACACATAGAGACGGCGTATCGAAATCATGCAGAGACAGCATTTCAGATGACGGCTGACTTCTGGGAATGTGAAGACAGGCAAGCCGATGGCGGTTTGACCTCACGCAACCCAGGAGATTTCTCATGAATACCACTCGTCTTCTCATCAGTTCGGCCCTCGCCGCCGCAGCCTCCGTGGCTGCCGGCAGCGCCTTTGCCGGCCCGGCTGCCAAGCCGGATTTCTCGTTCGAAAAGTGCTTCGGCGTCGTCAAGGCTGGCCTGAACGACTGCCAGACGGCCAGCCACTCCTGTGCCGGCACGTCCACCGCCGACAACGCCAAGGATTCCTGGATCTACGTGCCGGCCGGCACCTGCACCAAAATCACCGGCGGAAGCAACGAACCCAAGGCCTGACCTTTCCACCACTTCAACCAAAGGAGTAATCGATGTCCAAGATATTTCCGAGCAATCCGGTGCCAACCGCCGCGGGCATCGGTCTTCGCTCCCAGCATATCGGTGAAATGCTGTCTCGCCGCCCCTCGGCGGGATGGCTTGAAGTCCATGCGGAGAATTACATGGGTGGCTCGGCGGCCGTCGACGCGCTGGAGCGGCTGCGGGAAAGCTATCCCCTGTCCGTCCATGGCGTCGGCCTTTCACTCGGGAGCAGTTCCGGTCTCGACCGCGACCATCTGGAGCGCATGCGCAAGCTCTGCCTGCGCTTCCAGCCAAGCCTGGTGTCCGAGCATCTCGCCTGGAGCGCCGCCGACGGCGCCTATCTGAATGATCTCCTGCCGCTGCGTTACGACGCAGAGGCCCTCGCCATCGTGACCGCCAATGTCTCGAGGCTGCAGGACACCCTCCAGCGGCGTGTCTATATCGAAAACCTCTCTGCCTATGTCGCCTTCGAGGGGTCGACAATGACCGAGGCGGAATTCCTGGTAGAGCTCGTGGGCCTTACCGGCTGCGGCCTGCTTCTCGATATCAATAATGTTCACGTCTCGGCCTGCAATCTCGGCTTCGATTCCAAAGCCTTCATCGACCAGCTTCCCCCGTGCGCCATCGGTGAGATCCATCTTGCCGGGCACGCGATCAACGAGGTCGAAGGTGATATCGTGCTGATCGACGACCACGGTTCGCGCGTTCCGCCGGCCGTCTGGTCGCTCTATGCTTACGCGATCCGCAAGATTGGACCGCGTCCGACGCTCATCGAATGGGATACGGATGTGCCCGCTCTCGACGTGCTACTCGGTGAAGCCATGTGGGCCGACATGCTGGCGCAATCGATCGCCTTCGAAGATCGCATGCTGGTGGAACGGCCGACACCACAGTCGACCCGGTTCGAGGGGATGATCCTGCCATTGCGGGCCGACAGCCGAACGGGCCCAATGCCGGCGCTCGCCGCGTTTGCGACAATCAAGCCGTCGATGTTCGCCAATCGTCCCGGCGCAAGGAGGGTGGGCCATGCTCTCTAGTTGCGCACTGCAATCGCGGGTCGCCCAAGCCATCCTCCGTGAAGATGGCTGCGATCTTGCGCCGGTGCTGGCGAAAGGTGCTTTCGACCCGCTGCGTCGGTTCAACATCTATCGCAACAACACCTTCGCCTCGCTGACAGCGACTTTGATCGCGGTTTTTCCGATCACGGTCCAGCTTCTCGGCGAAAACTACTTTCGTCATGTCGCCGGCGCCTTCATCCGGAATAATCCGCCGCAGGAAGCGCAGCTTGTTCGCTATGGCGGCAGTTTCCCGCGCTTCCTGGCGGACTTTGATGGCATCCGCGCCATGCCCTTCATTGCCGAAACGGCGCGGCTGGAATGGATGATTGCCGAGGCGCTGGACGCGCTGGCGCTGCCCGGCTGTCGCTTGGAGCAGTTGGCGGACGGTGAAGACGACACCTCACCCGAGATCGTTCTTCAGCCCTCGCTACGCCTGCTGGTTTGTCGTTGGCCGGCGCTGGACATATGGGAAGCGCATCAAGCCGGCGGAAACATCGAAGCATTGGCGAGGCTGGGCCGCCGACCGGAGCGGATCGCGCTCTGGCGCGGCCAAGATAGCATGCGATTTCTGCGCCTCGATGCCAGTCATTTCGCCTTCCTTCATGCCCTGAAAAGGCGCGCCAGCCTGGAGGCTGCGGTCAGCCGTGTGCTTGCCCGCACTCCCGGCTTCGATCTCGAGGGTGCCTTTGGCGGCCTTTTCGCCTTTGGCCTCGTCGCTCGCATTCGCCACATCAAGCCCGCAACCAAGTGAACAGGATGGAAGTCATGACTATGATGTCCCCTTCTTCGACGCGACACAGAGGCGGTATTATCGGTCTCTATGTCGCCGCTATCGAGAGCCTCAACAGCCTGCCGTTGTCGCTCGTCCAGCTCGTTGCCCGTCTGGCGGTCGCCCACGTCTTCTGGCAGTCGTCGCAGAGCAAGCTTGCCTCCTGGCCGGCGACAGTTCAGCTGTTTACGCTCGAATACCAGCTGCCCGTCATCGATCCCGGCGTGGCCGCCGTGCTTGCGACGACGGCCGAAGTCACTGGCTCGATCTTGATTTTTCTAGGCCTGTTCTCTCGGCCCGCTGCCCTTTTGCTGCTTTGCGTCATCTTGACAATCCAGCTCCTCGTCTACCCGCAGAACTGGCCGGACCATTTGCTCTGGACGGCACCGTTGCTGTTGATCCTGACGCGCGGGGCCGGTGCGGTTTCACTCGACTATCTGGGAGCACGCCTGTTCCCGAGGGGGCGCTGAGCCATGCGCGCCGGCATCGAAGAAACAAGCGGCGACTCGCCACTCATGGATCCAGCGGCAAGTCAGGCGGCGGGCCGCCGTCCTAGGGTCGTCATCCTCGGAGCCGGATTTGGCGGCCTTGCCGCCGCCAAGGGTCTTCGGCATGCGGACGTGGATGTGACGGTCGTCGATCGGCGCAACTATCATCTTTTTCAGCCGCTGCTTTATCAGGTCGCGACGGCCGCGCTTTCGCCAGCCCAGATCGCCATGCCGATCCGCCGCATTCTCTCTCGGCAATCCAACGTCACTGTGCTGATGGAGCGTGTCGAGGGGATCGACAAGAAGAACCGGTTCGTTCAGACCACAAATAGTCGCATCGCCTACGACTATCTGGTCGTCGCCACCGGTGCAAGGCACGCATATTTCGGAAAGGATGAATGGGCGGAGACCGCGCCCGGGTTGAAAACAATCGCCGATGCGACCGAAATCCGTGCCCGGATCCTGTCGGCCTTCGAACGTGCCGAGGCAGCCGAGGACGAAGCCGAGCGACGGCGGTTTCTCACCTTCGTCGTTGTTGGCGGCGGCCCGACAGGCGTTGAACTGGCTGGAGCAATCGCCGAGCTGGCAAGAAAGGTCATCGTCCGTGACTTCAGGCGCATTGATCCGTCCTCGGCTCGCGTGGTGCTGGTCGAAGCCGGCAATATCGTTCTGCCGACCATGCCGGCGAAATTGTCGGGAGAAGCCCGGCGACACCTGGAGATGCTCGGCGTCGAGGTGTCCCTCGGGGAAGCGGTAACGCGCTGCGACTCTGAAGGAGTAGCGCTTGCCGGCGGCCGGCAAATCCGATCGTCCTGCGTGCTGTGGGCGGCCGGTGTCATGGCCTCCAGGGCGGCCAAATGGCTCGGCGTGCCCGCGGACCGCGCCGGCCGCGTTCATGTCGACCGGAACCTCAACCCGCCGGGCAATGACGAGATCTTCGTGATCGGCGACACCGCGGCGCTCACGGACAAGAACGGCAGAACGGTTCCCGGAGTCGCGCCGGCCGCCAAGCAGATGGGCGAATACGCGGCCCGCGCCATTCTCGCCGGTCTCGATGGTCGGACCGCTGGTCTGTTCGGCTATCGCGATTTCGGAAATCTGGCAACCATCGGACGCAATGCGGCGGTCGCCGACTTTCGCCGCATCCGTCTTTCAGGATTTTCCGCCTGGCTGGTCTGGAACATCGCCCATCTCTGGTTTCTCGTGGGCTTCCGCAATCGCATCGTGGTGTTTGCGGACTGGGCGCTGGCTTATGTCCGGTATGACCGCGCCGCCCGTCTGATTACCGACCGCCATGAACGCTAGAACATTCCCACGCATAAAGATGGGGCGTGCGGTCACTGCACTGCTGCTGCTTGCAGTGTTGTCAACGGCGGCGCTCGTGCACCTGGTCTGGTATCGTACCGCAAGCCGGAACATTGAAACGATTGTTGCGAGCCTTGATGCTCAGAGCACCGCTGCGGTTCGCAACGAGCTTTCTTCTAATCTGGCGCTGGTTTCGAGCAGCGCGGAGATCGTCAGATCGGTCTTTTTCCAGGGAGCGATCAGGCCGGACGACGAGGTGAAGCGTGAATTCCTATTCCTGTCGTTGCTGCGTGAACAGCCGGCGATTGCCTGGATCGGTTTCGGCTTCCCGGACGGCCGCTTCTTTGGGGCGCACGCGCTGCCGGATGGCGAGATCGAAATGGTGGAGATCGGCCACGCACCTCTCGGCAAGCCGCGTCCGCTACGCCGCGATCTCTATAAGCCAATCCCTGGCGATATCTTTTTCGAAAATCGGCTGAGGGCCGAGAGTGTCTACGTTCCGGAGGGCTCGCCATGGTTTAGACGTGGCCGGACCAGTGCAGAACCGGCCTGGAGCCTCGTCAATATTCTTCCGAACGGCTTTGAACCGGCGATCGTCGTCTCGAAGAAAGTCGAGGTGTTCGGCCATTTCGAAGGTGTGGTGATGGTGGCGGTCAGCCTGCATCGGCTGTCGGCCATCCTTGGAGGGCTCAAGATGCCGGAAGGCAGCAAGGCCTTTGTGCTAACGCGGGATAATGCGGTACTGGCGACATCCGAGCCGTCAGACGGTATGATCGCTGCTCATCTCAAGGATTTTGCCGCGTCCGACGCCCTGGCCGCGGCAGTCGCCATGGCTGCCAGCCCCGAAAAGCCCGACGGTTCCCGGACGCTGGTGGCAAGCAAGGCGCTCGGCCCAATCTTCGTGTCATCTGGCAAGTTGCCGTTCGAAGACTGGCGTCTGGTCACCGCCATACCGCGGGCGACTTTTGCCCGTGACATCGATGCCAATACCGAGCGACTGATCTTCATCATCGGGGGCATTGCTGTGCTGGCCGCTGTGACGGCGATCCTGTTTGCCAGAATTCTCTTCGCTCGGCCACTGTCGCGCCTTGCCGAGCAGCTGCATATGATCGAGAGGTTCGAACTCGACGCCGTGGAACATCGCCCGGCGCTGTTGACTGAACTCGATCATTTCTCCTCCGCCCTGAAGCGCATGTCGAGCGGCCTTGCCGCGTTCGCGCGCTTCATGCCCGTCGAGGTCGTTCGTCCCCTTGTCGATGGCGGTCTTAAGCCTCGTCCCGGCGGCGAACTCAGGGACATAACGGTGTTGTTTGCGGATTTGCCAGGCTTTACGGAACTCACGGAAGAGTTCGGCGCTGGCGTTGAACCAAGCTTGACGCGGTTTCTGACCCTGTCGATCGTCGCTATTCATGCCGAAGGCGGCACAGTCGACAAATTCATCGGCGATGCGGTGATGGCGATCTGGAATGCCCCCGGCAATGTGCCGGATCACGCATTGCGCGCGTGCCGCGCCGCAGCGGCAATTCGCGATGCGATGCATGCCATGGCGCCGATTGCGCCCAAGCATGATGAGATTCGGGTGCGTATCGGCATCAACACCGGCGTGGCCCTTGTCGGCAATATTGGCTCGACTGAACGCCTCAGCTATACGGCGATCGGCGACGTCGTCAATCTCGCGAGCCGGCTCGTTGGCGTGGCCAAGGACAAAGGCGTGGAAATTGCATTAAGCGACGAAACGCTTCGAAAGACCCGAGACCTTATTCAGACAAGGCCGCTTGGCTGCGTCGGCATACGGGGAAGGATCGCGCCGGTCCGTGTGCACACGATCGATCCGGCTGATATGGCGGACTGAGGGAGCATGACGATGCTGCTGCTCACAACGCTGATTTGGTTGCAAACCAAGCACTTCATGGCTGACTATGTCCTGCAGCCCGAATGGATGATTGCCGGCAAAGGCAACTTCAAGAAGCCGGGCGCTTATGTCCATGCAGGCATCCACGCCGTCGCCACCGCGCCAATTCTCTTGGTTGCAATCACGAATCCGACGTGGATTTTCGCCGTTGTCTGCAGCGAGTTTCTGATCCATTTCCTTATCGACCACTTGAAGGCCATCCACGGTCGACGTCAGCCGCACCCGGTCAATACACGTTCATTCTGGATACTTCACGGCGCCGACCAGCTCGCTCATCATCTGACCTATTCGGCAATATTGGCGATCGTGGCCTGGGATGCTGACTTTATTGCTTGACAATGCGAGGGCGCAGGCGAAGAGCACGATGACGACTTTCATGATCGCTCTCGTTCGATCCCGAGAAATCAATTGCATTAAAACGAGGGAGCAAATCCTCGAATGATCATCTCGGCAGATGAGATCAGGTTATGCGGAAAATTCCTTTTTCTCGCACTAGCTTAGAGAGAATTGAAGCTGGTTTTTCAATCAGGAGGCGGGCAACAGCAGTCGTGTCCTTCGCATCCTTCATGACTCGCAGTTAGATGCCTCTACGGTTCAGCTCCCATGCACGGCAGAGCAAAAAAACCAGGAAAAGGCGATCTCTTGCGGGCTTGACGCCAAATCAAAGTTACTTAATCTAAGCGTCAGCCGAACCGCTGGGAGGAGGGGTCGGCATTCGCGATCCCATCGCACTATCCTTTATCTCCCAAAGCCATGATTCCCGATCGCGCGTCGCCGATTTTCAACAGGATAAGCCATGCCGCTCACCATCGCCCAACGCCTCGACAGTCTGAAGGTCCGTATCGCCGAGCTCGCGCATTGGCGGGACCAGCATAGCAGCCCGATCGATGGCTGGACCTTCGAGGGGGAGCCGATCGCCCATCACCAGGACTGGCCGCATCGTGAGGGCGTGGTGCATTTTGCCGCGAGCGCCGAAGCGCCGGCGAACTGGCCGCTCGAAGATATTCGCCTGCAGCTCGATCTCGGCGGCGAGAGCCTGATCACGCTCAGCTATCCCGATGGCCAGAGCGAAACATTCGGCCTCGATCCCTATCACCAGGAATTCCCGCTGAAGGGCCGCCGCTTCTCGATTGCGACGGAAAGTGTTGCCCGCTTTCCTTTCGGCGAGCCCAACCGCGCGCCGAGGCTCAACAAGGCCCGGCTGATCTGGCTCGACGGTCCCGTTCACAGCCTGCATCTTCTCCTGAAGCAGATCGCCGAGGCGATTGGCGCGCTCGGCGAGCATGAGGTCGTGCCGCATCTGGTCGATGCCGCGGAGCAGGCCTTGCGCAGCCTCGACTGGCCATCGGATACGGCGGCCTACATCTCCCGCACGTCGGGCGCCGTCATGCAGCAGAAGATCTGGGAGCTGCCGGAGCTTGTATCCGATCCGGCAGGTCTCTCCGACGAGCAGAGCGCTTCGGCGGCCTCCGCCTTCGAGGTCCTCACGGCGCGGCTGAAGGAACTGCAGAAGCGCTTTCCCCCAAACGGCGAGCTGGTGCTGACCGGCCATGCTCATATCGATCTCGCCTGGCTCTGGCCCTATCGCGAGACGCGGCGGAAGATGCGGCGCACCTTCAACACGGCGCTGTCGCTGATGGAGCGCTCCGCCGATTTCCGCTTCAACCAGTCGACCGCCCATTATTACGCGCAGATGGAGGAGGAAGATCCGGAGCTTCTCGAACGCATCAAGGAGAAGGTCGCGGAAGGAAAGTGGGAAACCGTCGGCGGCATGTGGGTGGAGCCTGATACCAATATGCCGACCGGCGAAAGCCTCGCCCGCCAGGTGCTCTACGGCCAGCGTTATTTCGAAAAGACCTTTGGCGCGCGCCACACGGTCTGCTGGCTGCCGGATTGCTTCGGCTTTTCCGGCGCGCTGCCGCAGATCCTGAGACAGGGCGGCATCGACAGTTTCTTCACCATCAAGGTCAATTGGAGCGAGACCAACCACATCCCCTCCGATCTCTTCTGGTGGAAGGGCCTCGACGGCAGCCAGGTGCTGACCCACACCTTCGACAATCCGATGCAGGGTTATAACGGCTTCGTGCAGCCCGATTGCTACCTGCCGACCTGGAAGAATTTCCGGGGCAAGACGCAGCATCACGCCTCGCTTCTTGCCGTCGGTTACGGCGACGGCGGCGGCGGCGTGACGCCCGAGATGGTGGAGCGCGAAGTGCAGCTGCGCGATTTTCCCGCCATTCCGCAGGCCCGCTGGGGCACCGTGAAAAGCTTCTACGAGCGGGCGCACAAAACCGCTTCGGAGAAGAAGCTTCCCGTCTGGGACGGCGAAATCTATCTCGAACTGCACCGCGCGACGCTGACGACCCAAAGCGGCGTCAAGCGCAAGCATCGCCAGGCCGAGCGGGCGCTGATCACCGCCGAGACCCTCGCGTCGCTCGCCCATATGCTCGGCGCCGAAAAGCCGAAAAGCCTGGAGGCGGATTGGCGCGTGGTGCTGAAGAACGAGTTCCACGACATCCTGCCGGGTTCGAGCATCCGCGAAGTCTATCAGGATGCGGAGCAGGAGCTCGGCGGCGTCATCGACCATGCCAAGGCCGAGCAGGCCAAGGCCTTGCAGGCGCTGTCAGTCAATCTGCCGAAGGGCGGGGTCACTGACGCGCTCATCGTCGTCAATCCCTCGCTTGCGCCACGACCGGTGAGCGCGACACTTGCCGACGGCACGACGCTTTCGGCCGCTGAGATCGTCGCTCCCTTGTCGGTCGCCGTCTTTGACAGGCAGACGCTGAAGCCGGCGGGCGGGCTGAAGGCCGGCGTCGACCGGCTGGAAAACGATCATCTCTCGATCGTCATCGGCAAGGATGGAGCCGTTACCAGCCTAATCCACAAGGCGAGCGGCCGCGAAGCGGTCGATGGCTCCGCCAACCAGCTCTGGGTCTATCCGGCCGACAAGCCGCGCAACTGGGACGCCTGGGACGTCGATGCCGACTATGCCGATAAATCCGTCCGGCTCGATGCGCCCGAAAGCATCAGCCTCGTCGAAAGCGGTCCGCACCGTGCGGCAATCCGCGTCGTTCACCGCTATCGGCATTCGAGTGTCATGCAGACCTATGTTTTGACGGCCAATTCGAAGCGGCTCGATATCGAAACGACCATCGACTGGCACGACCGCCGCACCCTGCTGCGTACCCTGAACCCGGTCGACGTCAAGGCCCGTAAGGCGACCTTCGAATGCGCCTTCGGCGTGGTTGAGCGGGCGACGCATACGAATACCTCCTGGGAGCAGGCGATGTTCGAGGCCGCCGCCCATCGCTTTGTCGATGTCAGTGAGCCGGGCTTCGGCGTGGCGCTTCTCAATAATGCCAAATACGGCCACAGCGCCCGCGGCAATGTGATCGGCATGAGCCTGGTGCGCGGTCCGATCTATCCGGATCCGCTGGCCGATGAAGGCGAGCAGAGCTTCACCTATGCACTGATGCCGCATGAGGGCGCCTGGCATGAAGGCGGTGTGCTTGACGAAGCACTCGACCTCAACCAGCCGCTGGTGACGGCCGAGGCCAAAGGCCTCTCCGCCGGCCGTTTCGCGCCGATTGATGTCGCGGGCACGCCTGTCGCCTTCTCGGGCCTGAAGCCTGCGGAGGAGGGCGAAGGTCTCATCCTGCGCCTCTACGAACCGGCCGGCCGGCGCGGCCGCCTCTCCCTCGGCCTGCCTTCCGGATGGCGGGCGTCGCAGCCGCTCAACATCCTCGAAGAGCCGATGGAGCGCAAAGGCCCCGCCGAAATCATGCCCTTCGAAATCAGGACCTGGAGGCTGCAGAAGGCCTGACGCCGCCTGCTGCAAATAACGCTCCGCCGCTTCCATTAGGCGGGGCGACCCATCTACTCGCCCGAGGGGCAATACTGGACAATTTGGCCATTGCCATGCAGGTCACAGTCATAAAGGGGAGCGATGTCCAACCGGTGAAGAGAGGCGTCTTGCTTCGAAGCGGGCTATCGGCCCCAAGAGCCAGCTAGTCTGATTGACAAGACGGGGGAGTGCGACCGCCAGACATAGTCGAAATTGCTGGTGATTGCTGATGGGGCCAGCCAGGCTGCTTCGAGGAAGGGGTGGACTCGGCCAAGACCATGGCGACGAAGGCCCAGGAGGAGGCGAATGCTGCCAACTCTCGTTCTCTCCCTCAATCTCGACATCGGCCGGCTGACCATAATCACGCTGATCGGCCGGATCGCTGCAAGCATGAGCGATCTGGCAGAGGGCAATCTCGACGCCGACATTCCCTTCACCGACCGGCCTGACGAGATCGGCCGCGTGGCTTTCACCGGCTTACGGTCGTTGGGCGCCCGTCGCGGCAACGTAGACGGAATAGAGTGAACGTGTTGCGGCGATGAACAGACGGTTGCGTCCGGGGCCGCCGAAGGTGAGGTTGGCGACGGTCTGAGGGACACGGATCTTGCCGATCAGCTTGCCTGTCGGATCGAAGCAGTGCACGCCATCACCGGCACTGGACCAAAGGTTCCCCTTCACGTCAGTGCGGATACCGTCCGGGATGCCGTTGTCGATGAGGCAGAAGACGCGGCCGTTCACAAGCCTGCTGCCGTCGACTACGTCGAAGGCGCGGATCTGACGTGGCAGGCTTTCGTCGTGGCTTGCCGCCGAATCCGCGACGTAGAGGATCGTCTCGTCAGGTGAGAAAGCGAGGCCGTTCGGCTGGATGAAATCCGTGACGACGGCCGCAAGTTTGCCGGTGGCCGGATCAAGCCGGTAGACGTTGCGCGTCGCCTGCTCGGGCTCGGCCTGATAGCCTTCATAATTCGACATGATGCCGTAGGTTGGATCGGTGAACCAGATCGTGCCGTCCGATTTCACCACCACGTCGTTCGGCGAATTGAGCCGCGCGCCTTCGAAATGGTCGGCGAGCACGGTGATCGAACCGTCGATCTCGGTGCGCGTGACGCGGCGCCCGCCATGTTCGCAGGAGATGAGTCGGCCCTGGCGGTCGCGCGTGTTGCCGTTGGTGAAGTTGGATGGTTGCCGGTAGATGGAGACGCCGCCTTCGGGCGCCCATCGCAGCATACGCTGGTTGGGAATGTCGCTCCACAGAAGCTGGTTCGCATCGTTGAACCAGACAGGACCCTCCGCCCAGCGGCAGCCGGAATAGAGTTCGTCGAGGCCGGCGCTGGTGACGATCAACTGCCGGAAGCGCGGGTCGTGGATTTCGTAGATGCTGGCCTCGGCCATGGCAGTTTTCCTGTTTATCGCATGCCGGCCCGGCGGCCGCCGGCGAGCATGATCACGCTGATGATGATGAGGCCGGTCATCATGAGGCGGATGCCCGCGCCGAACCCATAGGTGTTGAGCATGGAAACGACCAGGAACATGAAGAGCGACGCGCCCCAGATGCCCGGTACGTTGGAATCGCCGCCGGCCACCGCCGTGCCGCCGATCACGACGACGGCGATCGAGGTCAGCAGATATTCCGAGCCCATGTTGAGTGCTGCGCCGCCCGAGAAGCAGGCGAGCAGGTAGCCCGCGACGGATGCAAGTACGGCGCAGAAGAGGTAGGTGACGAAGCGCGTGCCGTCGACCGGAATGCCGGCCATGCGTGAGGCGGGCATGCTCTGGCCGATCGCCGAGATCCAGCGCCCGTAGATCGTCTTCTCGAGCAGGAACCAGGCGAGCAGCGAGATGAGGAGCGCGACGATCGCGACGTTCGGTACGCCGAGCGTGTTCGTGGTAGTGAATTCCGCAAGCATGCTCGGAGGTTTGATGCGCAAGCCGCGGTTTGTCCAGATTGCCGCCGATTGCACGATAAAGCTCATGGAAAGCGTGGCGATGATCGGCGGAATGCGGAGCGCCTTGATCAGCGCGTAGTTGCCGAGGCCGACGACGAGGCCAATGAGGAGGGCGACAAGAAAGCCGGGCAGGATCAAGCCGTTTTGCACGTTCATCAGCTTCAGAGCCACCGTGCCGGCTAGTGTCATGGTGGCGGGGACCGACAGATCGATATTGCCGGGACCGAGCGTGATGACGAACATTTGGCCGATGCCGACGATCACCGAGAAGGCGGCGAAAGTGAGGGCTGCCTGCGACAGGCCGAGCGTACTGGCGCCGAGGGTCACCATGATCGTCAGGAACCAGACGATGAAAGCGGCAAACCATGACCAGATCCAGGGTTTGCCGAAAAGGCTGAGGAGGGGAGTCATCGGCGGCGTTTCTCCCGTTTCTCCAGGCGGTTCAGCATCAGGCGAAGCGCGAGCACGATGATCAGGATCGCGCCCTGGGCTCCGATCTGCCAGTCCGGCGAGATGCGCAGGAAGGACAGGAACGAGCCGGCGAGGGTCAGCGTCAGCGCGCCGATGACGGCCCCGACGGGGGAGACACGCCCGCCAATGAACTCGCCGCCGCCGAGGATCACGCCGGCAATCGACAGCAGCGTGTAACGCAGCGCGATATTGGCGTCTGCCGACGTCGTCAGGCCGACGAGAGCGATACCTGCGAGCACCGCGAAGAAGCCCGCCAGGCCATAGGCGGCGGCGCGGGCGGCGACGATCGACCAGCCGGCGCGCTCGACCGAGCGCTGGTTGCCGCCGATGCCGCGGATCAGCACGCCGAGCGATGAGCGCATGACGAGAAGATGAGCGACGGCGGCGATGATGATGCTGGCGACGATCGCCATCGGCGCCAGCGGCGGCTTGACGGTCATCAGAGAGCGCACCCAGTCCGGCGCCTGGCCGCCGGGCGCCGGCAGCAGCAGCACGGCAAGGCCGCCCCAGACGAAGCTCATGCCGAGAGTGACGACAATGGACGGCAGATCGCGCAGGTAGATGATGACACCGAGGCCCGCATAGGCCGCGATCGCTCCCGCAAGGATCAGGACGCCGGTCACCGGGTCATCCCGCAGAAAGGTCGCGGTAACGCAAGCTACGAAGCTGACGAAGGTGCCCATCGACAGATCGAGATCGTTGACCGCCATGACAAGCATCTGAGCGATCGTCGCAAGCGCGATGGGCACCGCCAGGTTGAACAGCAGATTGAGCCCGACATAGCTCATGGCGCGCGGCTGCAGCCAGAAGACGGCGGCAAGCAGCAGCGTCAGCGACAAGGCGGGAATGGCAAGACGCAAGGCGTCGGACGACAGCCGGAACGTCATGCAGCCACCCCTTCGAAGGAGGCAGCGATGATATTCGTCTCGTTGACGGCATCGCCGGCGAGTTCGGCGATGATGCGGCCTTCGCGGAAGACGTAGACGCGGTCGCAGAGCCGCACCTCGTCCATTTCGGTCGAGTACCAGATAAAGGTGCGGCCATGCGCCGCCTCCTCGCGGATGATCGCGTAGACCTCCTGCTTGGTGCCGACGTCGACGCCGCGCATCGGATCGTCCATCAGCACGACAGGCGCGCGCGTTGCAAGGGCGCGGGCGAACAGCACCTTCTGCTGGTTGCCGCCGGAAAGCGACAGGATAGGGTTTTCCATATCGGGCGTGCGGATATCGATCCGCCGCTTCCAGTCCGTGCCTTTGCTCTCCTCTTTGTCAGCCAGAATGAGGCCGCGCCGCGACAGGTCACCGAGCGAGGCGACGGAAAAGTTGTGCAAGATGCTCCAAAGTTCGAAAACGCCGTTGAGGCGGCGGTCGCCGGCGACGAAGGTAACGAGCGGATCGCGCTCGGGCAGCCAATTGCCGGATTGGGCGGCGTGCAGAGCAAGTAGCAGCTCGGTCTGCCCGTGGCCGGCTAACCCTGCCAGTCCGACGATCTCGCCCTTGCGTGCCGCGAAGGGCAGGCCTCTCGCCTGATGCGACAGAATGACGGGCGCGGTGGATTGTTCGCGCGCCGCCCGCTGCCCGCTCTCCTCCTTCGCAACGGTGCCCATCGCTTCGACGAGGCCGTGATGGTCGAAGCCCTGCGCCGGCCGTTCGGCGACGACGCGGCCGTCCTTCATCACGACGATGCGGTCGGAGGTTTCGAGGATCTCGTGCAAGATATGCGAGATGAAGATGACGGCCCCGCCGGTGGCGGTGAAGCGGCGGACATGGTCGAGCATCTGGCGGGCAAGGCTCGCATCGAGCGACGAAGTGGGTTCGTCGAGGATGACCAGCCGCGGCGGCGTGCCGGCATCGGAAAAGGCCATTGAAATCTCGACCATCTGCCGCTCGGCGATCGAGAGATCGCCGACGGCCCGGCCGCTGTCGATGCCATGGCCCGGAAAGACCGTGTCGAGGCTCTTCTCGATGATGTTGGCGGCACGCCTGCGCCAGCCGAAACCGCCGAGATGGCGATGCATGACGCGGGTGTTCTCGACGATGGAGAGATTGGGGCAGAGCGATAGCTCCTGGAAGACGCAGCGAACGCCGCGGGCGCGCGCCGCATTGATGCCGTAACGCTCCAGCCGCTCGCCGTCGCTCGCCACACTTCCTTCATGCGGCGTCAGGCCGCCATTGATGACGCTGACGATGGTGGACTTGCCGGCGCCATTGTGCCCGACGAGCCCGACGCATTCGCCCGGCATGACGCGGAGCGTGACGCCGTCGAGCGCCTTGACCGCGCCGAAACTCACCTTGGCGCCATCGACGGCGATCACCGCCTTCAAAACCTCATCCATGCTGCCCCGCCATGCCTGCTCGCAAAGAATGCCGCGCGGCCATTTACGGCCGCGCGGCAGTCGGGAGAGTTATTTTGCCGACTCGATGACCTTGATTGCATCAGCCTGCGTGTATTCGACGTTGGCGACGCCGCCAGCCTGGGTATTGGCGAGGTTGGCCTCCAGATTGTCCTGGTCGATGCGCAAGAAAGGCACGACGAGATCCTTCTTGACCTGCTTGCCGTCGAGTATCTGCTGGGCGACCCAGAAGGCCAGCGTGGAGACGCCGGGCGCGATGGATACGGACATCGTCTCGTAGCCCTTGGCGTCCTTCTGTTCCTTCCACCACTTCAGCTCGTCTTCGCGGTTGCCCATGATGATGATCGGCATCTTCCGGTCGGTCGCGGCAATCGCCTGCGCGGCGCCATAACCGTCGCCGCCCTGCGTCACCACGCCGACGATATCGGGAAGGCTCGGTAGGATGCCGGCAACGGCCTTCTGCGCCACGTCCTGCGCCCAGTCGCCGTGAACCGAGCCGACGACCTTGAACTGCGGGTACTGCTTGACGCCTTCGTGGATCCCGGCCGAAATCTCGTCGTCAACGAAGACGCCGGCAAGGCCGCGGATCTCGAGCAGATTGCCGCCCTGGGGAAGTTTCTTCGACAGATACTCCACCTCGCTGCGGCCCATTTCCTTGAAGTTGACGGCGATGCGCCAAGCGCAGGGTTCGGTCACGATGCCGTCGAAGGAGACGACGGTAATCCCGGCGTCACAGGCTTCCTTCACTGCGCCGTTCAGCGCTGTCGGCGAGGCGGCGTTCAGCACGATCGCATCATAGCCCTGCAGGATCATGTTCTGGATCTGCGCCGCCTGCTCCGTCGCCTGGTTCTCGGCGGTGGTAAAAGGATCGGCTGCGGCGACCACGCCAGCCTTTACGGCTTCGCCCGTCACCTTGCCCCAGCTCGTCAGCATGGCCTGGCGCCAGGAGTTTCCGGCATAGTTATTAGAAAGGGCGATCTTCTTGGCCGACGTGTCGGCAAAGGCGGAAACGGGCATGGCGGCGCAAGCAATGGCGGCCGATGCCAGAAGCATCTTACGGATTGTCATGTCTTCCTCCCTCATGATCGCGCCGGTCGGCGGGATCGCTTCACTCCTGCCGGCTCAAGCGGGCTCCGAGTGAAAATTGTTCTTGCACTGAGCTTCCTCCTCTCAGTAAGGGCAGGATGCGGGAGATCAGCCGGCCTGTACAGGGGCAAGGCGGCAACTCGTTTGCGGGTTTTGCGCAACAAGCTGCGGGTTTATGCAAGACGGCGGCCCATTTGCGGGCGCTTACTGGGAAATGATTGCGGCGGGTTGAGGAGCCTGTCGTGACGGGGAGGAACTGACAATGCTGCATCTCGCACCGGCAGCCCTGTTCGACCATTATCTCGGCATTTCCCGGTTGCTCGCGGGCCAGCTCGACTTCCGTTCGGCGATCCGTTCGGTCGCGGCTGAAGTCGCTCACATCATCCCGCACGATCATCTCGACGTCTGCGTGCTGCTCGAGGGCGGCAACTATCACACGGCCTATGAGACGGGCATCGAGACCGCCTGGGGCGAGATCGCCGGCGCGCCAGTGGTCAACAGCCCCATCCGCTCGCTGCTGCGGGGTGAGGTCGATTTTCTGCTTTCGGACGATGCCATGAAAGACCCGCGCTTCCATTTCGAGGGCGCCTTCAAGCGGCCGATCGTCGAGCAATCGCTGAGGAGCCGGCTGCATGTTCCGATGAAGGTGCAAGGTACGATCATCGCAGCACTTTCCTGCTCTTCTCACAGGGCGGGCGTCTATACGATGGAGGACGTCGAGCGCGCCCGCATCATCGCCGACCTTCTGACACCCTATTTCTTCGCGCTGCAGGCAGCCGAGCAGGCGCAACGCTCGGCGATCGTCGAGGCGGAGGCGCGCGCTCGCGAGGAGGGGCTGCGTCAGGGCGCGCTGAAGCTGACCGAAGCGCTGGAGCAGGAACGTCAGCGGATCGGCATGGACCTTCACGATCAGACGCTCGCCGACCTGACGCGACTTGCTCGCCGGATCGATCGGCTGTCGCGCAACGGCGAGGTGACCCCGGAGGCGCTCGAGCCCGTCTCTCGGTCCTTGCAGCATTGCATGCAGGATCTGCGGCAGATCATCGAACAGGCAAAACCTTCCGTGCTCCAGCTGTTCGGCCTCGCCCAGGCGATCGAGCATCATCTCGACCGATCGACCCGCGACACCGGATCGGGCATCGAATGCGGCCTTACCGACGAGACGAACGGGGCGCTGGAAAGGCTGGAACCGACCGTCAGCGTCGCCTTGTTCCGCATAGCGCAGGAGGCGATCAATAATGCGGTGCGCCATGCCGCGCCGCTTGCGATCATGGTGCGGCTCGAAGCAGACGACGAACAGCTTTTGATCGAAATCTCCGACGACGGGACCGGGCTTGCCAAGACGCGGGGACGGATCGGCGGCGGCATCGACAATATGAAGACACGCGCGCGGCTGATCTCGGCGCGCTTCACGATCGGCCCCGGCCATAATCATCGCGGGACCGCGGTGCGCGTCGTGCTGCCGCTGGCGCCGAACGGCCCGGCGGGCGAGCCAGACTGAGGAGAAAGACACGATGAAGGTTCTGATCGTCGAGGACGACCCGCTGCACCGGTCCTACCTGCACGAGGCTGTCAACGCCGCCCTGCCGGAATGCGACACGGTGATCGAGGCGGAGAACGGAACCGTCGGCGAGAAGCTCGCCCGCGACCACAAATCGGCGCATATCGTCATGGATCTGCAGATGGCGAGCCGCAACGGCATCGAGGCGGCGCGGACGATCTGGAAGGAGCGACCGGAGACCCGTATCCTGTTCTGGTCGAATTATTCGGATGAGGCTTATGTGCGCGGCGTCTCGCGCATTGTGCCGGATGGCGCAGCCTATGGTTATGTGCTGAAATCCGCTTCCGACGAGCGGCTGAAGCTTGCGTTGCGCTCGATCTTCATCGAGAGCCAGTGCGTCATCGACCGGGAGGTGCGGGGCCTGCAGCAGAAGAGCCTCGGCCAGACCAACGGCTTCACCGATTCCGAATACGAGATCCTCGTCGACATAGCCCTCGGTCTAACCGACCGGGCCATCGCCAAACGCCGGAGCCTGTCGCTGCGCAGCGTGCAGAACCGCCTGCAGCAGCTCTACGACAAGCTCGACGTCTATCAGACGGCTGGCGACGACCACGAGGACGGCCGCTTCAATCTCCGCGCCCGCGCTGTCACGATTGCTTTATTGCGTAAACTTCTGAACTACAGCGCTCTGGAACGGGCTGAGGCGGAGCTGCAGGAATGGCTCGACGGAAAGTAGTCTCCGACGCGGCGTGAATGCGGCAGTAGCGAGGCGTTGCAGTCTCCCATTCCGGCTCGGCCCGCGCTCGTCTGTCGCCAACTGAAAAAGCCTCGGATCGGTGGTGAGCGCATAGCCAGGGTTCTTGCTTGACGCCTAATATACTCGATATCAGAATCGCGAGGTCGAGGTGAGTCGACGGCGCCCGCTTTGACATCGTTGCTCGCCTTGGAAGGACGTGGCGCAGCGGCTGATTGGCCGTTCGCCGGCCAACGCCGCTGGTCGCAAGTGTGCGAGGTGACGCCGTGGATAAAGTGTTCTCAGCAGTCCCTCCTCCTCGTGGCAGCCCACCCCGGCAGTGGAAGTTCCCATTGCGGAGCCGCCGCCGCTGGCTTTTTTGGTCGGCGCTTTCAATATCCATTTTACTTCTTGCAGGCACCGCTGTTCTTTACCGTGAAATCCGCCACTCCGCAGGCCCGGTTCAGCACTTTGAGTATGCAGGCCTCGATAAGGCAGCCCGACCATCACCCGTAGCTGCCGACTCCCATGCGTCGGCTCCTTCTGCTCTTCCGCCGATGCCCATTTCGCGGCATCTGATGGAGCTTCCAAAGCTCGATTTGGCAAGTCAGTTTCTGCGGATGTGGCTGGTCTCAGGCGCGAATATTTGTGGCGCTCTTCGAGAGGCCGGCATCGAGGTGAGCGAATGGAAAGCCGCATCGATACGCAATCGCGATTATGAATGTTATTTTCAGCGCATCTACGAACGGGACGAGGTGCGGCCGCTCAGCTCTACCTTCCTCAGGGTTCGTGGAGATGAAGCGGGTCATATTGTTGAGATCCGCGCCAAGATCGTCGGGCCGGCGATTGACGCTGGGGGGCGCCTCGCCCCTGATGTGCTGCGCATTTTCGAGATCATTGTGAAGCAGGCGTGCTGGCGCGATTTTGAAGATGCGCTTGCGTCGATCCGAAGCCTTCGCCAGGTAGAGACCGAGCGATTTGGCTCTTATCTCAGCTTCACGCTCGAAGCCGGCAGCAAAAACATCTTTAATTTTGCTCTTGGTCTCAAGGCGACTCCGGGCTCGCAGGCAAGGACCAGGGCGTATTTTTCGGCAGACCGCTGGCTGGCCACGACGGATCCGCGCGTCCCGCAAACGTCATCCGCATCGACCGGATCGGCGCGTTCAGATCGGCCAATGGCACTCACTGACGGAGCAAGTGCCGGTTCCGATCCAAGACCAAGCCGGAACTGCGGCTGAGCACCAAAGCCCCCAGTGCTGTGAATAGGGAAAGTGGACCCGCCTCGGGTATGCGCGGCAACGGATCAGCGCGACAGGCTGCCTGCCGGCCGAAAAGCGCCGGGCCGGGCGGCGCAGGTCTCGACCACGAAGTCCACGAAAGCGCGGACCTTGCGCGATAGCTGGCGGTTCGACGGCCAGACGAGCGAGAGCGAACCGAAGGGCACCATGAAGGAAGTGAGGACGGGGCTCAGGGTTCCCGCCCGCATGGCTGCCTCGGCGACATAGACGGGCAGATGCGCGAGGCCCAAACCATCCTGTGCTGCCCGCAGCCCTGCATCTGTATTGTTGAATGTCAGGCTTTTTGGCAGAAGCAGCCGCTCGTATGGTGCGCTGAACGCCCAGGGTGCCAGGCGGCCACTGGAGGGATATTTGAAGTGAATGCAGGCGTGCTTGAAGAGATCGCCCGGCGTCTCAGGCCGTCCATGGCGCTCCAAATACTCGGAACTGCCGCACACCACGAAGTGCTGCTCGCCGAGATGGCGGGCGATCAGCCGCGCATCGGCAAGTTCGCCGCTGCGCACCACCACATCCAGACCTTCCGTGACCATGTCGATGACCCTGTCTTCGAAATCCACATCCAGTTCGATCTCCGGGAAGCGCTCGGCAAAGGCCGGCAGCATCGGCATCAGCAGATGGTGCCCGACGATATGCGGGACGCTGACGCGCAGGCGCCCCCTTGGGCGTTTTCGGCTTTGCAGGACGGTTGCCTCCGCGTCCTGTATCTCGTCGATGATGCGCTTGTAGCGCTCGTAGAGGACAGCCCCTTCCTCGGTCAGGCTGATGCTGCGCGTCGTGCGGTTGAAGAGCCGCACATGGAGCCGGTTTTCCAGGCGCGCCACGGCCTTGCCGATCGCGGACGGCGAAACGCCGGCAACGCGCGCAGCTCCGACATAACTCTGCTGTTCGGCCGCATGAACGAAGGCGAAGAGGCTCGCGAGACTATCCACGGCAAGATCCGATTGGAGACATTTTGTCCTTTATCTAAGTCCACTTACGGCGATTGATCAACATTGCATAACAAATATCCTTTGTTCGGCAGCCGGAACGGATGGGGCTGCCGAGTCAAGGAGTGGATGGCATGCGGGACTACACGAAAGAATTGCCGGAGCACACTGCGAGATATATCGGAGAGAACGACCTGTTCCTGGAAATCTTTCCTGGGAACAATCGCTCGGATGAGGCCGGTCGACCGCCTCTCCTTTTTGTCCACGGCGCTTACACCGGCAGCTGGATGTGGAGCAAATATATTCCGCACTTCATAACCGCGGGATGGACCTCCTACTGCATCAATCTGCGAGGCCACTACAAAAGCCGGTCGGTGGATTTGACGAAGGTCGAATTCGAGAACTATCTGGAAGACATTCTTGAGGCAATTTCCGCAATCGCTGGGGAATGTGCCGTCGCTCCTGTTGTGATCGGTTTCAGCATGGGTGGAATCCTCAGTCAGAAACTGGCGGAAAGCGTGGAGATCGCCGGACTGGTGCTGATCGATTCCAGCATCTCGAGGCAGGTGCATGACGAGGTGCCCTACCAGGATCTTGCGCCTGAGATACCTGGCGTCGTTATTCCCGCGCCGGTGCGTGAAGAGCAATCCAGCCCCGACGAAACGCCCGACGATATCGCCTTCCAGCGGAAGTACCTGTCCATGGAATCCGCCAGAGCCTTCGGCGCTTTTTCCTTTCATTGCGGAGCCGAGGGGATTTCCATCGACGGCGGCAAGATCACCTGCCCCAGCCTGGTCATCTCAGCTGTCAACGACGCCGCCGCCGATCGGCGAGGGCAGGCGACGGCCCGGCATATCGGCGGCGAGTATCTCGGTCTCTGGGGCACGACGCATACGGGCTTGTTGGTCGGGCAAAGATATCACGAATCCGTCAATCGCATCATGATCTGGCTCACGCGCTTCGATGAAGAGAGTGTCTAGCCATCGAGGCCGAGGCTCGCCAACAAGCGACCGACATAAGCTTCCAGGCCGCCGACCATATCGAAGCGATCGGGATCACGCAGCCAGAGCATCTGCAGGCCGTCCATCACGGCGATCAGCTCGGCGGCCATGGCCTTGCCGTCGATCCCTTTGTCGATCGAGCCATCGGCGATCGCCCGCTCGAAGGTCGCGGCGATGTCCTTCTGCATCTCCGTGGCGCGGGCGAGAAACCACGCCTTGGCGGGGTGGTTCTTCATCAAGCTTTCGGCATTCAGGATGGCGAAGGCTCTGATGACCTCGATCATTCCGGCATTGCGGCGGAAGATTTCGACCATGCCTTTCAGCAAGCCGCGGAGATCGGAGCGATAATGTCCGATGAAATCGGCGCTATCGAGATCGCGCTTGGCGAGAATGGCGAGCAGCAGATCGACCTTTGTCGGGAAATGATGCAGCAGGCCGGGCAGCGACAGGCCGACATCCCGGGCGATATCGCCGATCGCGGCATTCTGATAGCCGTCTTCGGCAAAACGCCGCATCGCCGCCGCCAGGATCTCTGCGCGTCGTTCCTCTCCCTTGCGGGAACGGCGCCGTCGTTTTTCTTCCTGTCCTGCCTTGTGTTCTGCCATCGTTTCTCCTGTCCGGCCTTTTTAGCGGCGATGCGACGGTCCACAATGCTCCGGCCGATATCTCGTCTGCTTTCTCCTTACATTAGGCCCGTCGGATTGACATCTTAAAAATACCGAGTAATCGGTAGGTTTAATAGCGCGATGCTCGCGGTCTTTTGAGGAGGTTTGCATGATCGATTCCATTCTCGACAGGATGACGCTCGAAGAGCAGGTCTCTTTGCTGTCAGGCGCCGATTTCTGGACGACCGTTCCCGTCGAGCGGCTCGGCGTGCCGAAGATCAAGGTGACGGATGGGCCGAACGGCGCCCGCGGCGCGGGTTCGCTGGTCGCCGGCGTCAAGGCGACCTGCTTTCCCGTCGCAATCGCGCTCGGCGCCAGCTGGAATCCCGATCTCGTCAAGCAGATGGGCGTTGCCCTTGCGCGCCAGGCCAAGAGCAAGGGAGCAGCCGTGGTGCTCGCACCGACGGTGAATATCCATCGCTCCGGCCTCAACGGCCGCAATTTCGAATGTTATTCCGAAGATCCGATGCTGACATCGGAACTCGCCGTCGCCTATATCGAGGGCGTGCAGGGCGAGGGGATCGCGGCGACCATAAAACACTTCGCCGGCAACGAATCCGAGATCGAGCGTCAGACTATGTCGTCCGATATCGACGAGCGGACGCTGCGCGAAATCTATCTCCCGCCCTTCGAGCAGGCGGTGCGCCGCGCCGGCGTCATGGCTGTCATGTCCTCCTATAACCGCCTTAACGGCACTTATACGAGTGAGCATCATTGGCTGCTGACCAAGGTGTTGCGCGAGGAATGGGGCTTCGACGGCATCGTCATGTCCGACTGGTTCGGCTCACATTCGACGGCTGAGACGATCAATGCTGGCCTCGATCTCGAAATGCCGGGTCCGGCGCGCGACCGCGGCGAGAAATTGGTTGCGGCCGTGCGTGAGGGCAAGGTGGAATCGGCGACGGTGCGTGCGGCAGCACGGCGCATGTTGCTGCTGCTCGAGCGGGTCGGCGCATTTAAGAGCAAACCCGATCTTACGGAGCGGGCGATCGACCTGCCCGAGGATCGGGCGCTGATCCGGCGTCTCGGTGCCGAAGGCGCGGTACTCCTCAAGAATGACGGCATGCTGCCGCTTGCCAAGACCTCGCTCGACCGGATCGCCGTCATTGGGCCGAATGCGGCCACCGCCCGTGTCATGGGCGGCGGCAGCGCGCAGATCGCAGCGCATTATACGGTGAGCCCGCTCGAAGGCATTCGCGCCGCCCTTTCCAACGCCAACAGCATCAGCCATGCGGTCGGCTGCCGCCACAACCGGCTGATCGACGTGTTCAAAGGGAAGATCACCGTCGAATATTTCAAGGGGCGCGGCTGCAAGGGCAATCCCCTTCATGTCGAGACCGTCGACAAGGGCGAGTTCTTCTGGTTCGAGCTGCCGTCGGGCGAACTCGATCCCGCCGATTTCTCGGCCCGGATGGTGATGCAATACGCGCCGGAGGAGAGCGGCGAACATCTCTTCGGCATGACCAATGCCGGGCTGGCGCGGCTCTTCGTCGATGGTGAGCTCACGGTCGATGGCCATGGGGGCTGGACGCGCGGCGAGAATTATTTCGGCACCGCCAATGACGAGCAGCGCGGTGGGGTGAGCCTGGAAGCGGGCCGGCTGTACGAAATCACCGTCGAATATGAGCCGTCCACGGCGAGCGAGGAGGGGATCAACCTCATCGCCGTCCGTTTCGGCGTCGAAAAGCCGCTCGGCGAGGCCGATATCGAGGCCGCCGTCGAAACCGCCCGTAATGCCGACGTGGCGCTGCTCTTCGTCGGCCGCGACGGCGAGTGGGACACGGAAGGACTTGATCTGCCCGACATGCGGCTGCCTGGCCGGCAGGAGGAACTGATCGAGAAGGTCGCTGCCGCCAACGCCAATACCGTCGTCGTGCTCCAGACCGGCGGTCCCATCGAGATGCCCTGGCTCGGCAAGGTCCGCGCCGTGCTGCAGATGTGGTATCCCGGCCAGGAACTCGGCAATGCCGTCGCCGACATTCTGTTCGGCGATGCCGAGCCGGGCGGCCGCCTGCCGCAGACCTTCCCCAAGGCGCTGACCGACAATTCCGCCATCACGGGCGATCCTGCCGTCTATCCCGGCAAGGACGGGCATGTGCACTATGCCGAAGGCGTCTTCGTCGGCTACCGCCATCACGATATCAGCGCGGTCGAACCGCTCTTCCCCTTCGGCTTCGGCCTCGGCTATACGAGTTTCCGCTGGGGCGAGCCGCGGCTTTCGGTGCGTGAAATGGGACCGGACGGCATAACCGTCAGCATTGACGTCACCAATACAGGCGACCGGCCAGGTTCGGAACTGGTCCAGCTCTACGTACGCTCACCGTTAGCCAAAGTGGAACGTCCGGACAAGGAACTGCGCGCCTTCGCAAAGCTCTCGCTGCAACCCGGCGAAACAGGCACAGCCGTCATGAAAATCGTGCCACGCGATCTGGCCTATTTCGATATCGAGGCCGGCGCCTTCCGAGCCGAACCGGGTGATTATCAGCTGGTCCTGGCGGCGAATGCCGCGGACGCAAGATCCGTGATCGACCTGCCGTCGCCAGCCGGCTACGTGCTGCCGCCTTCGACCTCATGATTCCGATATCGAACGGCCAGGCGCCTATCGTTGAGTTGAATGAAAACAGTGTCAAGAGGTGCTCCGGATTACCGGATAAAGCAGACTGAAAATTTTTAGATTCTCCTCTTGAATCGAAAATCGTGCGAAACCAGATCATCGTCGTCGGCAGCGCAAAAGCGGGCCGATGATCAGAGCGGAGACGCAGGTTTCCAACGCGTCTCCAACCCATGTTGCTTTACGGAGGATATGGCTATGAGAAATGAACTTGATTTCGCCCCCCTTTACCGGTCCAGCATCGGCTTCGACCGTGTCTTCAATCTCCTGAACAATGCGCAGCGCCTGCAGGCAATCGAGGCCTGGCCGCCCTATGACATCGTCAAGACGGGCGAAGACGACTATCGCATTCAGATGGCAGTGGCCGGCTTCGCCGAAGGCGACCTCGACATCACCCAGGAGCGGAACGTCCTTCTCGTGAAGGGGCAAAAAGCCGACGGCAAGGACGGCGAATATCTCCATCGCGGCATCGCCGGGCGCGCATTTGAACGCCGCTTCGAGCTCGCCGATCACGTCAGGGTCGAGAATGCCTCGCTGACGAATGGTATTCTCTCGATTGCGCTGAAGCGTGAAGTGCCCGAAGCCATGAAACCGCGCAAGATCGCCATCGGAGACGGCTCCTTTCAGCAGGCGCCTCTTCAGATCGAAGCCGAGCGTCAGGTGGCTTAAGGAGAGCCTCTCCATGAAGTCCCGGATAAAGCCGTTTATCGTGGAGATCAGGAAACGTCGCGGAAGCAGCGCGAAAAATGCGGCTAAGGCTCTGTTTTCGAAGTCGTTAAGCAAGCTCCGCAGCGCGGACGCGGTTTCTGAAGCGCGATCCTGAACAGGGATTCACATCAACTGGGGCCGGCGCCGTGGGGCCGGCCCTTGTGCACGAATGATCCCCTCGAATTCTCTTGCCGCAACCCCTTGCGGACCAAGCCTGCCTTTGTTCGGTCCCTCCTGTGGGCGCAATCAGACCGCATCAGGCTGAGTGCGCAGATTGGTGACCACGCGCCGGTTCTGCACCTTGCAGGAGCGCTCTGTGCAGTCGCGGACTTCGCGGTCGTTGCCGTAGCCCTTGGCCCACATGCGCTTGGGGTCCACACCCTTCGAGGTCAGATAGGCCATCGCCGCATCGGCACGTTTCTGCGAGAGCGTCTGCATTTTGGAGGCGGAACCGGAATCGTCGGCGAATCCCTGAAGCTTGAGCAGCCAGGTCGGGTTCTTGTTGAGCCAGGCCGCCTGATTATCCAGGGTGGCCATGGCGACGGCATCGAGCGCGGCGGAGTCCTGCTTGAAGTAGATCCGTCGGCCGACACTAAGAATGAAATCCTCCTCGCTGCCCTGCGCGACATTCTCGAAGCCGGGGGCGGGGTCGTTGGTCTGCCCGGTCATCGGCGCCGCCGCCGGTTCTTCCAGGGAGGCGACCTCGGTGGTGGAGCAGGCGGCGAGCGCCAAGAGCATGGCTGCGCCAGCGAGGCGCTTGGTGTATCCGATCATCGCAGACATAGGGGTGATATTCCTCATTCGACCGGAGTTGTTTCGCTAACCTGGGTGGCGCCCTCAGCCTGGTCGGCAATATGCGGCAGAACCTGTACAGCGGTGCCAATGGGGCAGCGCTGATAAAGATCGATGGCGTCTTCGTTGAACATGCGGATACAGCCGCTGGAGGCGTCCTTGCCGATGCTCCATGGCTCCAGCGTGCCGTGGAACCGATAGCCGGTGTCGACGCCGTCGCGATGCAGATACATGGCGCGGGGCCCAAGCGGGTTCTTCGGTGAGCCACCCGAGACGAATTCCGGCAGTTCGGGATGGCGCTTGCGCATCTCCGGCGGCGGCGTCCAGCGCGGCCAGAGCGATTTGGCGTCGATGGTGGCGCGGCCAAACCATTTGAAGCCTTCGCGGCCGACCCCGACGCCATAACGGATGGCGGTCTTGTTCTCCATGATCAGGTAGAGAAAATGGTGCCTTGTATCGACGACAACGGTGCCGATCGGCTCGCTGCTGAAATATTTGACGACCTGGCGATGCCAGCGCTTGTCGATTTTTGCGAAATTGGTGCTGCGAAATGTCACGCCGTTGTCGACGGCTGCGCCGCCGAAATAAGAAGCTGCCGCGGCGGCTGCCGGTTTGCTGGCGGCGCCGGTCCCCAGCAACGCCAATCCACCGAGCATAATACTCCTGCGGGTCCACACCATCGGCTAAACTCCCCCTGAAAGCCAACAAGCGAAGTGCAGTAAACCAGATTTTTTGTTTGCCTCAATAGGAAACTTCTCTTCCTATCAAGAACTGTAGGGAATTGGGGGTCTTCTGAAGCTGTATTGCTTCGGTCGTTACTCCGGCTGGGATAAGGTTATGCAGTCTGGGTACGGGTTCGGGAACGGACAGGAGGAGCGGCTGGAGCCCGCATCGGAGGTGTGCCCTCCGAGCGGTTCAGACGATCTGCGTGCAACCTGTTCGCGAATGACAGTCACAGACGGACCATCGAATTAAAAGGTGACAAAAATAATCATCTTATGTTGACAAGCTCCACTTCGCTTCATAGGTTCCGCCCGCATCCGTGACGTAGGGACCAGGTAATGGCGCGTGTTTTTTTGAACGTTTCTAATAATGTATCGCGAATTTACAGAGAGAGCCTTTTTGCGACGACTGCGGTCGTCCTGATCGGCATTGCAGCATCGCCGGCTTCCGCTCAGAGCACCTCCGCAGGGGACACCGCGACGACACTGGAGCCCATCGTCATCCAGGGTGCAGCCTCTGATAGCAAGACCGACCGAACATCCGTCACCGCCAAGAACAGCGCGGGTGCGACCAAGATCAGCACGCCGCTCGTCGAGACGCCGCGTTCGATCTCGGTCACCACCGAGAAGGAAATCGAGCAGCGCGGCGCCCAGTCGATCATCGAGGCGGTGCGTTATACGGCCGGCGTGACGACCGGACCGAATGGCTTCGATCCGCGTTTCGACCAGATCTACATTCGCGGCTTCAACGTCACGACGGTCGGAGACTTTCGTGACGGCCTGCGCCAGCCCTACATGAACTACGGGATGTTCCGAACCGATCCCTATCAGTTGCAGCGCGTCGAGGTGATCAAGGGGCCGGTTTCCGTTCTCTATGGTGCTGGATCGCCGGGCGGTCTCGTCAACAAGATCTCGAAGCTTCCGACCGAGGAGCCGATCCGCGAAGTCGGTATTACCTACGGCACCAAGGACCGGGTGCAAGGGATGTTCGATTTCGGCGGGCCGATCAGCGAAGGCAACGACGATTTCCTCTATCGCATCGTCGGCCTCGCCCGGCGTGGCGATACCAATTTCGATATTGCCGACGACCGCTATTTCCTGGCGCCGTCCTTTACCTGGAAGCCCGACGAGGGCACGACCTTCACGGTTTACGGCCTTGTGCAATCCGACGAGACCGACTCCAACGTCGGCGCGATCACGACCCTGGACGGTAAGATTCATGAACTCAGGGCGAGCGACCCCGACTACGACTACCAGAAGGTCAAGCAGCAGCAGATCGGCTATCAATTTGAGCATGAATTCGACAATGGCCTGACCTTCCGGCAGAACCTGCGTTATTCGCATCTCGATCTCAGGGCTCGCTACCTCGGTGTTACCGGTTGGACAGGGACCGTTGCACATCGTGGCACGAATGCGATCCGGGACGAGATGAACGTTTTCCAGCTCGACAATCAGCTCGAGGCGAAGTTCGATACCGGCCCGCTTGCTCACACGATGCTGTTCGGGCTGGACTATACCAATCTCAAATCGAGCTTTGGCTATGGCGCTGGAGCAGCCGATCCGGCATTCGACTTCGATATCGCCAACCCGACCTATGGAGTCTCAGGCGATACGCCGGACTATAGTATCTTAGCGTCCAAGGCCGACATGCGGCAGGTCGGCATTTATGCCCTGGACCAGATCGAGGCTGGAAACTGGCGCTTCAATCTCGGCGGCCGGCAAACATGGGTGAACCAGACGCGCGATGCGACCCTGCCTTCGATCAGCTCGGAGGAGGTCGACAAGAGCGCCTTCTCCTGGCAAGCCGGTGCACTCTATCTGTTCGACAACGGCATTGCTCCCTTCGTCTCCTATGCAACCTCATTCGATCCGGTGACCAACCGGTCGACCTCAGGCAAGATACTGGCGCCGACAGAGGGTGAACAGTACGAGCTCGGTGTGAAGTACCAGCCGCCCGGCTCCGATATCCTCTTGTCGGCCGTTGCCTATCATATTGTCGAAAAGAACAAGCCGGTGCTGGTGGATCCGGTGATGTTTGCCTATGGCTCGATCGGTGAAGTAACCGGAAAAGGCATCGAACTCGAAGCCCGCGCGGCGGTCGCCGACGGCTGGGATCTCATTGCGGCCTACACTTACAACCAGTCGGAAGTGACGGGAGGCGGTGAAAACGAGGGCAATACGCCTGCCCTGACGCCCTCGCATGTGGCAAGCCTCTGGGCCAACTATACGTTCCAGGAAACCAATCCATTCCATGGTCTGTCAGTCGGCGCGGGTGTCCGTTACGTCAGCGAAAATTGGACGGATACGGCCAATACGTCGAAGAATCCTGCGAGCTTCTACATCGACGCCTCCGCCGCTTATGATTTCGGCGCGGCCGACAAGAAATACGAAGGCCTGACGGCGGCCTTTGCCATCCGCAACATCGCCGACGAGCGCGACACCGTCTGCAACGAGGGCTTCTGCTACCTCGGCCAGGGTCGCAACATGACCGGCACCCTGAAGTATCGGTGGTAGCACCATGACGTTAGAGACGAACGGGGCGGCCTCGCGCCCTTCGATCGGCGATCGCCCTGTCGGCCGCCAGGCCATCGACCTCGACGGCCTGGTGGGCGATGGCCCGTTCGCCTATTGCCGCGGCAAGCTGCTCGCCTCTCCGCCGCCGGCTGGTTTGGTGGTTTCCTGCAGGGATCTCGGCGACCGCGACGTCTTTGACGGGATCATCGCCCGCTATGGCCAGAAGTTTCCGGGCAGCGACCGCCGCGCGATTGTCTCCATGTGGACGCTCTATTATTTCAGCATGCTGACGATCGCGCCTAGCGTCCATATGTTCGTCAACCGCATCGCGCTGCCGATGGAAATCGACCGGCTCTCTCTCGTCTGCAACGAACAGACAGGCGAGCCGGAAGCGTTCGTGATGTCGGGCAGGCCAGAGCCGACGACCGATCCGGCCGGCGAGCTTCACCGACTGATGCTCGGCCATGCCGAACCGGTCATTGCGGCGATTGCCGCCATTGCCGGCGTGGCGCCGAAGCTTCTCTGGAACAATCTCGCGGCCTATCTTTCCTGGATCCTGAAAGAGATCGCTCACCGCCACGAGCCTGCCCTCGTCGAAGGCGGCCTGGCGCTGCTGAACGATGCCGAGTGGCCGGGCGGCGGTCGCAATCCAATGTTCGGCATGATCCGCATGGCGCGGCAGCAATGCGGTCTGGAATTCGCTCGCCGCAAGGTCTGCTGCCTGCGCTATAACCTGCCTGGCGTCGGCGGCTGCGGCGAGGCCTGCCCGCTGCCGGACGGGCGGCATTGAGGCCGATTAGAATTATGCGGCGGCATTTGACATGGTCTTTGCCTGCTCGGCATATCGTGACGGCGGCAACCCGACAAAGCGCGTGAATGCCGTGCTGAACGCGCTCGCGGAGCCATAGCCGACGCGCTCGGCGATCTCCTGAATTCCGATATCCTCCTGCCTCAGCAGATTTCTGGCGAGCGCCATGCGCCACGATATGAGATATTCCATTGGCGCCATGCCCACAGTGCGACGGAAGCGATTGAAAAACGCCGACCGCGACAGGGCCGCCTCGCCGGCGAGCTGTTCCACCGTCCATTCCCTGGATGGATCTTCATGCAGCCGACGGATAGCCAGGGCGAGGCGTGTATCGCTCAGGCCCCGCAGAATTCCAAGCGGCGCCTTCTCCCCGAAATTCGAACGCAGCGCCTCGACAAGCAAGACTTCCAACAGGCGCGCCAGGATCATGTTCTTTCCCGGCCGCTCGGCGCGGGCTTCGTCGGTGACGAGCTGGACGATCGCCGACAGTCTGCTGTCGCCGCGGATGTGGATGATCCGCGGCAGCAGGGAAACCAGCAACGCTGCATCCGGCGAGCCGAAGGCGAAGTGGCCGACAAGCAAGCGTGCATTCACAGCCCCTTCGGGATCGCCGTGACGGGTTTCTTCAGGAAGCATCGTGACGGTAAAGGGATCAATGCCGGGCGATAATCCGTCGTCCAGGCTCGACATCGTGAAGGCATGGGCGGCCGGGATCAGGATGAAGTCGCCTTCTAGGAGTGTGACTTGCTCGTCCTCCGCGCTCAACCTTGAAGAACCTTCCAGCACGACGCAATAGAAAGGCTGACCCGTCTCCTGGCGCTCGACGCGCCACGTCCCTGCGCCGCTGACGAGCTTTGAATGGCGCGCCGCTGGCTGCAGCAGCGTGACCATATCGGCCAGCGGGTCGCTCATTGATACTCCTGATAATGAAACAAGGACGATGCATGATAGTAAGTGCCGCGTTCGCCGTCTACATCTGTTGCTGGCAGATGGATAGGAGACAAAAATATGAAGACCGTTCTTGTTACCGGATGCTCGTCGGGGTTCGGGCTGGAAATTGCCAGGTTCTTTCTTGCGCAGGGCTGGAAGGTGATCGCCACCATGCGAACGCCTCGCCAAGACCTTCTGCCGCCTTCGGACCAACTCACGATCATTGCGCTCGATGTCACAAGCCCTGAAAGCATCCGTGCTGCGGTTGAGGCCGCCGGGCCTGTGGATGTGCTGGTAAACAATGCCGGCATCGGTTTGCTCAACGCGCTTGAGGGAACGCAGATCGAGATCGCCCGCGAAATTTTCGAGACGAACACCCTTGGAACGATCGCGATGACCCAGGCGATTCTGCCGCAGATGCGGGAGCGCCAGGAAGGCGTTATCGTCAACGTCACGTCAAGCGTGACGCTCAAGCCGCTTCCGCTCCTCTCGGTCTATACGGCGAGCAAAGCCGCAGTGAACGCGTTCACCGAATCTGTCGCGCTCGAGCTTGAGGCTTTCAATGTGCGTGTGAGGATCGTGCTTCCGGGGCGCGCGCCGGAGACTCGGTTCGGCGATACGGCGCGCGCACGGATTCAACAACAGGGCGGCTTCCCGCACGCCTATTCGTCGGTCGTCGCAGAGGTGTTCGCATCATGGGAGCAACACTCGGTGACCGCCCTGACACAGCCCGTCGACGTCGTCGAGGCTGTATGGCGCGCTGCGACCGATCCTTCCTCTCCATTGCGCATCCCTGCAGGGGCCGACGCCGAAGCATTGGCGGGATGAATGCGGCTTCTCAAGGCCGCCGGCGCAGCACGATCAGCAGCATCGGCGCCCCGACCAGGGCCGAGATCAAGCCGGCCGGCACCTGATAGGGGAAGGCGATCATCCGGCCGGCCCAGTCGGCGATGACGAGCAGGGTCGCGCCGATGAGGGCGGCGGCGAGGAGCTGGACGGAGGGGCGGCGAAAGCCGAGGCCGTGGGCGAGGTGCGGCGCCATCAGCCCGACGAAGCTCAAGGGGCCGACGACCAGCGTCGCGGCTGCCGTCATGATCGCAGAGAGCCCGAACAGGGCCGCGCGCGTGGGGACGATCCTGAGGCCGAGTTCGCTCGCCGCTTCCGGCCCGAGTTGCAGCAGCGCAAGCCACCGGCTGGCGAGAAAGGCGGCGACGAGGCAGGCCGGCGCAATCGACAGGGCGCTTGCGGCAACCGCATTGTCGACGAAATAGGTCGAGCCCGCCATCCAGCGGATGAGCGCGAGGCCGCGGGGATCGCCGCTCGCGGCAAGGACGCCGATCCCGGCATCGAGCATTGCGCCGAAGGCGATGCCGGCGAGCAGAACGCGGTTCGGGCCGAAGCCGGAACCGGCGCTCAGGAGGAAGATCAGCAAAAGCACGGCGAGCGCTCCGCCGCCGGCAAAGGCAAGCTGGACCGTCAGCCCCGGTGCAGAAACGGCGAAGAGGGCGGCGGCGACGCCGAGGGTCGCCCCGGCCGATACGCCGAGCACCTCGGGACTTGCCATTTCGTTTCCGGTCAGCCGCTGCAGAATGAGGCCGGTCACGCCGAGCACCGTTCCGGCGCCGAATGCCGCGGCGACGCGCGGCAGGCGAAGGGGAAGGATGTCGTCCCATGAGGCGGCCGGCAGCCAGGCCCAGTCTCCGTCGGGTGCCCGGCCGAAGAAGATCGCGGCGATCGCCAATGCGATCGAGGCCAACAGCAGGACAAGGGGAGCCCATTTGCTGCCGACCGCGAGCCGTGGCGAGGCGATGCCGGGCAGTGCGCGCGAGGCGGTGGCGAGGCGTGGGAGCAGAGCGATCAGAATCGGCCCGCCGAGCAGTGCCGTCACCGCTCCCGTCGGCACGAAATCACCGGGAGCCAGAAGCTTGATGGTCTCGTCCGTCACGAGGAGAAGGCCGGCGCCTGCGAGCGGCGACCAGATCAATTGGCTGAGGATGCGCCTTGCACCGGCCATCCGGACGATCTGCGGGGCGGCCAACCCGACGAAGCCGATGACGCCGACGGCGCTGGTGACGAGGGCGCTCAGCGCAATCGCGATCGCCAGGACGAAGCCCCGCGCCCATTTGATCCGCAGGCCGAGGCTGGTCGCGCCGGCATCGCCGAGCTGGCTCAGCGCCAGCGGCCGGGTAGCGAGAAGGGCAAGGGCGGCGAGCAGCGCCAATTTCGGCAGCAGCGATAGCGGGATCGCCCAGCTTTGCTGCGAGAGCGAGCCGGCGCCCCAGATGAAGATCCCCGAGAGATATTGATCGTTCATCAGAATGAGGATGGCCGCCGCCGCTCCGCACCAGAGGCCGATGATCATGCCCGACAGGATGAGGGAAAAGGGCGAGAAGCCGTGCCGGGCGCTGATCGAAAAGATCGCGAAGGCAGCAGCCGCACTTCCGCCGAGCGCGACCGCGTCGCGGCCACATCCCGCCAGTGAGGGAAAGGCGAGCATGACGGATACCAGCGCCAGATTGGCGCCGGCCGAGACGCCGAGCGTCGTCGGCGAGGCCAGCGGATTGCGCAGCACCTGCTGCAGAATCGTTCCCGAAAGTGCAAGGGCGGCTCCCGTGATCAGTGCCGTCGCCATGCGAGGCAGCGTGGAATAGAGAAGCAACAGGTGCTGGGCGTCGTAACCGCCTGTCGTCTCGAGATGCGGCAGCGCCGGCAGGAGATCGAGGGCGGCGAGGCTGAGGCCTGAAAACAGCAATAGCGCCGCAAGTGCCGGCGCGCCGAAGCGGGAATAGTGAGGCTTCATCAGGCGGCAGTCTCCAGAACATCGACCATCAGGATCGAAAAGCGCAGCGCCTCCTGGACCATTCCAAACATCAGGACGCCTGGAACGACCGAGATTCGCTGGCGCTGGACGAAGGGAAGGCCTGTCCAGAGCGGGCTTTCGGAAAGCCGGGTCAGGACATCGGGTGGAAACAGCGGCGACACGACGACGAGGTGCACCTCGTCACCGAGTTCGGCGAGCTGCTCCAGGCCGATCGTTTGAAATCCCCAGTAGCTGGCCTCTCCCTTCCAGGCGTTCTCAAGGCCGATGCGTCTCATGGCGCCGCCATAGAGCCCGGGGCCGCCATAGATGCGCGCATGCCTCTGGTCGATAAAGTTGATGACCGCCACAGGAGGCGCGGACAGGCTCTTCGCCGTCTCGCGCAACCGCTCGAATGTAGCATCGGCGCGGGCGAGAAACGCCTCCGCCTGCCTCAGTCGCCCGATCATGGCGCCGAGACGTCGCGTCTCGGCGTAGGAGCGGTCGAGTGCATCGCCGTTCGCGGCATAGATGGTGAAGGTCGCGACCGGTGCTATGCGGGAGAGTTTTTCATCCAGCGCTGCCAGGAAGGGCGTGCTGAGGATGAGCGATGGCCGGAGGCTGGTAAGGACTTCGAGATTGATCTCGGACGTTGTGCCGATATCGACGACGCCTTGCGGCATGGCCGGCTCGACGACCCATTCCGACCAGTTCCTGAGCGAGGCGATCGCACGCGGCATGCTGCCGAGCGCCAGCATCGTCGATGCCAGTCCGTAATCGAGCGACACGACGCCGCCATCGCCGGCGCGCGCCGTGTCGGGCGCGCTCGTCATTGCCAGCGCGCCCAGAAGAAAGTCCCGTCGTTTCAAGGCGCGGTCTCGCTCGGCTGATTTCCGACGAGCGGCTTGACCATGAAGAGGCACGGATGGCCCTCGTGCCAGAGCTTGTCAAACACCTCCGCCCTGACGAAGCCGTTCCGGTCATAGAAGCGGCGCGTCGCCTCGAATTGCGGCTCGTTGCGGCCGCGCGGCGCGAGCGTCTTGACCGTCAGCAGCCGGGCGCCCGATTGATGGGCGAAGCGTTCGGCCGCATCGACAAGATGTCGTCCGCCGCCGCGGCCGCGATATTCTGGCCGCGTCGCGATCAGCGCGATCTCGACTGCGCCTGGCAGGTGCGGCTTCAGCGCGATCATGGCGGTGACGACATCCGCCTCGATATAGCCGAACACCGGCAGATCTTCGACCGCCTCTGCGCTTGCTTCGATGACCTCGGGTTCGGAAAACCAATCGGGCAAGGCTCCCATGATCGACCGGCAGAGCTCCGCCTTGCCCGTCAAGATCTCAACTGTTCGTCCCATTTTTTTCTCGTCTCCGGCCGATCGATTTAAACTTGACTCTGGTTATCATCTTAAATTAGACACTGCAATCACATCGTGTGCATTTGCTCAAAAAGGAACACCGCGACCGAACCGACCAGCAACCACAGAGCCTGATTTTCCATTTGTAAAAAGGGTACAGGGCAATGCGAGCATCGCATCGTGATGTGAACGGAAATGCGGTTGTCAATGCGATGATCGAAAACAAGGATAAACTCCTGAAAACGATAGAAAGTGTTGTTAAATCAAAGTCATATTCCGAGGATATATTTCAGGATGGCGTCATCAAAGCTTACGGAGTGAACGTCGAAGGCATTCGTTGCCCAATCGGTTACGCATTCCGGATGGTCTATAACCTCGCCCTGGACGAGAGCCGTCGCCGACGCCAGCAGTTGAACAACTATAGGTCGCTAGACCAGGTGCAGGAAATCACCGCACCGATCCCCACCGTGCTCGACCAGCTCGTTGCCGCAGAGACCCTGCGTGACGTGCTTGCTTCGCTCGAGGCGCTGCCGAAGCGCACCAACGACGCCTTCATCCGCCACCGCCTGAACGGCGTGCCGCAGAAGGATATCGCGGCCGAACTCGGCGTCTCGAGGACGCTTGTCAATTTCATGATCAAGGCGGCGGAGCAGCATTGCCATTCGGCGATCACTGAACCCGCCCGCCCCGATCATGAACCTCGCCGGGATACTACCGCCGTGCGGCGTGCAGCGCCTGCTGCAAATCGCTCCACAGCAGTTCCGGTTCTTCCAGTCCAACGGCGAAGCGAACCGTCTGCTCGCTCACGCCGAACCGGATGAATGTGGTCATCCGGTCGGGGATTTGCAGCGCGACCTTGGCGGGGACCACGAGCGTTTCCGGTCCTCCCCAGCTGACGCCGAGACGGATCTCGCGAAGCGCGTTGACGAAGCGCCCGACATCGATGTCGGGCGTGAGGTCGAAGGCGAAGAGCCCGGCATAACCCGACAGCGTCGCCCGGCCGGGATGGTCCTGAAAGGCCGGGTGGCGAACGTCGGCGATGTCGGGATGCTGTTTCAGCCGGTCGGCGAGCAGAAGCCCGCTGCGCTCATGCTCCTTGAGACGGACGCGCAGCGTGCGCATGCCGCGCAGCAGGAGCCATGCCTCGAAGGGCGAGAGTTTTGCGCCGACATAGGGATAGGAGGCCGAGTTGATCCTGGCGATCGCCTCCTTCGTGCCGACGACGACGCCGGCAACCGTATCGCTGTGGCCGCCGAGATATTTCGAGGCGGCGTGAATGACGATATCGACGCCGTGCTGGATCGGCTTCTGGAAGAGCGGCGTTGCCCAGGAGTTGTCGATGATCGTGGTGACTCCAGCCTCCTTCGCCATGGCAGACAGCGCCACGATGTCCTGAAGCTCGAAGACGAAGGAGGAGGGGTTTTCGAGATAGAGCAGCTTGGCGCCCGGCAGCGCCTTGCGCACCTCGTCATGGTCGGAAGGATCGACGAAATCCACTGTGACGCCGAGCCTTCCGAGCAGCTTCACGAGAAGGCGATAGACGTCATTATAGAGGTGGCGGACGGCAACGACCCGGTCGCCCGCTTCCACGAGGCTCAGAATAGTCGCGGTGATGGCGGCCGTTCCGCTGGAAAAGGCGCGCCCATCCTCCGCGCCTTCGAGGCGGGCGACCAAGAGCTCGAATTCGCGGACGGTAGGATTGTCGCCGCGCGAATAGATGAAGTTGCGCGCCCGGCCGGCGAAGACATCCTCCATCGCCTCGTAGCTGTCATAGGTGAAGAGCGAGGTCTGGAAGATTGGCGGCGATACGGCGTTGAAGGCGGCCGGATCGACGGGGGTGAAGAGATCGTCGGCGGCCGCATGGGCGCCAAGGTCGCGCGGGCTGAAGGACTGGTTCATGATGATCCTTTCATGGACAAAAGCTGGGAGGGGGACGGATAGCGCTCAGAGGTTCGGCCGAGCGCTGCCGGAGTGCGCCGATCGACCTTGCCAGGCAGAAGCATGACAGCAGGCCCGTGAGCGCCGAGGCCAGAAACATGGCTGCGAGCAGACCCGAAAAACCGAAGAAGGGCGGCAGGAGAGCAAGCAGCGGAAAGAGAAGATATCCGTTCTGCGCCAGGCCGAGGGCAAGGGCGGCTTTCGGCCTGCCCTGCGCCTGGAAGAGGATCAGCACGGTCTGCCGGATGCCAAACAGCAGGAAGGGCAGGTGGGCCGCGACGATCGCCTGGCCTGCGATCGACACCACGGGCGCATCGTCGGTGAAGAATGAGGCGAGGTGTTCGGAAAAGATGATCGCCGCCAGTCCGTAGACGCCGCCGACCGCGCTCGTGACGGCGGTCAGCATCCGGGCTGACGAGAGCACCCGTGATATATCCCCGCGGCCCCAGGCAAAACTCAGGATGGCCTGCGCGCCCAGCGAAATGCCCATGACGGGAAGTGCGCCGACCGCAAGCAGCCGCAGGGCGATCCCGACTCCGGCAATGCCGTCCTCGCCACGATAGGTGCCGGCGAACGACAGCATCGCGGCGATTGCGCCAGCGGTTGCGAGGCTCGTCAGCGTCGTCGGCGCGCCCACGGCAAGGACCGGCCTCAGATGCCTGACATCGCCGAGCCGCCAGCCGAATGTCAGCCGGATCGTGCCGAGCCGTCTCGCGTGATAGGCGCCGTAGATGGAGAGCGCCACGAGTTGGGAGAGGATGGTTGCCATTGCCACCCCCTGCAGGCCGAGGCCGAAGCCGAAGATCATGATCGGGTCGAGGATGATGTTCAGCGCGAAGCAGGCAACCAGCGTCCACATGCTGAAGCGGGCATTGCCCTCGGCGATCGCCAGGAAGTCGAGAATGATCTGCCCCATCGTCAGCGGGATCGAGACTGCGATGATGAGGAGATAATGCTGCGCAAGCGGCTCGATGGCGGGTGTGGCGCCGAACAGCAGGAAAGATGGGAATGCGACGATGGCGACCGCGCTTGCCACGCCGAAGGCGATGCCGGCGGCAAGGCTGATCGAGGCAAGCGTGCTCGCCCGCGACCGGTTTCCGGCGCCGAGCGCCCGGCCGACCTCGGTTGCCACACCGACGCCGATGCCTTCGCCGAAGGCGGCGACAAGCATCAGGATCGGCAGCACGATCATGATCGCGGCGATCTGGTCTTCGCCGATCATGCCGACGAACACCATGTTGATGGTGTGATGCGCGGCATTGATCGACAGGCCGAACATGGCTGGCAGGCCGAGGCGCAGCAGCAGCCGGAAAAGCTGCGGGCTGGCAAGATCTTCCGGGGCAAGCCGGCGTTTGCGCAGGCTGCCGCTCATCTCGCTCATGTCGTTCATGATGCGGGCACCCAGAGATGATCACCGAAGAAGCGCTCGCGGGTCAGCATGACGAGAAGCGCCCGCTTGTGCGGAAAATCGAAATGCTTGACCTTGGCAAAGCCTGAGCGGTCGAGATTGCGGATTTGCTGCTCGTGGCTGGCGCGCGGCTCGCCGACGATGCGCTTGGTGCGGGGATCGTCGAGGAAGATGAAATGCATCAGCGAGGGAAGCCAGGCGCTGATCCATTTCTTGCCGCGATAATCGGGCTCGCCGATCGCCACATGCCATCCGCGATCGTAATCGTCGGCATCGTAATAGGGGCCGAGTCTGTTTTCCTTGGCCCAGTAGACCTCGAAATAGCCGAAGGGAATATCGGCGAAACTGCCGATCAGCGGCAGGATATGCGGATCGGCGATCCTCTCCTCCAGGATCTTCCGGTGCTTGTCGATCGAGCCCGCATCCTCCCAGATCGTGTTAACCTGCTCGTCGTTCATCCAGCGATGGAAGACCGCAAGATCGGTTTCGGGATCGGCCACCCTGAAGCTGATATCCCGCTCCAGCCAGGGGATGAAGCGCTGGTAGACCGTGTCCTTCGGCTTTGCCGGCCGGCGCGGATGATAGCGACCTGCCGTCATCTCCTGCACGGGCGGCAGCGGATAGGACATCTGCGGCAGCCACGGGGAGGGCCATTGCCAGAGGATCGCGGAATCGAGCCGTCCGTCGATGCCTGCGATGTGCCGGGGAAGGCTCGCCTGATGGCCTTCGAAAGCGACCGATTTGATCGAGCGGTCTTGCGCCGTCACCGCCTCGGCGGCCGCCATGAGAAGCTCCGCCGATTGCACGGGATTTCCCTCGTAGAAGGTCAGCAAGGCGATGCCGGCTTCGGCTTCGACTGTGAGTTCGTGATTGCCGTGTGCGGTGTGGAGATGGACGATATTGGGGGCAAGCCTGACATAGCTGCGCGCCTGCAGAACCCGCCTTTGCTTGGCGGCATCGAAATCCATGATGTTCTCCTTGATCGGCAGGGCTTTTGATGCTGCGAGCATGAAGCCCGCTCCTGCGCCGATTTGATAGAATGACGATCCATCCCCAGGCAGATTTAGGGGTAAACGAAGAAAAAAATTCTCAGCAATTTTCTAAACTCCGGCAGGGGGGATCCGTCATTTGCGCATGACGTCAATCTTTGCAGGAGCTTCGAATGGACAATCTTGAGCCCCGCGACGATCTCTGGATCGTCGTCATCGACACCGAGCGACATTACTCGGTCTGGCCGCAGGACAAGCGGATTCCGGTGAGCTGGCAGGCCGCGGGTTTTGCCGGTTCGCGCCAGGAGTGCCTCGCCCATATCCGCGAAATCTGGACCGATCCTCGCCCGCTCTCGCTGCGTTCGGCGATGGCCGCCGATGCGCGTCTCTGAAAAGGTCTGGATGGCAAGATGAACAAGCAGATTACCAATTTCGCCGATGCCCGCCCGACCGACGCTGTGGATACCGTCTTCGAGAGCTTTCCGCTGACGATCGCGCAGAAGCGCATCTGGTCGCTGGAGCAGATCGGCAATTACACGGTCTTTCCCGACCAGATCATCGGCTTGCGGCTGGGTGCCGCAATCGACGTCGAGACGATTGCCGGAGCCTGCCGTGCGCTCGTGGCTGAGAACCCGTCGCTTGCCACCCGCTTCCGTCGGCTGGCGGGCGGCCGCATCGAGCAGTATCGCGGCGCATCGAACGCCGTGCCGATGGAAATTCTCGGCAAGGAAGGAGCCGCTCTTTCCGAGGCTGAAGCCTTGGCCGCGCGAAAAGCCTTTCGCGACAGACGCTTCGATCTGCTGGACGGGCCGGGGGCGCGCATTCAGATCATCCTGCTTGCCGATGGGCAATCAATGCTGACGATCGTGCTGCATCCGATCGTCTCAGACGACCGCGAAAAATCCGTGCTTGCCGCTTCGCTGGCGCGCATCCTCGACGGCGCGCCGGCCGGCGACGTGCAGCCGGCGGAAGTTTCGACCGGAACGCGGGAGGAAGAATGGCTGGAGACGGATGAGGCGCGGGAAGCGTTTGCCTATTGGTGCGAGACGATCGGTCTCGACTATGCGGCCTCGGCCTTTCCCACCCGTTTCAACAGCGGCGGGCTTGCGGGCGTGGCGCGCGCTGAGCATCGGTTTGCGATTGAGCCCAACCTCTGGGCCAAGCTCGAACGGCATGCACAGGGCAAGGGATACCAGATCGAGCGCGTGCTTCACGCCGCCTTCTGCGCGCTGCTGGCGCGCTACAGCGGCAACTATGCCTTGCTGACCGGGCTGCTGGTCGCGCGGCCCCGCACGGAACATTTCGCCAGCCGCGGCCGCGCCGAACAGGTCCTTCCCCTCGTCCTGCCGCTCGCCTCCCGGCATTCCCTCGACCACGTTGTTGCGACCATCTCCAAGGTGACGGAGGAAGGGCTTCTCCGGCTCGTGCCGTTGGAGCGCATCACGCAGGAATTGGTGGTCGACGAAGCGGCCGCCCAGGAAGCCGTGGTCAAGGCGCTGTTCGAATTCCGCGAGCCCTATCCCGTGCCGAGAGATGCGAAAAATTTGGAACCGTCAGGCGCGCGCGCCGACAGCGAGCTTTCCCTGGTGGTCGAGGCGCGTCTGGAAGGCGGCGCATTCGGGCTGATCGACTATGCCCAGGATCTTTACGACGGTGCCGTGATCGCCCGTGTCGCCAAGCATTTCCGCCTGGTGCTCGAACAGATCGTCGCGCAGCCGGATCTCCGGATCAAGGATATCGAACTCGTCGGCAGCGAAGAGCTCGACTGGTTGTCCGCCCCCTACGAGGATGATGTCGTCAACGACGATCGGCCGGTGCACGAACTGATCTCAACCCATTCGCGCCGGACGCCTGAAAAGACCGCGATCGTCTATGGTGACGAGGAGTGGAGCCATGGCTGGCTGGAGGCGAGCACCAATCGCCTCGGGCATCGGCTGCGGCAGTTCGGCGTTCGCGCCGAGGTGACGGTCGCGATCTTCATCAAGCGTTCGCCGGAGGCGATCGTCGGCATTCTCGCCACGCTGAAGGCAGGCGGCGCTTATATCCCGGTCGAGCCCGACCATCCGCCGGTCCGCAACCATCACATCCTGCGAGACGGCGGCGTCAAGATCGTCCTGACCCACAGCTGGCTGCGCCATCGCCTGCCGGACGAACTCGATGCGATTATCCTCGAACTCGACAAGCTTGATCTCGAAGGCGAGCCGGAGACGCCGCTCTACGTTCCCACGCATAAGGATCAGCTCGCCTATGTCATGTACACCTCGGGATCGACCGGATTGCCGAAGGGTGTGGCCGTCGAGCACGGCCCACTGACGCATCATTTGCAGAATACCTCGCGTGTCTACGGCATGAGCTCGGAGTCCCGCGAACTGCCATTCCTGCCCTTCAGCTCGGACGGCGGCCATGAGCGCTGGATGAACCCGCTGATGGAAGGCGGCAGCATCATTCTTCCCGACCAGCCGCTCTGGACACCGGAAGAGACGCTGACGGCGATGCGCAAGCATGGCGCCAACAATGCGAGCATCCCGACAACCTATTTGCAGCAGCTGGTGGAATGGGCCGACATTATCGACGGCGCGCCGCCGATGCGGCTTTACTCCTTCGGCGGCGAAGGGCTGGCGCAATCGACCTTCGATCTCCTGTCGCGGGCGTTGAAATCGGAATGGCTGATCAACGGCTACGGTCCGACGGAAACCATCATGACGCCGATGGTCTGGAAGGTGAGGGCCGGCACCAAGTTCCAGGGCGTCTACGCCCCGCTCGGCCGCGCCGTTGGGCTCCGGCGCGTCTATGTGCTCGACCCCGACCTCAATCCGTGCCCGATCGGCGTGACCGGCGAGCTTTATATCGGTGGTGAGGGCATTGCGCGCGGCTATCTCGGCAAGCCGGATACGACGGCGGACCGCTTCATCCCCGATCCGTTTTCGATAGAGGGCGGCCGGCTTTACCGCTCCGGCGACCTGACGCGCTGGCGCGAGGACGGAACCGTCGAATTCGTCGGCCGCGTCGACCATCAGGTGAAGTTGCGTGGATACCGCATCGAGCTCGGCGAGATCGAAGCGGCGCTGCTGCAGCAGCCCGGCGTCGGCGAAGCCCTGGTCGTGCTGCGTGATCACGATGCCGGCGGCGAAAAGGCCCTCGTTGCTTATGTCGTTCCCAAAAAGGACGAGAGGCTTGATGTCGAGACGGTCCGCGCCGGCCTCGAACGCAGTCTGCCATCCTACATGGTGCCGGCGGCCGTGGTCGAACTGGAAAAGATGCCGACCAATCCGAACAGCAAGCTCGACCGCTTCGCGCTGCCCGCACCCCAGCCGGTCAAGCGTGCCATCGTCGAGCCGGCGACCGCGCTCGAAGAAGAGGTGCTGGATGTCTGGCGCCAGGTTCTCAAGCTGGAAGCGATCAGCGTCGAGGATAATTTCTTCGCGATCGGCGGCAATTCGCTGGGCGCGATCCGCATCCTCACGCAGCTGCGGCGGCGACGGCCGAAAATCCCGCTCACCGTCGCAGATATCTTCAACAACCCGACCATCCGCGCCTTTGCCGGCGTGATGGAACAGGGGGAGGAGCGAGATCTCTCCGAGGTGATCGTGCTGCGCGCTTCAGGGGCCAAGCCGCGGCTCTATTGCTTCCCGGGGCTTCTCGTCAGCACCCGCGAATATGTGAAACTCGTCGATTATCTCGGCGCCGACCAGCCGGCGACTGGCTTCATTTGCCACTCGCTGTCCGAGAAGAAGGAAGTCGGCGCGCCCGTTGAAGAGATCATAGAGAGCTATGTCGATTACATCAGAACGCATAGTAAAGGTGCGCCCTGCTACTTTCTCGGCTGGTCCTGGGGCGGGCTTCTGGCCTATGAGGCTGCCCGCACTCTCGCCAACGAGGTCGACGTCCGGATGATGGCGATGGTCGATGTCTGCGATCTCGGATCGGAATTCGCGATTGGCGCCAAACCGCGCTTCCGGCCGGGCGAGCGTGATGCGCTGCATCGCGACGTGCAGGCATGGCTGCAAAAGACGGCGATGCGCCCGGAATGGGACCGGCTGCTGTCGACGATGGACGCCGATACCTACGAGCAGTTCCTGCGCTTCGTCGGCGACGAGAAGGACCCGCTGCCGACCGATGGGCCTGATATCAGTAGCCGCGAACATACGTTCTGGGTGCTGATCGACAATGCTCTGATCTTCCGCAAGCATCGGCTCGTTCCCCATGACGTGCCGATCTATCCCTGGGCAGCCGACGACAGCCTCAATCGCGGCCTGAACCTGATCGATTGGCGCCGCCTGTCGCCGAGGGCGCACGCGGCCGAGATCATTACCGGCACCAACCACCTGCACATGATCGGGTCACCCGCCTTCCACTCAAGGCTTGCCCTGCGTCTCAAGGAAACAGAGAAGGATAACGCATGACCGTCGCTTTTACCCGCAGGGATGCCCTGAATGAGCCGCTCGATCTTGCCGGCATCGGCATCGGTCCTTCCAATCTGAGCCTTGCCTGCCTGCTCGAATCCGTGCCCGACGTCCGCAGCCGCTTCTTCGAGCGGCGCGGCGCCTTCGACTGGCATCCCGGCATGATGATGCCCGGCGTCGAGCTGCAATCGTCCTTCCTCAAGGACCTCGTCACCCCGGTCCTGCCGACCAGCCGCTGGTCATTCATCTCCTATCTGGTCGCCCATAAGCGGCTCTACGCCTTCCTGAACGCCAATTATGAGGCCGTCCCCCGGCAGGAATTCGCGCGTTATCTCGCCTGGGTCGCCAAGGGCGTGGAAGGTCTGCGGTTCTCCGCCGAGATCCGCGACGTCGAGCACCGCGACGACCGCTTCGTCCTGCGCTTCGACAACGGCCAAGAAGAAGCGCGCAACCTGGTGATCGGCACCGGGTCTTCGCCCTTCGTGCCTGACTGGGCAAAACCCTTCCTGGGTGCGGATTGCTTCCACAATAGCGAGGCCAAATCGCGCCTCATCGATCTCGGCGCTTCCCGCATTGTCGTGGTCGGCGGCGGCCAGAGCGGCGGCGAGGTGGTGGAAGCGCTGCTTGGGGACCCTGGCTCGATGACGGAACTGACCTGGATCAGCCGGCGCCATAATTTCGAGCCCATCAACGATACGCCGTTTTCGAACCAGGTCTTCTCGCCGGAATATGTGCAGGCCTATCTGAAGCTCAGCAGCGAGCAGAAGCAGGCGGCGCTGAAGAACTCGATCCTGACCAGTGACGGCTTGTCGATTTCGACGATCCACTCGATCTACCGCCGCCTCTATGCGCTGCGTTACCTTGAGCAGAGCACGCTGAATGCATCTTTGTCGCCGAACCGCGATGTGATCCAGATGGAGCGGAACGGCAATGCCTATCGGCTCATCGTCCGCAACCATTTCGATGGCGGGATCGAGGTGCTGCATGCCGATGCGGTGGTGCTGGCAACCGGCTACAGGTTCCGTTTGCCGGATGCGCTCGGATCGCTAAGCGAAAGGATCAGCCTCGACAGAAACGGCTATCCCACCCTGAACGACGACTACACGATGCAGTGGACAGGCCCGAGGACCAACCGCCTGTTTGCGCAGAACGCCGGCCGATACTCGCACGGCATTGCCGACTCGCAGCTCAGCCTCATGGCGTGGCGTAGCGCCAAGATCGTCAACACCCTTCTCGGCCGGCAGCATTTCGATGCCGAGCCTGACAATGCCCAACTGGTCTGGGCGACGGAGGCAGCTTCTGCCATGTCGCATCAGCTCCGGGCCGGCCATTCGGACGGCATGCTGTCATCCTGAAACGTCAGGACATGAATGCTGGGGGCGCGAAATTGTGAGTGGACGGCCAGCGCGGCGACGTGCTGGCTGCCGCTCTCGATCAGGCGGTGATGCCATTGCCGGTCCGGTGCGCCGCTCTGAACCAGGTCGGGGATGCCGTCCTGCCAGGAAAAGGCGACGCTGCGGGGATCTTCACGCAAGCCTACCCCGAGTGCCTTGAGATGGCTCTCCTTGAGCGCCCAAAGGGCAACGGCTGCACGCGATCGTTCGCCCGGAGGCAGTTGATCGAGCCACTGCCGTTCGTCCAGGCTGCAATAGCTCTCCAACGCCGCCGCTTCGATTTCGGCGTCGGCGCGTTCGCAGTCGATCCCGACGCGCCTGCATTCTGAAGTGACGGCGACGGCCACCAGCCCGTCGGCATTGGAAAGGCTGAAGTGCAGCCCGTCGTGACCCTCGGCCCTCAGCCTGCCGTACGCATCCGCCTGCAACAGCAGCTTGTCAGGCTGCGTCTTGGTATGCGCGCTCAGCACTTGCCGCAGCAGACAGCGGCCGGCGATGAACGAGGTCCGGTCGCGCTCGAAGCGATAGGTCGCGGCGCGCTTCCGCTCATTCGGTGAAAGCCACTGCATCCAGCGCTTCTCGCCGCTGTCGTTCTTCGGATATTTCCAGAGCACGACATCGATGGCGGCCGGTTGATTTTCTGATTGCTGCATCAGGCCAGTATGCGTAACGCGGCCCGATTGGCAATCTCCGCGGGATTTACTCCGCGGCTTCGATGAAGCGGTGGCGTTCGTAAAGGAATTTGAGCACGGCCTCGCGGCATTTGAGATATGTCCGGTCGGAGGCGAGCTCGATGCGGTTGCGGGGGCGGGGCATGGTGACGTCGAGCACTTCGCCGATGCGGGCCGCCGGGCCGTTGGTCATCATCACGATGCGGTCGGAGAGCAGCACCGCTTCATCGACATCATGGGTGATCATCACCATCGTGTTGCCGAGCCGGCTATGGATCTCCATCACCGCATCCTGAAGATGGGCGCGGGTCAATGCGTCGAGTGCCCCGAACGGCTCGTCGAGCAGCAGGATCTTCGGCTCCATTGAAAGCGCGCGGGCAATGCCGACGCGCTGCTTCATGCCGCCGGATATCTCCGCGGGCCGCTTGTCCCTGGCATGGGCCATCTGCACGAGGTCGAGATTGGCCATCACCCAGTCATGTCGCTCGGCCTTGGTCTTCGTTCGGCTGAAGACCTTGGAGACGGCGAGATTCACGTTCTCATAGACCGTCAGCCAGGGCAGGAGCGAATGGTTCTGAAAAACGACGGCGCGTTCCGGGCCCGGCTCGTTGACCTCTTGATTTTCCAGAAGCACGGCGCCTGCCGAAACCGGGGTCAGGCCGGCAATGAGATTGAGCAGGGTGGACTTGCCGCAACCGGAATGGCCGATGATCGAGACGAATTCGCCCTGTGAAATCGTCAGGTTGATGTCCTTCAGGACTTCGGCGCGCACGCCGCCGCGATCGAAATGCTTGTCGATATGATCGAGCTTGAGATAGGCGTTCATCGATATGGTCCTCAGTTGGCCATGGCGCCGCGGGTGACGAGTTTGCCGAGCGCGGCCACCAGCTTGTCGAGAGCAAAACCGACGATGCCGATATAGGCGAGCGCGACGATGATGTCGGGAAGGCGCGAGGAGTTCCACGCATCCCAGATGAAGAAGCCGATGCCGACGCCGCCGGTCAGCATTTCGGCCGCGACGATGGCGAGCCAGGAAAGGCCGACGCCGATCCTGAGGCCGGTGAAGATGTAAGGGGCCGCCGACGGCAGCATGATCTTCCAGAAGAATTCGAGCTGGTTGAGCCGCAGCACCTTGGCGACGTTGCGATAGTCCTGCGGAATATTGCGGACGCCGACGGCGGTGTTGATGATGACAGGCCAGATCGAGGTGATGAAGATGACGAAGATCGCCGAAGGGCTGGAATCCTGGAATGCGGCGAGCGACAGCGGCAGCCAAGCGAGCGGCGGCACCGTGCGCAGCACCTGGAAGATCGGATCGAGGCCGCGCATGGCCCAGACCGATTGACCGATGATCGCCCCGATGATGACGCCGGTGACTGCGGCAAGGCCGAAGCCATAAGCCACGCGCTGCAGCGAGACCAGCACCCGCCAGCCGAGCCCGATATCCTGGGAGCCGTAGTTGAAGAACGGATAGGCGATGAGGTCGTAGCTATCCCGCCAGACTTGGTGCGGCGAAGGCAGAGAGGCGTCCGCCGATGAACAGAGCGCCTGCCAGAGGAGGAGGACGAGAGCCAGCACGACGGCCGGCGGAACGACATTGTGAAGTGCGGTCAGCGCCGCGCGGCGAAAATCGATCCGCGATGCTTGCTTGCCGGAGAATGACAGAACCTTCGCCGCCGGCTTTGCAGAGGCGACGATCGAGGGATTTTCTTTATTTGCCAGGGCGGACATCAGCGCGCTCCTCACGGGAATGGAAGGCCGGCGCGCCGGTCGCGCGCCGGAGGCGGGATCAGGAGACGGCCTTGATCGAAAGGCTCTCCAGGTAGGCGGAGGGATTTTCAGGGTCGAAGACCTTGCCGTCGAAGAAGGTTTCCTTGCCCCGGGACGACGATGCGGGAATGTCGGCAGCAGCGATGCCGAGATCCTTGGCAGCCTCGCGCCAGATATCCTCGCGGTTCACCTGGTTGACCAGCGCCTTCACATCGGTCGTCGCCGGCAGGTTTCCCCAACGGATGTTTTCCGTCATGAACCAGGCATCGTGGCTCTTGAACGGGTAGGAGGCGCCGTCCTTCCAAAACTTCATGTAGAGATCGGTCGCCTTGACCTCGCGGCCATTGCCATAATTGATATCGCCCTTCAGGCGGCCGAGCACATCCTTGGTCGGAACGTTGAACCATTGACGCTTGCCGAGAATCTCCGCCATCTCCGCCTTGTTGTCCATGCTGTCGCACCATTGCTGCGCTTCCATGACGGCCATCAGCAGGGCCTTGGCGGCATTCGGGTTCTTTTCGATCCATTCGGCGCGGAGCCCCAGCGCCTTTTCGGGATGGCCCTTCCAGAGCTCGCCGGTGGTGGCTGCCGTGAAGCCGATGCCCTGGTTGACGAGTTGCTCGTTCCAAGGCTCGCCCACACAGAAAACGTCCATGTTGCCGACCTTCATGTTGGCCACCATCTGCGGCGGCGGCACGACGATGGTCGAAACGTCCTTGTTCGGGTCGATGCCGCCGGCGGCAAGCCAGTAGCGGATCCAGAGGTCGTGGGTGCCGCCCGGGAAGGTCATGGCGGCCTTGATCTCCTTGCCTTCGGTCTTCTTCTTTTCGAAGGCTGCCTTCAGCTTCGAGGCATCGAGCTGGACGCCGGTTTCGGCATATTCCTTGGCGACGGAGATGCCCTGGCTGTCGAGATTGAGCCGGGCAAGGACTGCCATCGGCACCGGCTTGTTGTTCTGCGTCACCTTGCCGGTGTGCATGAGATAGGGGAGCGGCGAGAGGATGTGAGCGCCGTCGATACCGTTGGCTGCGCCGCCCAACACGAGATTGTCTCTCGTCGCACCCCAGGACGCCTGTTTGGCGACATCCGTTTCCGGAAGTCCATATTTTTCGAACAGGCCTTTTTCCTTGGCGATAATCAGCGGCGCGGAATCCGTGAGCGCGATGAAGCCGAGCTTGATGCCGTTCACTTCAGGGCCTGCCCCGGCCGCAAAGGCGCCGGAGGGAAAGGCGGTCTTGACGGCGCCGATGAGGGCGGCCGCTGCAGTCGTCTTGAGCATGCTCCGGCGGGTGATGCCGGTTGCCGATATCGCAGTCGTCGAAATCTTCTTCATCTGCAGGTTCCCCTCTGCTTGGTGAATTCGGACGCAAAAAAACGCCGCCGGAATGCGTCCACGGGATGAGTGCATCCCGGATGGCAATCCTTGCGACGTCGATGTCTAACGCAAGCGCTTATGTCGCGCCCATCTGCAGCGGTCGCCGTTGACCGATGCACATTGAAGGCCTGCAATTGGTGTGCCAAGTCCAAAGCGACGGCAGTAACTTCATGAGCTGAAAGGCAAAAATAGGTCAGTTCCAGCTTGCTTATTTCCTGGGCAGTCTGAATATGTGATTAGTATTTGTGCTGTTACCAGGGCGGTGGCATTCGCAAGAGCGTTATATTTGTGCATCGCACTGGCCGTTTATCGGCTGACTGATTGGCCAACAGGGTTTTTGGCCTTCGTTCGATTAGCACTCTTTAAGATATTCAATGCGACACTCGGGCGAACGTAACAGCGAGATTGCCTTGAGCAGCAAACGATCCAGAACGAATGTCGAACTTGAAAATCTGCTTCGCCAGCTTGGCTTGGCTCTTGAGGCATCCAGGATTGGCATCTGGCAACACAATATCGCAAAAAATCAGACGCGCTGGGACGAGCAGCTCAAGCTGATCTATGGCGTTCCGAAAGCGCCGCTTGATGTTATCTGGCTGGACAGCGTCCACCCCGATGATCTGGCGGCGACCAATGAAATATTTCTGCGGGCGATCGAAACCAGATCGGATTACGCATCGGAATTTCGCATTGTTCGACCAGACGGAGCGATCCGCTATCTGCGTTCGCGCGCTCGCTATTTCGTCGATGTGGCCGGCGACCCCTGCTTTGTCGGCGCCGAATGGGATGTGACCGACGACGTCCTGCTCAACAAGGAACTGGAGAGGAGCCGCGCGGAAGCTCGGTTCGCGGCCGATCACGATCACCTCACCGGTCTCTTGAACCGGCGTAGTTTCGATTTCGCCCTGTCCGAGCTTGCCAGGCAGGAGGGCGTCAAGGTTGCGCTTCTCCATATAGACGTGGACCATTTCAAGGAGATCAATGATCGCTTCGGGCATGCGGTCGGCGACCTCGTTCTGTGTCATGTCAGCGAGATTCTTCTGGAGGCCATTTCCGCAGATGACGTCGCAGCGCGCCTCGGCGGCGATGAGTTCGCAGTCATCGTCACTGAAGACGAGCCCGACAGGACGAGGGCGGTGCTCGATCATATTCAGCGACGCCTGGAAAGCCCGCTTCCTGGTGTCGACCAGGCACTCAGCGTGCAGTGTTCCATTGGCGTTGCCAGCGCCATGAGCGGAGACTTTGCCAAGCTGCTCTCCCAGTCGGACCTGGCTTTGTACCACGCCAAGCGGAATGGCCGGAATCGCGCCGAGATTTTTACCGACGAGATGGCTTCGAGGCTGGCGAACGAAAGGCAGCTCGTCCAGGATCTGCGATCCGGATTGGCGCTCGGCCAGATCCGTCCATTTTACCAGGTGCAGGTCGACGCCAGGTCTTTCCGGGTAAACGGCGTCGAAGCTCTGGCGAGATGGCACCATCCGACGAGAGGAATTCTCGCTCCGGCGCATTTCCTGCCTCTCGCCTCGTCGAACGGATTGGTCGCAGAGCTTGACGATGTCATCCTGAGAGCCGTCCTATTGGATATGAGATCCTCGGCCTCGCTGCTCGAGCGCGTTCGGCTGTCGATCAACCTCTCCGCCGAGCGTCTCGATGATCCCGAGTTGACAACGAAACTCGGCGGCTATGACATCCCGCCCGGCCGATTGAGCTTCGAGCTGATAGAGACGATATTCCTGGACAGCCTGAGCGATCGGGTGCGCCAGAACATCCAGGCCATCAAGTCCTTCGGTATCGACATTGAGATCGACGATCTCGGATCGGGGCATGCCTCCTTGCTGGGCCTGCTCGAGCTCAGACCGGACCGCGTCAAGATCGATCGCCAGCTTGTGATGCCGATCCTGCAATCCGTTCCCAGCCGCCGGCTTGTCAGTTCGCTGGTCGACATAGCGCGCGCGCTTGACATGGAGGTGATTGCGGAAGGCGTGGAAACCTTCGAGCATGCCAAAGTGCTCGCCGATCTTGGCGTCCACACTCTCCAGGGTTATGCTTTTGGACGGCCGCAGTCGTTTGCCGAACTGGCAGGGCGATTGGCGCAGGAAGCATTGGAGTTCGGGCAAGCCAACTCTATCCGGTTAGCCTGACAGAGCCTCGAAGTGATCAGTGACTCCGTTGGAGTGATCGGCCCGACACCGCAACTGCTTCAGGGAAGCAATTCGAGGATCAGTGTCGTCTACGCGTCTGGAGACGCGGGCTGCAAGACTGGAGAGCGATTCAGGCCGACGCCTGCTCATCGCTTATTTTTGGTGCGCGTCGCCAGGACATTGCGGATCGAGAAGCTGGAGTGAATCCTGAGGACGCCTGGCAAGGCCGACAATATTTCCTTGTGGATCCGTTCGAACTCGCCGGCATTGGCGACTTCCACGCGCAACAGATAGTCGGATCCACCCGTCATCAGGAAACATTCGCGGATTTCCGGATGGCGGCGGACGGCCGCCTCAAAACGGTCGAGATAGTCCTCCGTCTGCCGTTCGAGAGTGATGTTGATGATGACGGCAATCATCGCATCCGCATTGCTCGTATCGAGAAGCGCCGTATAGCCGCGGATCACGCCCGTCTTTTCCATGATCTTGATGCGTCTGAGGCAAGCAGACGGCGACAGGCCGACCTCGACGGCAAGCTTGGCATTGCTCATCCGGGCGTCGAGGCGCAGGAGCCTGAGGATGTTGCGATCTGTGGTGTCAAGGGCGGGCATGATCGATTATTCCAAATTTTCACCGATCATGCGCATAAGATGCAATGGATGCAATGATCAATGACAAATTGACCTGCAATATCGCTTATTCTTTCATACACTGCAGGGAAACAAGAGGGTGAACATGGACAGCGATATTTTGGTTTCGCATGCACATACTGCCGCGACCATGCAGGGGGCTACAGGCTACCTGACGGTCGATCTTGCTGCGCTCGGCCGCAATTATCGCAAGCTGGTGTCGATGCTGGCGCCGGTTCGTGCGGGCGCCGTCGTCAAGGCCGATGCCTATGGACTCGGCGCGGAACGGGTGGCGAAAACGCTCTACGGCAAAGATTGCCGGCATTTCTTCGTTGCTCAATTCGTCGAGGCGGCGAGGCTCCGGCCGGTGCTTGCGCAGGACGCCCAGATTTTCGTGCTGAACGGCTTGCAGCCGGGTAATGAAATTGCCTGCGCCGAAATGAATATTGTCCCTGTTCTGAATTCGCTTGCCCAGTGGCAGCAATGGTCGGCGGCGGCGCGCGCGCTGAAGCGCTGCCTGCCGGCCGTCCTGCAATTCGACACCGGCATGTCGCGGCTGGGCTTTCCCCCGGAGGAAAGGGCGGAGCTGGCGACAGCCCTTCGCAATGGCACCAATATCGAAGTCCTGTTCATCATGAGCCATCTGGCTTCGGCCGATGAGACCGATGGCGAGCAGAATGGCGACCAGCTGGCAGAGATGTCCTGCATCGCCGACGAATTTCCAGGCTTCGACATCTCCTTCGCCAATTCCGGCGGCGTCTTCCTCGGCGAAGCCTATCATGGCGTGCTCGCCCGGCCGGGCATCGCGCTTTATGGCGGCGCTGCGAGCGCCGGCGCGCCGAACCTGATGGAGCCGGTCGTCAGCCTCGATGTCGCCGTCGTGCAGACGCGGACCGTATCACCGGGCACGAAGGTTGGTTACGGCGGCGCGCATGTCGCGCAACGGGAAATGTGTCTTGCCACCATTGCCGCCGGCTATGCCGACGGCCTGCCGCGCTGCCTCAGCGACCGCGGCGCCGTCTATTACAAGGGCACGCGCCTGCCGATCGTCGGCCGCGTTTCGATGGACAGCATCACGGTGGATATATCGGCGCTGCCCGAAGGCGCGCTGACGCTCGGCAGTCTTGTCGAGGTGCTCGGGCAGCATCAGACGCTTGAGGATATTGCGCGCGATGCCGACACCATATCTTATGAAATCCTGACCGGTCTCGGCGATCGGTATCACAGGCAATATCGCTGAGAGCCGGCTGGCTTCATTCTTGGGGACATCATGAAAGTCATCGTTCTGGGTGCCGGCATCGTCGGCGTCACATCCGCCTATCAGCTGGCCAAGGCAGGCCATGAGGTTACCGTCGTCGACCGGCAATCGGGGCCGGCGCTGGAGACGAGCTTTGCCAATGCCGGCGAAGTCTCCTTCGGCTATTGCTCGCCATGGGCGGCACCCGGCATTCCGATGAAGGCAATGAAATGGCTGTTCATGAAACATGCGCCGCTCATCCTGCGGCCGAAATTGGACATGGCCATGCTCTCATGGATGGCGAGGATGCTGTCGAACTGCAGCTCCGAGCGCTACGCGATCAACAAAAGCCGCATGCTGCGCCTTGCCGATTACAGCCGCATTGCGCTCGCCGAGCTTCGCGCAGAAACCGGCATCACCTATGACGAACGCATGCAGGGAACCCTGCAGCTGTTCCGCACGCAGCAGCAGCTCGATGCTTCGGCCAAGGACGTCAAGGCGCTGGCCGCCGACGGCATTCCCTATGAACTGCTGGACCGCGACGGCTGCATTCGCGTCGAACCGGCGCTCAGGCACGTACGCGACAAGATCGTCGGCGGGCTGCTGACGCCCAAGGACGAAACCGGCGACTGCTTCAAGTTCACCAATGCGCTCGCCGCCAAAGCCGAGGCGCTCGGTGTGCGTTTCGCCTATGGGACGACGATCAAGGCGCTGGATGTCGAGGGAGGCCGCGTGCGCGGGATTGTCACCGCTCCCGATCCCGTTCGGGACCGCGAGCGGATCAGTGCCGAGGCTGTGGTGGTCGCGCTGGGCAGTTACTCGCCGCTGCTGCTGAAGCCCTCTGGTATCCGCCTGCCGGTCTATCCGGTCAAAGGCTACTCGCTCACCATCCCGATTAACGATGCGTCACGCGCGCCGGAATCGACCGTGATGGACGAAACCTACAAGATCGCGATCACTCGGCTCGGCGACCGCATCCGCGTCGGCGGCATGGCCGAAATATCAGGCTATACCAATGATCTCGGTCTCGCTCGCCGCAGCACGCTCGAACATTCCGTCACCGACCTTTTCCCCGGCGGTGATGTTTCCAGGGCTTCCTTCTGGTCCGGCCTCCGCCCGATGACGCCGGACGGCACGCCGGTCATCGGCCCGACCAAGGTCGCCGGCCTGTTCCTCAATACCGGTCACGGCACGCTCGGCTGGACCATGAGCACCGGTTCGGCCCGGCTGATCGGCGATCTCGTCAGCAACCGTTCGCCCGAAATCGACGCCAAGGACCTGGCAATCAGCCGATACGGCTGACGCGAAATGGACGACAGGAGGAATGAACGATATGGTACAAATTGCCTGTCACTCGCGGGCATCACCGTAGGAGGTCACGAATGTCCGTTAGCCCCGATCGGCATGCACCAGGCAGCGTGGTCCAATCGTCGGCCGTATCGAATGTGTCGTTTCGGGCAACGGTGCAGAACGGAACCGACGCGGATGAGCTCGCGGAAGCACTGTCGACGCCGACATCCACAATAAGGGTCTCGACCGAAGGCACGATGCCCATCGCGTATCGCTGCAATTTCATCTCGATGGAAGATGTAAGCGTGGCCGATTGCTCTTATGAAGGCTCGATTTCCAGCAGGCGAGACGGGGTCGCTGATAGATTGGCTGTGTTCCTGCCGACGCAGGGGATGATGTTGTTCGGCGGCAAGCGGGAGCCGATATATTCGCTACCCGGTCGCGGGGTGATCCTGGAACAGGGCGCCGTCAAGGGAACAAGGATCATCGGCCCCCGCCGTCATTTCTGCCTTTTCATCGATCGCGCCAAGATCGCCGCGCAGCTCACCCATATGTGCGAGCGGACGATCAGCGGCGATATCGGCTTCCATACCGACATCGATCTGACGGCCGGTCCGGGATTCCTCCTGCAGCAGCTCGTCTCGAACCTCCACAGCGGTCTCACTGGCAACGGCTTGCTGCAGCGCTCACCACTGGCCGTAAAATCGCTCTGCGATGCGGCGGTTTACCTGCTTCTGGAGACATGTCCCCATCACTATTCGGAGGAGTTGGCGCGTGCCGCTCCGCTCCCGGCCCCGCGCCATGTGAAATGGGCCATGGATTTCATGCAGGAACACATCGCCGAACCGATCTCCCTCAGCGAAATCGCCGTGGCGGCCAAGGTAAGCGTTCGGACTTTGCAGCAGGGCTTCCGTCAGTTCAGGAACACCACTCCAATCGCCTATCTGCATGAAATCAGAATGATTGCCGCCCATCGCGAGCTGCTGGAATCAGACGGAACCCAGGCCATCGCCGAAATCGCGCTGAGATGGGGGTTCACCCATCTCGGGCGATTTGCAGCCGACTACAGGAAGCGCTTCGGCCAGTTGCCGTCGCAGACCGCAAAGCGCTAGGGCGCCGACGCGCTAACCACGGCCGGGATTCATCCCGCGCGACGGCAAGCGCTTCCTCGGTCAAGCCAGGGTCGTTCGCCAGAGGGACGAATTCCCTGGTGTAGAGGACCTCTGTGCCCTCGGCGATTATCCGCATCGGCCTTTCGATCGTCTCGCTGATCTCGGAGCGGAAGCTGCGGGCATCGCCGAGAATGCGGGCGACGCCGGGAAGCGCATTGCGCGTTCCGTCGGTGATCAGTTCGGTAACCGAGACGACGCCGATATCGGCCGGGTCGAGTCGCCTGGAGACGATGGTCTGCAGGTTGGTCACCACCAGCCGGCCATTTGAACAAGCGCGTTCAGCCATCGCCTCTCGATGCCTTCGATCGCAAGATTCTCGCCGTTCTCCAGCGGGACAATATGACCCCGCAGCGCACGACCGGCGATGCGGTGAACCTGTCCGCGCCCGCCGTTCAGCGCCGGATCAAGCGGATGCGGGAGGAAGGGGTGATCCGGGCGGACGTCTCGGTTGTCGCGCCGGAGGCAGTCGGGCAGTCCATCACGATCTTCGTCGAGGTGGAGGTGATCAGCGAAACCGCCGATCAGATCGAGCGGGCGGCGAAGACGGAGTTCGCAGCCGCGCCCGAGATCCAGCAATGCTATTACGTCACCGGCGAAGCCGATTTCATTCTTGTCATCGTCGTGCTGTCGATGGCCGATTACGAGGCGCTCACCCGGCGGCTCTTCTTCGGCAACAACAACGTCAAGCGCTTCCGCACCTTTGTTGCGATGGACCGGGTCGAAGTCGGGCTTGGCGTGCCCCTGGAGTAAGCCGATGCGGTGGCCGGTTCGCCACCGCATCGGCAGGAAGCGGTGGGATTATGCCGCGCGCTTCAGTGCATCGCCGATCGTCGAGACGATCGTGTCGATCTGGTCTTTCTCGACGATCAGCGGTGGAGAAAGCGCGATGATATCGCCGGTCACACGGATCAGCAGGCCCTTCTTGAAGCAATCGACGAAGACGTCGTAGGCGCGGGTTCCCGGTGCCCCGTCACGCGGAGCGAGTTCCACTGCGCCGACCAGTCCGAGATTGCGGATGTCGACGACACTGGGCAGGCCCTTCAGCGAATGGAGAGCGTCCTGCCAATATTCGGCCAAGTCGGATGCACGCGTCAGCAGCCCTTCTTCCTCGTAGATTTCGAGGGTTGCGAGTCCCGCGGCGCAAGCGACCGGATGGCCGGAATAGGTATAGCCGTGGAAGAGTTCGATCGCATTGTCAGGTCCGATCATCAGCCCGTCATGGACTTTACGGCTGGCAAAGACCGCGCCCATCGGGATCGCGCCGTTGGTCAGGCCCTTTGCCGTGGTGACCAGGTCAGGCACGACGCCGAAGTAATCCACCGCGAAAGGCGTGCCGAGACGGCCGAAGCCGGTGATGACCTCGTCGAAGATCAGCAGGATGCCGTGCTTGTCGGCGGTCGCGCGCAGCTTCTCCAGATAACCCTTCGGCGGCAGGATAACGCCTGCCGATCCCGCCATCGGCTCGACGATGACAGCGGCGATGGTTTCGGCACCGTGCAACTGCACCAGGCGTTCGAGATCGTCGGCCAGTTCCACGCCATGGGCGGGAAGCCCCTTCGAAAACGCGTTGCGCTCGACGTCGAGCGTGTGGCGCATGTGGTCGGCCGGTATCTGCGGGAAGACCCGCCGATTATTGACGAGACCGCCAACGGAAATGCCGCCGAAGCCGACGCCGTGATAGCCCTTCTCGCGACCGATGATGCGCGTGCGTGTGCCCTGGCCGATCGCGCGCTGATAGGCGATGGCGATCTTCAGAGCCGTATCGACCGATTCCGAGCCCGAGCCGGTGAAAAAGACCCGGTCGAGATTGGCGTCTGCCCCGCCCGGCGCGGTTGCCGCGAGCTTCGCGGCGAAATCGAAGGCGATCGGATGCCCCATCTGGAAGGTCGGGGCATAGTCGAGGGTGGCAAGCTGCCGCTCGACCGCCTGGGCGATCTTCTTGCGGCCGTGGCCGGCGTTGCAGCACCAGAGCCCGGCCGTGCCGTCCAGCACCCGGTTTCCATCGACGTCGGTGTAATACATTCCTTCCGCAGTGGCCAAAAGCCGTGGCGTGGCCTTGAACTGCCGGTTCGCCGTGAATGGCATCCAGAAATTTTCGAGTACGGGCGCGTTCGTCTTGTTCAGCTGATCCATTCTGGCCTCCTTGGGATGGACCGAGAATGATGATTTCTCCTTTACGAACAAGTCCTTTTCTGTGCCCGCGCAAGCTGTTGAAATATATTGGTTCATCTGACATATTTTAGCTATTCTGGACAACGCAAACGGACCGCATCATGTCAGTCGACATCGGCAGCCGCCTTCGCCATCTCCGCATCGCCCACAAGCTTTCCCAGCGTGAGCTCGCCAAACGCACCGGTGTGCCGAACTCGACGATCTCGCTGATCGAATCGAACGCCTCCAATCCCTCGGTTGGAGCCCTGAAGCGAATTCTCGACGGCATCCCGATCGGGCTGGCGGAATTCTTCGCCTTCGAACCCGAACGTCCAAAAAAGGCTTTCTACGCGGCCGAGGAACTGGTGGAGATCGGCAAGGGTGCCATTTCCTACAAGCAGGTTGGCGAAACCTTGTTCGGGCGCAGCCTGCAGATGCTCAAGGAGTGCTACCAGCCGGGCGCCGACACCGGAAAAATTCCTCTTGTCCACGAGGGAGAGGAGGGCGGGATCGTGCTCTCGGGAAGGCTCGAGGTCACGGTCGACGACGAACGGCGCGTGCTGGGGCCTGGTGACGCTTACTATTTCGAAAGCCGGCGCCCACACCGGTTCCGCTGCATCGGGCCGGTGGCCTGCGAAGTCATCAGCGCCTGCACGCCGCCTACTTTTTAGTTTCTGCCCTCGATGCGAGCGAGCACGCCGTCGAGCGCTTCGGTCAGCGCCGCGATGCCGCCCTTTTTCTCGAAGTCGGACAGAACCTGCTCGTTCAGCCCGCCCCTGGTTGCGAATTCGCGGCTCAGTGTGCTGAAGGGCTCAGCGCCCGGGCCGCTCGCCTTTTGCGCCAGGCTTGCGAAGAGCGGGGCAATGTAGGCGTGGCCTTTCGCCCTTTCGAGGCCGCTCCTTTCCAGCCAGCCGGCAACCGTTTCCATGATCCCAAAATAGGTCGACATCATCGAACTTGCGGCTGCGAGTAGATCGTATTGCTTCCTCGACTGGCATTGGACGGCGGCACCGAGCGTGTCGAACAGCGCTGCGACCGTATTATCAGGCGGGTAGATGGCGGTCACGCCTTGGCGAGCTGCGACGAAGGGCAGGGGGATCGCCTGCACGAGATGCACGTCGGCGCCGATCCAGTCGATGAGAGCCTGGCGCTCCGTCGCCGCGACGACGCTGACGACTGTCTGCCCGGCCCTGAACGACAGTTCCCGCACGACCTCCTCGGCGATCTGCGGTCGTATCGCCAGGAACACCGTGTCGCTGCGATCGACGACGTCCTGGTTGTCCTTGGCGATCCTCACGGCGGCGAATTCGCCTGCCAGCGTTTCCGCAATGTGGGCGCTTCGCGGAGAGACGTGAATCTGCGAGGCATAGGCCGGCTCAGCGAGGAGCCCGCGAACCATCGCCTCGGTGATGACGCCGGTTCCGACGAATCCGATGCTGTTGACCTGGTAATGTCCTTCGAGCCCGTTCCGCGAATTCGCTTCATTTTCGGTTCTTTGAGACACTTAAGTCCCTTTCTCTCGACCTGGTATCCATTGCGCCAGAAAAACAGCTTGCAGGCAAATTTAATTTTTTCACGTGATCTTGTCGACGCTGCCCCCGACCGGCGGATGGAACCAGCGCATCGCCCAAGAAAGGACGGCCCGATTAAAGGTGGCAGACGATGACGATCCCTACCCTGAAGGCTCTGCTCAAGAGGATATCTGGGATTGAATAGCACGACGTATAGTCGCGAGATCCGCTTTCGTTTCGGGTGTCATTTGTTTACAAGCGGAAGCTGTAAAGATTCGGCCGAACGGAGGCATCGCTCTTGCATATCCTGCGTCGCGCGCTGTTGGGGTCCCTATGGGCCATGGTTGGCTGGAAACCTTCTTTCGCTATCGACACCAGTCCGGAGACAATCGCCCAGGAGGAGGCGTCGTCGGTGACACCCCGGCATGTCCTCTGTTTTCTCGGGAGAGATCGCGACCTCAGCCGCTTGTCCGAAGCGGCGGCCAAAGCGATCCGTGATTTCGCCACCGGCTTCAGCGTCGATGAGGATTATTCGCAGGCGGAGCCGGATGACCGAATGAGCCGGTCATTCGATGTCTGCTGGGATCGGGTCGAACCCGATGCCTGGAACGAGACGGACGAGAAAGCCGTCGCCGATCATCAATCCGTCCTCTATGTCCTCGGGCCGAGCATGACGCAGGCAGACACCATCAAGGTGTCGATGACGGCTCTGCGTCTCGTCGAGCAGCTGATTGACGCGGGAGCGGTTGCCGTCAAGGGCGAAAGCGCCGGTATCGCACATGGGCTCGATCGATGGAGAGTACTGATCGGCCAAGGCGCCGAAGCGCAGAAAGCCGGCGATCCGCTCGCCCAGCAGCGCGTCGGCCGCCTGGCCTTTGCCAAGAGGCCGCTCTCGGCGCGCGGTTATCTGGAAAGCGTCGGCTTCCATCTCGTGGGGCTGCCGGAGGTCTATGTGCCGGAGACGGTCGGTAGCGAAAGGCAGGTCGTTGCCATCATGGATGCAGTTGCCGGGGAGATCGGCAAGCAGGGTCTCGATGCGACGCTCAAGGCACGGGGCGCAAGCCTCTCCTTCGATTCCACCTATGACGTGGATGAGTTCAAGTTCAATCCCTACGGCATCGTCAAGCTCGCCGGGTGAGCCGGCTCGATCTCGCGGTTATCGGCCTGCGACAGGGCGAAGCGCTGGATCGCCGTTGCAGTGACGCGCTCATATGAAAGTCATTCAATCGTTCTGCTGTTCCAATGTCTTGACAAGCTCTCCATAATGGCGCGCTGATCCCGCATTCTTCTCGGCCCCAAATTTGGCGCTGACCAGCCGCGCCGCCTCGGCCGCGATACGAAAGGCGTCTATCCTATCCTGCGGATCGGGATCGGCTTGCCCGCCGATGTCGCCATGAAAACGGCCGGCCCTGTATCCATCGGCGAGATCGATGCCCCCGACCTCGGGAATCCCGTCCTTCATCTTGCCTAAGAAGGCAGGTCAAGCCGGCGAGCAATGCATCATTGTCGACGTGACGGCAAGCGACCGGGAATCTCATAATCCACCGATCACGAACATACAGTCTAGTTGTAACTGATCGTGTCGCTGACTCTCGGGCGATTGAAGAAATGGTGGTCGAAGCTGTAGCCGTTCTGCCCGGTGAAGTTCGAGAAAAATGCCGATACCGGTGTCGTCAAGGTGTATTGCACCCGCGTCAGCACCACCTGGACGCCTGTCTCCTGGATCTTCGCCGGTATGTCGATCGCGCTTGCCATCCCGGAAGCAAGCGACGCGGTGTTGAACGCGGCGGACCAGTTGACCGTCGCTTTGCCGCTGTTGTCGACGTCATTGACCGTGACCGTGATTGTCAGCCCGGTGGTCTCATAGGGCTGCAGGATGAAGCTCGCGCCGGAAAGAAGCTTGGTGACGTCGGTCTTCGTCCAGGTGCTCTGCTGCGCGATCATGTCGCCTGTGCTGGAGGCGATCTCGTCTATTTTGCGGCTGACGGTGAGGGCATGGCCGAGATCGACGGTGCCGAACAGCAGCACGATCAGGATCGGCAGCACCAATGCGAATTCCACGCCCGAAGCGGCCGTGCGGTCGCATGCGAGGCGGCCGGTGCAGGATCGGGCGAGACCGAGAAGGATGAGGTTCCGTTTCGTGATCATGTCAGAAAGGTTCATTGCGAAACAGAGCGGAGGATCCGAGGAGATAGCGGCCGTCCGAAAGCTTGGCGCTCGACAGGCTGAAGAAGTTGACGGTGGCCTCCCAGGGCAGGAATGCCTGCACGAGGATGTAGTCGCTGCCCTTGCCGATATCATAGGTCTGGGTGACGGCGAGATTTCCGCTGTCGTCGATCGGATCGGCGCGGGTGGCGGAGGACAGGTCGGAAAGCACGCTGACCTTGACGACGAGGCCGCTCGAGCAACTGAAGGACAGAAGCATGTCGTCGCAAATCTTGCTCTTGAAAGTGGCCAGTGTGATCTTCGATGACGCCACCTCGCCGGTGCGGATCATCCGGGAGATTTTATGAACGGAAGCGTCCAGCGAGGAGTTGACGAAGAACATCAGCGACACTTCGATAATGCCGAAGATCATGATGAAGAGCGGCAGGGCCAGGATCGCAAATTCGATCGCAGCCACCCCCTTGCGATCGCCGAGCAGGCGGCGAAGCAATGCAAAGCGGTTTCTTGCGGTCATTGGGTCAGCCGGACGGAAGAGAGATATTGAGTGAAGAGCGTCGACAGGCCCGCCGTGATCTCCGTCGACGATGATGCCGATATGAACAGGCTCTTCGACGATGCGCAGTCGGCAAGCGCGTAGGGAATATAATCGCGTCTCGTAATGCTGGTCGACACGCCGCTGTCCATGGTGCCGCCCCAGGTGTTCTTCCAGTTGGCGCTCGCCATGGTCGAGCCGACGGTTGCGTTATAGCCCCAGTCCGAAGTGAGCGGCAGGTATTCGGTATAGAGCACGGCCATCGTATTGGATTGGTTCTTCAGATAGCCGCACCAGTCGGGATTAAGAGGCGCCACCTTGTTCCAGTAGGATCCGGAGATCGCCTTCCCGCTCTTCCAGACCACTCCGTTGGTCACCCATTCGCGTTTGGACTGGACACCGTCCGTCAGCAGCAGAACCAGTTTGAGCGGAGAGCTCGAGGAGGTTCCGTCCCCTCCGGCGCCGACTTTCTGTTTGAGCGTCGATAGCGAAACGTCGAAATAAGTGGCGGCCTTCGAGGTCGCGCTGGTGAGGCCGTAGCTGGCGTCCGCGAGGCGGGTCCGCGCCGTATCCGTGCTCAGCGTCGGTGCCAGAACCTCTGAAAGCGTATCCCCGAGGCTGTAAAGCCCGACCTTGATACGTTCATGATTCTCGTCGGATTCGTCGATCATGTCGAGCACTTCGCGTACGGCGTCGCCGGCGACATCGGCGCGCAGCTTTATTCCCTTTTCCTTGCTGTAGTCATAGTTGGTGGCGTATGTCTTTTTGCCGATAGTGTGCGCATCACCCGTGTGGCAGGCAAACTGGCATCCGATACCGGAATACATGGTCGACTGGCCGGACGTCGTCGCCGCCAGCAGCATCGACGGCGATGTGTCGATGACGATATAGACATTGAGATAGGACGTGGCGGGGCCCTTGACGGCGCTTGCCACGCTGACGGGAACGGTCTCGATGTTGGCGATCTTCATGAATGTCGTCGGAACGGTGCCGCTCGCCGTCGCCGTGATGTTGTGGTTCACGGTATCGATGTCGATATCAGCAAGCGTGTAGCTGTTGTCCACCTGCGCATGGAACCAGTCGGCAACCTTCTCCTTGAGAGCGTCGGTATCCTCGGTGTTGTTGATCTGCTTGACCGCGGCGATCAGGGCCGCGTCGAGATCGCTCTGCATCCTCTGCCGGACATTGTAGCTGCGAATATAGTCGAAGCTCGCGCCGACGGCGATGAGCATCGGCACGAGGCTGAGCGCGACGACGATGGCGACGTTACCGCCTCTGTCCCTTTCGAGACTGCGGAGGGCGCTCGTAATTCGAGCAAGCGCATATGAAAGAGCCGACTTCAAAACACACCATGACGCAAGACAAAAAATAGCAAAAGCAAGATGTATCTGGAAAACTTGAGCGTTTGTTAATTTCTCCGTTCGCGATAGAAGATGCGTTGCCGGCTCGCTGTTTGCTGCGCTTATCGGATATGTTTGCGAATTGTGGATATCGCCGCGCTGTCGGCGCGCGGGGTGAGCCTTCTCGGCGCCGCTTCAGCAGGTCGCAGGCGTCTTTTGAGCTTCTGCGATGACATATTCCTGTTACAGCAGAGCCGTGCCCAAGGCGGAAATCATCGTGCTTCGGCGGCACCCTTCAGTTGGCGACTCCAGCCCCAACGAGAGGTGGCGTCGCGGGTAATCGCGCCCGTCACCTGCTGCGTCGAAGCAAACGCGTGCTGTTGTCGGAACTCACGATGTCTGACGAAGAACTGCGATGACGCGGTCGCCCATTGAGGCACAACGGGCGCCGTCGAAGGGGAACAGGGCCGCAAATGCGCCCGAGAGCTGTTTCTCGATCGACTGGCGCATCGCCTTCCGCGCCCGATGCAGCCTGGTCTTGGCGGTTTCGGGTTTGATGCCAAGATAGGATGCGGCCTCCTCCGTGCTCATGCCCTCGACATCCCGCAGCACGAAGATGGCGCGAAATTCGTCGGGAAGGTCGTCGACGGCCTGTTCGAGAAGATGCCGCGCCTGGCTTCGCGAAAGCTCGCTTTCCGGGTCGGTCGCGGAGAGCGAGGAGGGGAACTGGAGGACTTCGCCGCCCCCCGATGTCGTCTGCATGTCGATTTCCTCAAGCCCGGCGGTGTTCTTTCGGCTGCGCACGCGGCCCAGCGCCTCGTTGAGCGCAATCCGCGTCAGCCATGTCGAAAGCTCGGACTCGCCGCGGAATGTCGCGAGATTGGTGAAGGCCTTGACATAGGCGGCCTGCACGACCTCTTCGGCTTCCCAATCGCTGCGGATAATGGCGCGCGCCGTGCGGAACAGGCGCTGATTGTACCGCTGGACGATGACGCGGATGGCGGGTTCGTCGCCCTGCCTCGCAAGGGGCACGAGTTCGACATCGGGGAGCGCTGATATATTCTGCCGGCGTCGCGCGACCGGAACCGCAATGGCTGTCATGCAAATCTCCGCATTGCTTTGGATCGGAGCCCGGCCTTACGGCCGGACGTCCAGTTCGCCCGTCATGGCGGGATGAAAGCGGCAATAGAAATCGACCGCTCCCGCCCGGTTGACCGTCATCCGCGCCTCCGATTTCGGCGGCAGGTCGACATCGAAGCTCTTGTCGCGAGCCGTCGCTGTATGCCGGAATATATCATCGTTTCGCCAGACGATCACATCGCCGACATGCAGCTCGTTAGGCGGCACCCCGAATTTCATGCCCGCGATCGTGACCTGATATTCCGCCGCTGAGGCGACCCCGCTGCTTGCCCAGAGCTGCGCCAACAACAGCGGCAGCAGTTTCATCAGCGATCCCATCGCGACCCTACTTGATCATCGAAGCGAGATGCTCGGCATGCGTCTGGTGTTGCTTGAACAGGGTCAGGCCCGTTTCCAGCAGCGATTTCAGCTCCTTGTTCTGAGCTGAGGGGATCAGCACCTTGGCAAGGGCATCGTTGACTGACTTGTGATAAGCGACTTCGTTTTCGACATAGGCCTTGTCGAAGGCTGCACCGTCGAGGGCGTCAAGCGTCTTCAGTTCCTTGCTCGCCTGGGTCGAGAGCGATTGGCTGATCTTGTTGTCCTCAGGCGTCACCTTCAGCTTTTTGACGAGGGCGAGCGCCTGGTCGTTGACGGCCTTGTGGTCCCGCTCCATGGTTTTGGCGAATTCGATAACCTCGGCATTCTTGCTCTTCTTCAACGCCTGCGCGGCGGCGGTGACATCGATCTGCCCCGCCGTATAGGCGATGTGGGCGATCTGAGGATCGGTCGGCTTGGCGTCGGCGGCGATCGAGGCGGTGCCGAGCGATGCCGCGATGAAGGTTGCGCCGAGAATTCGTTTGAACATGATCTGTCTCCTTTGTCGGATGGAAGCGAGCATTGGATGCAGATCGATCGAAAAGGTTCCCGGAAATTTTCGAAGCGCTTCAGTCTTCGCCGATAAAACTTTGAAGCACGATCGCATGATTGTGAGCCTGGTCTTTCGCCGAATAGAGAGGCGTGGCGTCCGACCGCCCGATCAGGCGTTCGAGCTCCTCGACGGCTGATGAGTTCTTTTTGAGCTCGTCGCGGTAACGACGCTGAAATTCGCTCCATTTGGCCGGATCATGTCCGAACCATCGGCGCAGCCCCGGACTCGGCGCTATGTCCTTCAGCCAGACATCGACCGCCGCCACCTGCTTCTTCAAGCCGCGCGGCCACAGCCTGTCGACCAGAATACGCGTGCCATCCCTGCCTTCTTTCGGCTCGTAGATTCGTTTGATGCGCAGGGCCAATTTTTCATCCGCAATGAAGTAGGTAAGTCAGCGCGAGAGGGGCGCATCACCGCGCATCAAGCCCAGCGATTTCAGGTCCTCCCACAGTTCGCGAGGGATATGTCTGTTCCGCGCCCGGTCGTTGGACGCCACCTGATCGATCGACTGGCCGCCTGGGATGACGGAAACGACAGCCGGATGGAAGAGCGGAAAGTTGAGAGCCGCGTCCGAGAGAGCGACGTTGTATTTCAGGCAGACTTGTTCGATGCGCCGGACTTTATCGAGGATGTGTGACGGGGCGTCAGAGTAATTGTATTGCGCGCCGGCAATCGGGCCTGTCACCAGTATGCCGGAGTTATAGGGACCGCCGAGCACGATGCCGATATTGCGGGCGACGCACAGGGGAAGAAAGGATTCCAACGCCTCCTGCTCGAGCAAAGTATAGCGTCCGGCAAGCAGAAACAGGTCGAAGTCGCCACGCTCGGCAAGCGTCTGGCACATCTCCCACTCGTTTATTCCGCCACCGATGGCTTTCACCACTCCCTGATCGCGCAGCGAGGTCATGGCCTGATACCCACCGTTCATGAATTGCTCGAGATAATGGTCGCAGGCGGCCTGGTTGCCGTGATTGAAGACATCCAGATCGTGCACGAAGAGAATATCGAAGCAGTCGAGCCCGGTGCGCTCGAAAGAGGCTTCGAACGATCGCATGATGCCATCGTAGCTGTAGTCAAAAACCTCTCGGCGATTGGGCGTGTCGAAGAATTTACCGATGCCGGTCCGCTGTTCGGGTCGACAGACCTTGAGGAGCCTGCCGACTTTTGTCGAGACGACGAAGTCTTTACGCTGTTTCGTAGCGAGAAAGCGGCCAAGCCGCCTCTCGGCGAGGCCAAGCCCGTAGAGCGGCGCAGTGTCGAAGTAACGGATGCCGTGTTGCCAGGCCGCATCCAAGACTGCTGCCGCCTCTTCATCGGTTATCGCCCGATAAAGATTGCCGAGAGGCGCGGTGCCGAACCCGAGTTCGGTAAAGGTCAGCCCGCCGTCGCCCCTGCGGTCCCAATGTCGCGTCCTCATGTCAAGGCTCCGCATTCCATATTCGTTTGCTGCTCGTGGTCGACACTGCATTCTAACCAATAACGCTTCTGCGTGGAATCGAGACTGAAGTGAGAAACCTCGGTCTGCGGTGGTCCGGGCAATGGCGTCCCATCCGGCCGGATCCCGCAGAAGAGCGCGATATCCGGTGCATTAGCCGGTGAATGGCGCAACCGGCTGTCCGACTTAACGAAGCCCAAACCAGTGTTGTCGTATGACATGTTTATTACATGGTTTGGAAGGTGGACCCAACGCGGTGAATGGCATCTGGACGCAATTTGGTGGCAACCTTTCCTTCGTGTCTCTGGCGATGTCGCTGTGGGCGCTCTTTTCTATCCAGTTTCAGCGCCGTTCCTTCGCGCAAGAGAAGATCGCCTTCGGGATAATAGCGGGCGGCGCCTCCATCGGGTCCATACTGCTCGCGATCGAGTTTCATCCCGGCATCTATATCGACCTGCGTTTTTCGCCGCTGGCATTGGCCGGCATGTTCGGGGGGCCGATGGCGGCGGCTTTTGCCGCGTCGCTGGCGATCGCCTTCCGCTTTGCCGTCGGCGGCACGGCGATGGTCGATGGCATTATCACCATTGCATGCGCAGCCGGCATCGGCGTCGCCGGCCATGTCTGGACCCGCAAGAGATCTCCCGGTTTCACCGACGTCGTTCTGCTCGGCCTTGCCCTTGGCGGCACACTGGTTGCAGCGATGGCCTTGCTTCCCACTCTCGTGGCTGCCCATGTGCTGGCCGGCGTGGGTTTCCCCGTGACGGCCTCGAATTGTCTGGCGACTTTGCTCGGTGGCTTTGTTCTCCTGAAGACGCAACGATGGGAACTCGAACGCAGCATTCTGGTGACGGCATTTTCGCAATCGCCGGATTACCTTTATGTGAAGGACCGAAACAGCCGCTTCATCACCGTCAATGAAAACATGACGCGCCTCTTCCGTTTCAGGACGACGGCGGAGATGACCGGATTGTCGGATTTCAATCTGATGTCGCAGCCGCTCGCAGAAGAATTGTATCATCTCGAGCAGCAGGTGATGGAGACAGGGACGCCGCTGATCGACTCCACCGAGCGGATCGAAGGCCGTTTCCTGCTCGCTTCCAAAGTGCCGCTCAGGGACAAGCAGGGGCGGATCATCGGCCTTGCAGGCGTGACCCGTGATGTGACCGAGCGTACAGCGCTGGAGCGGGAGCTTCGCGACAGCAAGAACCTGCTGTCACATGCGATGGCGAACATGTCCGACGGCATCGCCATGTACGACAGCAAAGGGTTTCTTGTCTTCTGCAACGATCAATACCGCAACGCCTTTCCGCTCTCCGGGGCTGCCCGCGTGGTCGGCGCGCATATCAGCGACATCCTGCGCCGCGTCGTCGAAACCGGCGAGCGGCCCGCTATCGCAGAGGGTAATGCGGAAGAGTGGATCAAGACCGCCACCGCGACACTGCACAGCAACAAGGACGAGGAGGTTCAGCTTCACAACGGTGATTGGCGCAGCATCCGCACAAGGATTTCCGGGGACGGCACGGCAATGGCCGTCGTCTCCGACATCACGGCGACGAAACAGGCGGAAATCGCGCTCAGGCTGTCGGCGGAGCAATTGAAGAATCTTGCCGAGACCGACGGGCTTACCGGCATCGTCAATCGCCGCGCTTTCGACGAGGCCTTCGCGCGTGAGACGGCGGGCAGCGCCAGGAAAAACACGCCTTTCAGCCTGTTGATGGTCGATATCGACCGCTTCAAAGCCTATAACGATACCTATGGTCATCCCGCCGGCGACCAATGCCTGCGCGTCGTCAGCAAGTGTCTGCGCCAGGCCGTCAGTCGGCCCGCGGACATCGTCGCGCGCTACGGCGGAGAGGAATTCGCCGTGTTCCTCCCCGATACCAGCGCCAAGGGGGCGATGATCGTCGCCGAGCAATTCGCGCGTCGCCTGGCCCAGGAGAATATCATTCATTCCGGCAGCGAATTCGGGCGGGTCACCGCCAGCATCGGCCTATCCTGCGCTACAGGCGCGACCCTGCGGACCAGCCCGAACCGGCTTTTGGCAGAGGCCGACGCCGCGCTCTATGAGGCCAAGACGCAAGGCCGCAACCGCATCCTGGCGCATTCCCGCGAGAACGGGCATGCCCTGAAGGAAACCGGTTAAACTCCGCGCTTCAGAATCTCTCGATAGGTTTCTTCTATCGAGTCATCGCTCGTACGCCCTTGATGTTTAGCGCCCTTCAGCAATACAGGGCGCGCATGGACACAAAATTCATCGGGAAGAAATCGGCGGCGGCTGGCGGCTGGGGCGCTCTGAAAAGCTGCGGCAAACAATTGCTGCAAAGCGGCACGCCGGTCTCGGGTGCGCGGACGATGCTGAAGGCGAACCAGCCGGACGGCTTCGATTGCCCGGGCTGCGCCTGGGGCGATCCGGAACACGGATCGTCGTTCGAATTTTGTGAGAACGGCGTGAAGGCCGTCGCATGGGAGGCCACGGAAAAGCGGGCGACCCCCGCTTTCTTTGCGGCGACTACGGTCGCTGAGCTTCGCCGGTTGTCGGATTACGAACTGGAACTCAATGGCCGCCTCACCCATCCGATGCGTTACGATGCTGCGAGCGACCGTTACCTGCCGGTGGCGTGGGAGGATGCTTTTGCCGAGATCGGCAGCATTCTGAAGGGCCTCGATAATCCCAATCGGGCGGAGTTCTATACGTCCGGCCGCGCCAGCAACGAGGCTGCCTTCCTCTATCAGCTGTTCGTGCGCATCTACGGCACCAACAATTTTCCCGATTGTTCCAACATGTGCCACGAGGCGAGTGGAATCGCCCTGAATCAGGCGATCGGCGTCGGCAAGGGCACCGTGCTTCTGGAGGACTTCGAGGAGGCCGATGCGATTTTCGTGATCGGCCAGAACCCCGGCACCAATCATCCCCGAATGCTCGGCGATCTGCGCCGGGCGGCGATGCGCGGCGCGCGGGTCGTCGTCTTCAATCCGATCCGCGAGCGCGGGCTGGAGCGCTTCTCCGATCCGCAGGACAAGATCGAGATGCTGCGCGGCGGCTCGACCGACATTGCCAGCCTTTATCTGCAACCGCAGCTCGGTGGCGACATGGCCGCTGTGCGTGGAATGGCAAAGGCGGTGCTGGCTGCCGAAGACGCTGCGGTTGCCGCCGGTCTGCCACCCGTCCTCGATCATGCGTTCCTGGCCGACAATTGCGCCGGGTTTGCGCAATACCGGGCAGCGGTCGAGGCGACAGCCTGGGCTGATATCGAAGACCAATCAGGACTGAGCCGACAGGACGTCGAACGGGCCGCCGATGTCTATATCAGGGCCGAACGGGTCATCTGCACCTGGGCGATGGGCGTGACCCAGCACCTGCATTCGGTGGCGACGATCCGAGAGATCGCCAACTTTATGTTCCTACGCGGCAACATTGGCAAGCCCGGCGCCGGTCTTTGCCCGGTGCGGGGTCATTCCAACGTGCAAGGCGATCGCACCGTCGGCATCAATGAAAAACCGTCGGATGATTTCCTCGATGCGCTGGAGAAACATTTCCGCTTTTCCGTTCCCCGCGACCATGGCCACAACGTCCTTGCCGCAATCGGGGCGATGCTCGACGGCTCGGCCGAGGCCTTCATCGGGCTCGGCGGCAATTTTGCCCGTGCGACGCCCGACAGCGCACTGGTCGAAAAAGCGCTTCGGCGGCTGAAGTTGACGGTGCACATCGCCACCAAACCCAATCATTCGCATCTGCTGCCCGGTGAGGCGTCCTTCATTCTGCCCTGCCTCGGGCGTACCGAGATGGATCTGAACGCTGCCGGCAATTCCCAACTCGTCAGTGTCGAAGATTCGATGAGCATGGTGCATGGTTCCGCCGGCATCAATCGCCCGGCCTCGCCGCATCTCCGCTCGGAAGTCGCCATCATTGCCGGCATTGCGCAGGCGACGGTCGGCTCCTCCGTGGTCGACTGGGCGGAGCTTGCCCACGACTACGACCGCATCCGTGATCATATCGAGGCAACCATTCCCGGCTTCGAGAATTACAATATGCGCCTGCGCAAGCCGCGCGGTTTCCATCTGCGCAACGCGGCGGCCCACCGGGAATGGCAGACGCCGGCAGGCAGAGCATCATTTTCTTGCCAGCCGCTTCCTGAGGAGACGGTGCACCAGCGTGCGCGAAGAGGAGAGGGGCGGTTCGCTCTGCAGACGTTCCGATCGCACGACCAATACAATACGACGGTCTATGGTCTCGATGACCGATATCGCGGCGTCTACGGAGAGCGGCAGGTCATCTTCATTCATCCGGCGGATCTGAAGGCGATGAATGCCGAGGCCGGTGACCGTGCTGACGTGATCGGCGAGCACGATGACGGTGTCGAGCGTATCGCGCCGGATTTCCGCTTCGTGCCCTATGATATTCCGCGGGGCAGCATTGCCGGTTATTACCCGGAATTGAACGTGCTCGTGCCGCTTGGCAGCGCCGGCGAGGAAAGCGATACGCCGACCTCGAAGTCGATCATGGTTTCCTTGCGCAAGCGATACGCCGCGTGAGCGAAGCGGTCGATAGGTTTCTTGCCCTTGTCGCTGCGACCCAAGACGGGGACGCCGCACTGACCTCCCTACAGGCCGGTCTGCTCGTTGCTGCCGAGCTCGGGATCGCATCCGACAGCCGCTCCTTTGCGCGTATGCTCGGGATCGCACATGCCCTTGTGTTGCGGGACCTCAGCGCCCTGACGGAGCGTGATGATAAGCTTCGGATCGTCAAGCGGGATCCGAGGACGATGCGAGTGCACTACAGTTTGGCCGCGCTCTAAACATAGCGCAAAGATCGAACTTGAAAGGTCGCGGTGCGCGTCAGATGCAAGTTACCGGCGGCCCACGCGCTTCCTCGTATCGGAAGGGTATTCGCCATATGTTGCCTTGTAGACCGCGGAAAAGCGGCCGAAATGAAAGAAGCCCCATTTCAGGCAGATGGCCTTCATCGTCTCCTTGCACTCGGGATCGATCAGATCCTGCCGCGCCGCGCGCAGGCGAAGCGTCAGCAGATAAGCGGCGGGGGACGTTCCCTTGAATGCGCGGAAGCCGGTTTCGAGCGCTCTGCTGGAGACGCCGGCCGCTTGCGCCACCTTTGGCATGGTGATCGGCTGATCGATATTGGCCTGCATGAACTCGATCGCCCTGCGCACATGCCTCGGAGCAATAAGGGCGGGTGCCTTTTCAAGGAAATGCGACAGCCGATGCGGCACGATGCGCACGACGAGATCGGCGAGCGCCTGCGTCATGTGCGCCATGGCGATCGGCGACTGCAGCAGGGGACCGTCGTCGCGCATTCCTGATATGATCGTCTCCGTGAGGTTGCCGATCGTCCGACCGGCCGGCGTTGACAGATCCAGTTCCGGCAGCAAGTCGAGCGAGCCGCTGAACGGCATTTCGAATGTCTGGCCAATCGCCTGGAGGATGACGGGCCAGTTGATCAGCAACTCGTCGATGACGTTGCCTTGCCCATGCATGAGAACGCTGTCGGGCTCGAAATTGTTGTAGAGAAGCAGTTTGCCTTGCCCGGCCTCGGCCTTGCGCGACCCATAGGTAACTCCCATGCCGCCGCGGCGCGGCACGACGAGCGACAGGTACTCTGCCGTGGTGACGGTCGGCTCGATGTTGAATTGGAACTCCGCCTCATGATAGCCCGTCAGCAGGACGGCTCTCTCGGCCACCGAAAAATCCAATCCCCAATGAAAGTCCTTGGCGCGGCCGACAGGCTCGGCATCAAACGCGCCGAAAGCGCCGCCAAGGGTTTCCACCATATTGTCGAAAGACGAACCGTGGAATCGGAAGGAGAATGGCTGGGCGCTGTTTTCCGTCATGCTGTCCCCGTTATTTCATCTGGCGTCGCACGGCGTGACGCCCCGGCCGCATCGCCATAGATGAAGTACGTCCCTCATTCTGGTTGCACGTCACCGAGCTCATCTTTCTTCTCGCGCCTGTCAGGACCTTGTGGAGGGCATGATGAACGAAGCTTCGCCGTATAATAGCCAATAACAGGCCAGAGCGCAGTAAGCGGCAGCCAGGCGGGCAAGTTTCAGCGTGATCCGGGTGTCGGTTTTGCTGGCCTGGGCAAGGCGGTCCAGCCCGAGCCCGAGCGTGCGGGCGCCGGAAAACGCGAAGCTTTTAGATACTTTACCGATAATTCCATCCGTCGAATTTTCCCAGCCAGTCGGCAGGAACTGACAGAACCGGTTGCACTTGGCAAGCCTTGGAACTGCTGCTTTGATGGTGGTCCGGTGATGAAACGATTAGCCAACGTGCCCATGAAGCACATTCTAGGCGCCATCCAAGAGTCGCCTGCCGAAGGTTCTGAAGTGGACCGCTCGAGATCGCCTTCGGCAGGCTGACAGGCAGTTGGCATACGCACGGGATGGAGTGCGTATGGACGTAAACCCTTCCATCGTTTGGGGTCATCGATGGAGGGGGGCTTGCAAACCGTAGACCATCATGGCCCCGGTCGGACTGAGATTAGTGTTCTACGGCAATGGAGCAATTGGCGCGTTCCGATATTGTCGGTCAATCGGCTTTTCGCGACGCAGTATGGACCGGTCCTGCGCAAAATGTATAGGCTAGCCCTCCCTCCCCACTCTTTGGTTGCCCCTGAATTAAAGATCCAGTCCGACTCACCTCCTGTCGGAGAAGGCACAGAGATCTGGTATAAAGACAATTCATTTGTCGATGCCTGGAGTGTCTCGACAGGTGGCATCAGCCCTCTGAAAGCAGGTTTCGGAGAATCAAACCCGTTGGCAGGGCGACAGCATCGGTACCGATCGCCTCGACATCCGACGCGTCGATATAAGAGTCAAGTCTAACGACTGCCCGCGAGCTTTGTCAGGCGCCGCTCGCGCCGGCCGAGGATCTCCCCGAGCCCGCATTCGTGATCCCTCAGCAGCCGGCTTGCCGATTGCGGTGCGTGGTGACGCGCCGAACGTCGGTGCCGCCGGCCAGACCGGGAGAGCCCGCGCCCGTAGGTTCAGAGCGCGATCGAAAGGGCGCTTTCGCGTGGGGGAGCCACCTCCTGCGAGTTCACCATTGCACCGGCGAGCTGGCGGAAGGTGACAAGGCCCAAGGTTTCTCCCGACGGCGAAACCACCCTGGCATCGTCGTTCGGTGTCGAAGCCAGTATTCGGACGGCTTCTTCCACGGTCGTACCCGATGCGATCGTCAAGCCGCCAGGCGCTGCGGCGGAGTGCAAAGGTGTCATGACGGCTTCGACATGGACGACCCGGCCTCGGTTCACTTCCTTGACGAAGTTGGCGATGTAATCGTCGGCCGGGCGCAGCACGATGTCCTGGCTGGTGCCCTGCTGAATCACTTCGCCGTCGCGCAGGATGGCGATCTGGTCGCCCAGGCGCAAAGCCTCGTCGAGATCGTGGGTGATGAAGACGATGGTCTTCTTGATCTCTTTCTGAATGTCGAGAAGGACAGTCTGCATATCCGTGCGGATCAAGGGATCGAGCGCCGAATAGGCTTCGTCCATCAGAAGCACCGGCGCATCGTTGGAAAGGGCCCGCGCCAGGCCGACGCGCTGCTGCATGCCGCCGGAAAGCTGGTTCGGGTATTTTTGCTCGAAGCCTTTCAGCCCGACGCGCTCGATCCAGCGCATGGCGATTTCAACGGCTTTCGCACGCTCCATCCCCTGCACTTCGAGACCGAAGATGGTGTTGTCGAGGACATTGCGGTGCGGCAGAAGTGCGAATTTCTGAAACACCATCGCCGTCTGTTGCCGCCGAAACGTCCGCAATTCGGCTTCGTTCATCTTCACAACATCGACGCCGTCGACCAGCACTTCGCCGGATGTCGGATCGATCAGGCGATTGATGTGGCGAATGAGCGTCGATTTGCCCGAACCGGAAAGGCCCATGATGACCTGAATGCAGCCGGAGGGGATCTCGACATTGATATCCCTGAGGCCCAGGACGTGACCGTGCTTTTCGTTGAGTTCGGTCTTCGTCAGCCCCTTCTGCACCGCTTCGACATAAGAGGCGGGATTGGGGCCGAAGATCTTGTAGAGGTGGCGGATCTTGATGCCGCCGAAACGATGCTCAGCCATGGACGGTCTCCTGATGCTTCTGGAGCCTTTTGCCATATGCCTGGCTGACCCGGTCGAAGATGATGGCGATGCCGACGATGGCAAGGCCGTTGAAAATGCCCAGCGTGAAGTACTGGTTGGCGATCGCCTTGAGCACCGGCTGGCCGAGACCCTGGACGCCGATCATGGAAGCGATGACCACCATGGCGAGCGCCATCATGATCGTCTGGTTGATGCCGGCCATGATGGTAGGAAGCGCCAGCGGCAGCTGCACCTTGAAAAGCTTCTGAGACCGCGACGTCCCGAAGGCGTCGGCCGCTTCCAGCACGTCCTTGTCCACCAGGCGGATGCCGAGATCGGTCAAGCGGATCATCGGCGGGATCGCGTAGATGACGACGGCGATCAGACCAGGCACCTTGCCGATGCCGAGCAGCATGACGACGGGGATGAGATAGACGAAGCTCGGCATCGTCTGCATAACGTCGAGGATCGGATTGACGACGCGCTGCAGCCGGTCGGAGCGAGCCATCAGGATCCCGATCGGGATGCCGATGGCGATGGAGAGCACGGTACAGACGAAGATCATCGAGACCGTCCGCATCGTGTCGTCCCACATGTCGAAGTAGCCGATCAGCATCAGCGTCACCAGGCAGCCGACGACGATCTTCAAGCTGCGGCTCGCAAACCATGCAATGACGAGGACGATCAAGGTGATGATCGGCCATGGCGTCTGCGTCATGAAGCGTTCGGCGGCGATGAGGAAGTGCTGCAGCGGAACGAAGAGGCTTTCGATGCCGTCGCCATAGCTGCGGGTAAAGCCGCGAAAGCCGTCATCGATCGCCTTCTTCAGATTCCGAAGCGCGTCATCGTTCATGTGCGGGAATTTGTAAAACCATTCCATCTCGGTTCCCCTTTTGTCAAAGAGCCGTAGCAGTCTTTTTGATTTTGTCGGCGCGTGAGGGCGGTGCGCTTTTCGCGCACCGCAATTTTGGCCTAGAGAGCAGCTTCGATCTTCTTGGCTGCTTCAGGCGAGACCCACTTGGTCCAAATGTCCTTGTTTTCTTCCAGGAAGTGCTTGGCGCCGTCTTCGCCGGTCGCCTGATTATCCGTCATCCAGGCCATCAGCTTGTTGACGGTGTCGTTGCTCCAGGAGCGCTTCTTCAGGTAGTCCATGACCTCAGGCCCGACCTTTTCGGAGAAAGGCTTGGCAACCAGGGTGACGACGTGATCGACCGGCCATGCCGCCGGCTTCGGATCGGGGCAGTCGGCAACGGTGATGCAGCGTTTCCACTCGGCGGCATCCTCCGGCACGCCGGCTTCCAGCTTGACCATCTGATACTTGCCGAGCAGAGCGGTCGGCGCCCAGTAATAGCCGACCCAGCCTTCCTTGCGCTCGTAAGCCTTGGCGATCGAACCGTCGAGACCGGCGGCAGAGCCGGTGTCGACGAGGGTGAAGCCCGCCTTTTCGGCATCAAACGCCTTGTAGAGCTGCGAGGTGACGACCGTGCCGCCCCAGCCCTGCGGGCCATTGACGACGGCGCCCTTCTTCGGATCTTCAGAATCGGGGAAGAGTTCCGGATGCTTCAGCGCATCGCCGATCGTTTTGATATCGGGATGGGCGTCGGCGAGATATTTCGGAATCCACCAGCCCTGTACGCCGCCATCCGGCAGTGGCGAGCCGACCTGAACGATGCGGCCTTCTTCGGTGCCCTTCTTGACGACGTCAGGCAGGAGGTCGATCCAGGCTTCGGGCGCGATATCGGGCTGGCCCTTTTCGGCCATGGAGGTGATCGTCGGGACAGTGTCGCCAACGGTGATGTCGGCGCTGCAGCCGTAACCTTCGTTCAGGATGAACTTGTCCAGATTGGAGAGAACTTCGGCGCTTTGCCAGTTCATGCTGGCGATGGTGACGCTGCCGCATTCGGCGGCGCCGGCGAAGGACGCGCCGCCGATCAGGCCGAACGTCAAGCATGTCGATGCAAGTAGTTTCTTCATTCTCGTTCCCTCTATTTAGCGGCTGATCTGGCCAGGCGGGGTGCCGCAGTACCCACCCTCAACGGTCGTCAGGAAACAGCTCCCATACTCACCGATTTCTTGAATGCTGCCGATAGTCCTTCCCCCACCGCAGCGTCGAACCCGGCGGCGCGCATGCCTTCGATGGCTGCCGCGGTGATGCCGCGATAGTCGAGAAAGGTTTGAACGACGTTGTCGGGACATTCGTTGCGGCGCTCCAGCAGCCGGCCGGCGCCTGATATCACCATATTGACGGCGCGGCGCGCAACCTCGGCGGGCAGGCCGCGGGCGACGGCGTCGCGCATCATGGCGGCGGCGAGCAGCGCCGGGAATGCCGGCCCTGAGCCGGCAAGGCCTGTGAGGTAATCGATGTCGCTTTCCCTTGCGACTTCGTCCTCAGATCCGCAGGTCTCGAAGATCGCGCGGACCATGGCCCGGTCATCTCCAGTGATGCCGCTCGCCCCGATCCATGGCGTATAGGATTTTGCCACTTCGGCAGCGGCATTTGGCAGGGCGCGAACGACGCGGCCGGTCTTGTGGCGCTCCGAAAGGGCGCTCAGGCGAATGCCGGCCATGACTGAGATGACGAGCTTGCCGGAGGCGTCGACGGCGAGCGGATGCCAGTCATCGGGGCGGACGGAGAGAAGGACCACATCAGAGCGGTCGATAAGCTCCTGATTGTCCCTGGTCCAGAAGGAATCCGGGAAACAGTCGGGCTGTCGGCTGCGATAGGAGAGGCAGAGATTTCGAGCATCAACCAGGCCGGAATCGAGGATCGAGCCCGCGATGGCTCCACCAAGCCAGCCGCCACCGCCAATAATACCAATCCTCAAGGAAACGCTCATCTCGGTTTCCTCAGCCGGACCTATAGCCGTGCCGCGCGAAGAAGCGGTCGAGCTCCCTCTGCTGCGGCACTTCGCCCGTGTAGATCGCGATATATTCCGGAATCCGTTTCATGCGGACGGCGAGTTCCTCCTTCGACTGCATGGAAATGTACCCGATCTGAACGAGATAAGTTGTCCGCGCTCTGACATCCGATGTCGTTTCTGGTACTCCGAACCGCATAAACATGCGTTTGAGTGCCTCCAACCGGATCTGATCGGCCTTGTGGACCTCGGCCAGAAGCTCGTCCGACTGCAGCGCCCAGCTGCGCACGGCAAACTCGAACTTGGCGTCGAAGAGATCGGTGTTCAGCCAGCAATCGAAGACATTGAGCATCGCTTCGGCCAGTGACTCTGCATAGGCTTCGGACTGTTTGACGATATTGCCGGTGTTTTTCTCACGCCATCGCGCCACCAGCGCGCTCAAGAGTTCCTCCCGATCCTTGAAGAACCAGTAGAAGCTCGTCCGCGAGAGATTGAGCTTTTTTGCGAGCGGCAGAATCTTCACCGAATCCACGCCAGATTCCAGCAGCGCCTGGTAGGCTGCTTCCAGCCATCCCTCGTGCGATCCGCGCCAACCGGTGTCGTTCAAAGCCTGGTCCATGCGTTCTCTCCTAGCAAATTCCGCGGCCTCGCACAAGAAAAATGTACATAAGTGTCGAATATGGTGACTGTATTGTTTTCAAGATTGACACTTGTGTACATTGCACTTAGCGTCTGCTTCGATGTTTTTAATCCGGAACCACGGCCCATGTCGAACGATCCTCTTCTTCAGCCCTACCAACTCAAGCATCTGACGTTGCGTAACCGCATCATCGTAACCGCGCATGAGCCGGCCTATCCCGAGGACGGCATGCCGAAGGAGACGTATCGGGCCTATACCGTGGAGCGGGCAAAGGGCGGGGTGGCCTTGACGATGACGGCAGGCTCCGCCGCGGTTTCCCGGGACAGTCCGCCCGTCTTCAACAACTTGCTCGCCTATAAGGACGAGATCGTCCCCTGGATCAGGGAAATGACCGACGCCGTGCATGAAGAGGGTGCGGCGATCATGATCCAGCTTACCCATCTCGGCCGGCGCACGCGCTGGGACAAGGGTGACTGGCTGCCGGTCGTCGCCCCGTCGCATCTTCGCGAGGCTTCGCATCGCGCCTTCCCGAAGAAGGTGGAAGATTGGGACATCGAGCGCATCATCAAGGATTTTGCCGACGCGGCCGAACGGATGAAGGCGGGCGGTATGGATGGAATCGAGCTGGAGGCCTACGGCCACCTGATCGACCAGTTCGCGTCTCCGCTCACCAACGAACTCGACGGCCCCTATGGGGGTGCGCTCGAGAACCGCATGCGCTTCTGTTTCGACGTGTTCAGGGCGATCCGCGAGAGAGTGGGGGACGAATTCATCCTCGGCGTACGCTATACGGCGGACGAGTGTCTGCCCGGCGGAAACGGGCAAGCTGAAGGCATAGAGATTTCGAAGCGGCTGCGCGACAGCGGGCTTATCGACTATCTGAACGTCATTCGCGGCCATATCGACACCGACGCCGGTCTGACCGACGTCATCCCGATCCAGGGCATGGCGAACTCACCGCACCTGGATTTTGCCGGTGAAATCCGCGCCGCGACCAACTTCCCGACCTTTCATGCGGCGAAGATTGCCGACGTCGCCACGGCGCGACATGCGATTGCAGCAGGAAAAGTCGACATGGTCGGCATGACCCGCGCCCACATGACCGACCCGCACATCGTCCGCAAGATCATCGAGAAGCGGGAAGAGGATATCCGCCCCTGTGTCGGCGCCAACTACTGTCTCGACCGCATCTATCAAGGTGGGGCCGCCTACTGCATCCACAATGCCGCCACCGGCCGCGAATTGACGATGCCGCATATCCTGGCAAAGGCCGACGTCAGAAAGAAGGTCGTCATTGTCGGCGCCGGCCCGGCCGGGCTGGAGGCTGCGCGCGTCGCTGGCGAGCGCGGCCACCAGGTGGTGGTTTTCGAAGCGGCGAACAATCCAGGCGGTCAGATCCGCCTCACCGCCCAAAGCGAACGCCGCAGGGAAATGATCAGCATCATCGACTGGCGCATGACCCAGTGTGAGAAATACGATGTCACCTTCCACTTCAACACCTGGGCGGAACCCGACACGATCGAGGCGGAGAACCCCGATGTCGTCATCATCGCCACTGGCGGCCTGCCGCATACCGAGGTGCTCACCAGCGGCAACGAGCTGGTGGTCTCCTCTTGGGACATCATCTCCGGCGATGTGAAACCCGGAACCAACGTGCTTGTTTTCGACGACGCCGGCGATCATGCAGCGCTTCAGGCGGCGGAGTTCATTGCCAAGGCGGGCTCCAAAGTCGAGATCATGACGCCGGACCGGTCCTTCGCGCCGGAGGTCATGGCGATGAACCTGGTTCCCTATATGCGCTCGCTCCAAAAGTACGACGTGACCTTCACCGTTACCTATCGGCTGGAGGCCGTCGAGAAGAGAGGTAACCAGCTCGTCGCCCTCATCGGCAGCGATTACGGCGGAATTGCCCGTCAGCACAGCTACGACCAGATCGTCGTCAATCACGGGACCATCCCGCTCGACGAACTCTATTTCGAGCTGAAGCCCAAGTCGAATAATCTCGGCGAGGTCTCGCACGACCAGCTTCTCCAGGGGCAACCGCAATCCGTCATCCGCAATCCAGAGGGCAAGTTCCAATTGTTCCGGATCGGCGACGCCGTCGCTGCCCGCAATACGCATGCCGCTGTCTATGACGGTCTGCGCATCGCAAAGGATATATGATTGTCAGAGCGGCCGCCTGTCGGCCGATCGGGAGGGGATGATATGAGTCTGCGCAACGAAAGCCTCCAGCATTTCCTGGAAGCCGCTTCGGTCGCTTTCGGCCAGTTCGCCAGGGCTCCGGAAGCCCGCCGCTCGATCGGGCAGTTCTTCGCGGCGCTGGAGCGTCAGGGGACTGCGCGCGCCGGAGAGGGAAGCCGGTTACCGGTCTGCGCTCACCTCGATATGGCGCTCGCCGTCGATACGTCCTATGCTTCGCTGGCGCGATTGATCGAGGGGTTCAAAGGCATCGAGCCAATGCTTGAATGGCGTCGCCGCACAAAGTATGACCACACCACGGCCAGCGACAATTTCGTTGATGGGCATGCCAATGCCATGATCGTCGGGCCGGGTGGATTGGAGGAGCGAAGTGACCTGTCGTTCGGCGTGACATTGATGGCGCCTCACGTGCGCTATCCCGATCATGACCATGCGCCGGAGGAAGTCTATCTCGTGCTGTCCAAGGGAGAGTTCCAGCAGGGGGAGGGGAACTGGTTCTCGCCTGGTATCGGCGGGTCGTTCTATAATATTCCCAGGATCAAACATGCCATGCGGTCGGCGGAGACGCCGCTCTTCGCCTTCTGGGCGTTGCTTGCCGAGCGGTCGCATTGACGGCCGGCTGTCTAAAGCATGTCGCGCAAAGCTGTGCGGCGGTTGCGGCAACGGCTTACGTAAAAACGAGTTAAAGCGCAGAGCAAGCGAATCTGAAAGATCGCGGCGCGCTTTGGATAAAGGGGCTTGCCATGAAGATTCTCGTGCCCGTCAAGCGGGTTGTCGACTACAACGTGAAGATCCGGGTGAAGCCGGATGGCACGGGTGTCGAGCTTGCCAATGTGAAGATGTCGATGAACCCGTTCGACGAGATCTCGGTGGAAGAGGCGCTGCGGCTGAAGG